>NZ_JADJKT010000006.1:0-189751 GCF_016705895.1 Candidatus Villigracilis affinis | reverse complement strand
AGTCATATCAAGGATTTTTATGAGCAAAGAATACTACGTCTACATCATGACCAACAAATCGCGCACGCTTTATACTGGCGTAACGAATAATCTGATGCGGCGCGTGCATGAGCACAAAAACAAACTTATCCCTGGGTTCACCAGCAAATACAATATTCAGTTTCTCGTCTATTACGAATCAACTTCAAGCATTCATGCCACGCTTGAGCGCGAAAAACAGATCAAGGGCTGGCTGAGGAAGAAAAAAATCGCACTAATCGATTCGATGAATCCCAAATGGAAAGATCTGAGTGAGGAATGGTTCGTGTAAAACAGACCAGGACTCTCACAAGTAACATGCTTCTTTTGATTTCAAGATAACAACCCGGGTTAAATGTAAATACCCAGTCGGTAAGGTGCGACGCACCCCATCATCACATAGAAAAGGAAACTCCACATGTCCCGAAAGAAATGGCCGATCTTCCTGATTGCTGGGATCATCCTTTGCGCGATCTTTGGCGTGGCGCTGGCGATCTATATCGGCGGCTCGTATGTGGCGAATTCGTCCACGCCTGTGTTTGCGTATGACCAGTCCGCTTCGGCGCAGAGCGGATACACGCGCAAGACGCTGACCTCTGAAGACACGACCTACGAAAGCGACTACGCAGAATATGCGCTCAACGTCACTGGCGCAGACAATTCAAATCTGGTCGGGCGCGTGGTGGAAGGCGGGGATATTTACGCCATCCCCGGGCAGGCTCCATCGGCGTATGTGGTGCTGTGGGAATTCATGTCACCTGTGGGAGTCTTCAGGAACAGCGATCATCCCGCCTTCGATTGGCGGACCGCCAGCTTCTACGAGATCCGCTTTTCTTCACTGACGATCGCAACGGCCACGCCGCCTGTGAGCAAGGACTCTGTCAATTCGCAGTTGATCCAGGATGTGCTGACGAGTCTCAAAGACGGGGAAATCGTTTCACCGTCACAAGTCAGCGGGGATGTGGAAAGTTATGCGTTGTATTTGTACAGCGGTGAATTACAAGGAATGAATTATTGCGCGGGGGTGTATATCGATGCCGCGGGGCGGGTGTATCTGGCTGAGAATACGATTTCGCAGGAATGGCATTTGGCGGGTCCGCTTTTTTCGAGGTGGGCGAAACTGCCCTAGTTCGAGAATCAGCTCACAGCGCGGAATGAATCGCGTCTCGGTCTCGCATCCTGCGCTGCTAAAAGTGACATTCAAACTGTTTGTTTTTACAGTCCAATCGGCTATACTACCCATACCTTTATTATTTTCAACATTCCAAGCGAGACCATCATGGATAAGACCATTATAGAAATCCCAACCGAATTATTACAAGCCGCAAAACTGACAGCGGAGGAAGCCAAGACAGAGTTGGCGATCCGCCTGTATCAGACGCATAAATTAAATGATGAGCAGGCGGGCGCGCTGGCTGGCGACCCGAAAGCCATTGAAAAGCTGGTCTGGAACAATCACAGCACTGGCCGCTTCGACATGGACGAATTTCTTTCGTGGGCTTCGCATGACCTGAAGACGCCGCTCAACGCGATCATCGGTTTTACGCGGGTCGTAATGAAAGGCATGGACGGCCCTGTCAACGACGTCCAAACCACTGACCTGACCACGGTCTATAACGGCGGTCAGCGCATGCTGGTTTTGATGGGCAACCTTGTGGACATGGCGCGTTTGAATAATGGAGAAATCTCGCTCAGTCGTGAGCAATGTGAATTGCGCAGTGTGCTCATCAATACCGCCGAGCAATGGCAGGTCAAGAATCCCACCAAGAATCTGACGACCGACATCGATATCACCGAACCCGTCTTCAACATCGATCTCGCCCGCATCAATCAGATCGTCGCCAACCTGCTGACCCTCGCCGCCATCCGCGTGACCGAAGGCTCGCTTTCCTTATCGGCACGCGACGACGCCAACGGCGCAACGGTCACCATCCAAAGCTCGGGCAGAAAATCACGCGACAAATTCGAAATGGATACGGCCATGCTCGGCTTCATCAGTTCTTCGCTCATCAAACTGCACGGCGGAAAAACCGAAGCGATCGACGAAACCGAAGATGGAATGCTGATCACCTTTTCATTACCGCGCTAAAAAAACTTCAAAAGAAAAATGCCCCCACCCTGGCCCAAAACGGCTGGGGTGATTTTTTCCATGCCTCAGGATTCTTTGGCTTATAATCACGCCAATTAAAACGCGGAGGGCACGAGATGACTCAAGTCTACGATTATGTGATCATTGGTTCGGGGTTCGGTGGAAGTGTTTCGGCAATGCGCCTGACCGAAAAAGGTTATTCGGTTTTGGTACTCGAAAAAGGCAAGCGCTTCAAAGACAACGACTTTGCAAAATCCAACTGGCAATTCTGGAAGTATGTTTGGATTCCCGCCGTACGCGCATTTGGCATTTTGCAGATCAGCATTCTCAAAGGTGTGATGGTCTTGCACGGCGCGGGTGTGGGCGGCGGAAGCCTGGGCTACGCCAACGTGCTCGAAGTCCCCACCGACGAAACCTTCGCCACGCCTGCGTGGAATCAATCTTTGCACTGGGGACAAATGCTAAAACCACATTATGAAACCGCAAAGAGAATGCTCGGCGCGGCGCGCAACCCCAAACTATGGAAAGCCGATCTGATCTTGAAAGACTTCGCTGAAGAGCGCGGCATGGGGCACAGCTTCCGCGCAACAGATGTGGGCGCGTATTTCGGCGAAGCAGGCGTCACCGTGCCCGATCCATTCTTCGGCGGAGAAGGCCCCGACCGCGCGGGATGTCAACACTGCGGCGGATGCATGGTGGGATGCCGCCACAACGCGAAGAACACCCTGCCGAAAAACTATTTGTATTTCGCCGAAAAAATGGGCGCGGAAGTCAAAGCCGAGATTGAAGTGGTGGATGTAAAACCGCTTCCAACTCCGCTGGAAACTGGTGCGCGGTACGAGGTGCAGTATCGCCCCTCCACATCTTTACTCAAGCCGCAGAGCATCGTCCACGCCAAAAACGTGATCTTCTCCGCAGGCGTGATGGGGACGATGAAACTGCTGTTGAATCTGCGTGACGTGAAGAAGTCACTGCCGAAACTTTCAGCGAGACTCGGCACCTTGGTCAGGACCAACTCCGAAGGTTTGTTGGGAAGCGTGGCACGCAAATCTGATATTAATTATTCAGAGGGCGTATCCATTTCATCCATTTACAACCACGACGAGATGACACGAGTTGAGCCAGTCCGCTACCCCGATGGTTCGTCACTGATGCGTTTCCTCGCCGCGCCGTTGATCGATAACAACGTCAGCGTGCCGATGCGCATCGTAAATTTTTTGGGCTGGGCACTCACCCATCCCATTGACTTTGCGAAGGCTTCCTTTCTTCCAGGCTGGGCACACAACGTGACGATCCTGCTGGTGATGCAGCACGCAGACAATCGTATGCGATTCAAAATCGGACGAAGTCTGTTCACACTTTTTCGAACAGGCATGGTGGCCGAAGAGGAACCTGGCTATAAGATCAACGCGCAAGTGGAAGGGTCACATGAGATCACGCGCGAATTCGCAAAACGAATCAACGGCGTACCGCTGGGCTCCATTGGAGAAAACCTGCTGGGACTGCCAACCACCGCGCACATCCTCGGCGGCGCCCCAATCGGAAAATCCCCCGAAGAGGGGGTTGTTAATGAGAATTTCGCCATCCATAATTACCCTGGCTTACACATCATTGACGGTTCGATCATGCCAGCCAACCCGGGCGTGAACCCTTCGTTGACAATTACTGCACTCGCCGAATATGCGATGAGCAAAGTAGAACCCAAGTAAAGGGAACGCAGACTTCAGCCCGCGCTACAAAACCAGAATCAAAAAAGACCAAAACAAATCATTTAGAGGAGAAGTTTTTACATGCCCGAATCAATTATGGATTATTGGAAGTTCGACGAAGCCGACCTGGGCGCGAACCGTCTCGGCCAACTGACAGAAAAGCAGAAGAAATATCTTGTCGGTGAACACAAGTCCCAACGCGGCGTGTTTATCGGCGTTGGTGTCGTGGTCGCCTTCCTGTTTTTATGCCTGCCCGCGCTGTTGATCGGGTCAAGAGTGTTACTGCCCATGCTGCTCAGCGGCAAACCTTCAGACTTACAGGAATTAATTCCTTTGATCGCGATGGGCGGGTTCGGCATTATCTTCATCGGGACTGCGGTATTAATCGTCGGCGCGGTGGTCATCTTTTATGTAATACGTGCCAGAAAGCCCGCGGAACTTGCAGTCCTGACCACAAACGGAAAAGTGGAATACACCTGGGGCACGAAACGAGTCCGCACACCGGGCAGTAGTGTCCGCAGTTACGAAGATGTGCGTGTGCTGCACCTGAACCTCGGCGATAAGAAATTCGAGGTAAAGGAACAATTGCAAGAGATCATCCAGGAAGGCGAAGAGTGGTCGGTCTATTACACTTCGTATCCATTCAAGTTCTTATCGGCTGAAAAGAGATAATCAATTCATGAACTTTTCAGCCGCACGCGAATTTGCCCTCCAGCTCGATTCACAAGACCCGTTGGCTGCCTTTCGCAACGACTTCGTCATTCACGACCCGAACCTAATCTACCTCGACGGGAATTCGCTGGGCATGCCGCCGAAAGCCGCACAGGAAAAAGCACGCCAGGCCGTGGAGGAGCAGTGGGGCAAAGACTTGATCCGCGGATGGAACAAGGGCTGGTGGGAATCCCCCTCGCGCGTGGGCGACAAAATCGGTCAACTCATCGGCGCGGCGGCAGGACAGGTTTTGGTCAATGACACGATCTCGCTCAACCTGTTCAAGCTCGCCACCGCCGCGCTCACCTTACAGCCGAACAAAACGCGCATCATCACAGACACCTTCAATTTTCCATCTGACTTGTATATTTTGCAGGGCATCAAAAATTTACTCTCCACAGGTGGTCTTGACTACCAGATCATCCGCATCGGCGCAAGCGACAACGACGTCACACCCGATCTCGCCGCACTCGAAGCCGCAATTGATGAAAACACGGCGCTCGTCACGCTTTCGCATGTCACTTTTAAAAGCGGCTATCTCTACGACATGCAGCGCATCACCGATCTTGCTCATCAAAAAGACGCGCTCGTCCTTTGGGACCTGAGTCACTCCGTCGGTGCAATTCCCATTCACCTCGATGCCTGCAACGCCGATCTCGCCATCGGTTGTACCTACAAATATCTCAACGGCGGCCCCGGCGCACCCGCGTTTCTCTACGTCAACAAAGCCATTCAAGAAAAACTATCCTCACCCATTTGGGGTTGGTGGGGGCAAAAAAATCCGTTTGATTTCAGTCTCGATTACGAACCCGCACCTGGCGCAGAACGGTTTCTGGTCGGCACACAGCCCATCATTTCCCTGCTGACAATGGAAGCCGCCCTTGAGCCGACCCTGCAAGCAGGCATGGACTCCATCCGCGCCAAATCCATTTTGATGACGGACTACGCCTCTTTCTTAACCGAAAGCTGGCTCGCCCCCTTCGGCTTTTCGCTCGGCTCTCCGCTTGATCCCACCAAACGCGGATCGCACATCAGCATCCGCCACGCGGAAGGCTACCGCATCAACCGCGCTCTCATCGAAGAGATGAATGTCATCCCCGATTTCCGCGAACCCGATAACATCCGCCTCGGTTTTGCGCCGCTGTACACGTCATTTGCAGATGTGTGGGAAGGCTTTGATAGAATCAAGCGCGTGATGAGAGAAAAGCTTTACGAGAAATATTCGAAACAGAAATTGGCGGTGACTTAAATTTCAACTCAACATATCTAAAAACAACCAAATACATAAATCAGAGAACAACAAAGAGGAATAGATGACCGACCTCATATTCTTGAAATATTTTTGGACAGGGCCGATTCTGTGGGCATTGGCATGTCTGGTGAATTATTTTTTAGGAAAATATATTGCAAACCTTAATCGAACCATATTCCTCTCTACCGGCATAGAGAGCGAAGACACAAACAAGAATAATTTCCTCTGGACCTTGTTACGCATATTCTTAATTACCCCAACAATCGTATTTTTTTGGTGGACAACTATATATCTGTTTAAATTAAGTCAAGTCTATCTTTTTGTTTTTGGCTTTTCCTTGCTGCAATGGATAAATGCAATAATACGTCAGCTATCAAGTTTACTTGCCTACCACCTCCCTCGCCTGTTAAACCACAACAATCTGCCAGATTCAGATACTATAAAGTATTCATTGGAATATAAGTACATTGCTGCAGCGGCTGACCACCTTGGTTATTTTCTCATCTATCTACTTGCCACAGTTTTAACAAAAAACTGGTTTCTTGCAGGCGGCGCATTTGTCTCTCTGGTAAATATAATCAGGCACTTAGTAAGACATCTAAGAAAATCAAACAGAGTGTCTGGAACAAATCAATAAAGGAAATAACTTATGACCACCAAACCTGACACCATCAAAATCTCCATCATGGAGAAAGAGGAAATCTCTGCCACGCACGCGGATTTGTATGTGACCATCAAAGGCACATCACTGGTCAGCGGAAGCGAGGCGATGAAAAAAGCCAAAGAGGTGAATCAACTCATCGAAGCGCTGACCAGCCTCGGGCTTAAGAGCGAAGCGTTCTTCCTTCAGGGAGTCCATCTTGAGCAGACGGGCGGCGCTTTGTTGAAGTCATCCAATGCGGTGTACCGTCTCAAAATCCGCTGTGAAGACCTGGAAAAACTGGCCGCGATCCTCGATGTCATTTCCTCGCAAAAGAATGCCACACTTGAACGAATCGAATGGCGGTACGATGAAGATGAAACCCGTCAGCAGCTTTTGAGCCGCGCACTCGAAAACGCAAAGAAAAAAGCACAACAGGTGGCGCATGCATTGGGCGTGAATTTGATCGGGGTCTATGATTATCTCGAAACACCCATGGACGATGAAGCGCCACGGTTTCAAATGCAGGCAGCGCCTATGTTTCGCGGAGCGGCAGCGCCCGCCGAACAAAACCTGGAAATGGATATCCAACATACAAAAACCCTCCACCTGCACGTGGACATCTGGTATCGGGTGTCTGAATTTCAAGACTAGCACTTTTGTTCTACTAATGATAAAATCCTTTCTCCCTACAGAGGAAGGATTTATTATGTCCCCCACGATCAACGTACAACAACTTAGCAAGACCTATCAAGTGCCCGAGCGCGAAGGTGGTTTTGGCGCGGCAGTCCGCAGTTTTTTCAAACGTAAATACAAGGATGTAAAAGCGGTTCAACAGGTGGATTTCAAGATCGAGCAGGGAGAGATCGTCGGCTTCCTTGGCCCGAATGGCGCAGGCAAGACCACCACGCTCAAGATGCTCTCTGGTTTGCTGCACCCCACTGGCGGCAAAGCCGAAGTGCTCGGGTTTACTCCGTGGGAGCTCAAGCCCGAATACCTGCGCGTGATGACCCTCGTCATGGGACAGCGCAACCGCCTTTCATGGGATATTCCCGCGGCGGATTCGTTTTTGCTCAATCAGGCCATTTACCGAATCCCTGACGATGAATACAAGCAAACTTACAAAGAATTAGATGAACTGCTCGAACTTGAGCCTTTGATGAAAAAACCAGTGCGCAATCTTTCCCTCGGCGAACGAATGAAATGCGAGATCGCCGCAGGGTTGCTTCACCGTCCCAAGGTTTTGTTTTTGGACGAGCCCACCATTGGGCTTGATATCACGGGTCAGGCACGCATCCGCGAATTTTTGCGCGAGTACAACAAACGCACAGGCGCGACCATTCTTCTGACCAGTCATTACATGGCCGATGTGACCGCACTCTGCGAACGCATTATCATTATTCATCACGGCAACCTCAAATACGACGGCGGCATCAACGACCTCTCACGCAGGATCGCACCGTTCAAATTGATCGGGGTGCGGCTGGCAGAACCCAATTCGCATGATCTTTCAAAGTATGGCGAACCCGTTCAAAATGAGGAAGATGCGGAGAAGCAGTACATCCAGGTCAAGGCCGAGGATGTGACGCGGGTCACCTCCAAACTGTTGGCTGATCTGCCAGTCCACGACATTACCATCGCCGATCCACCCATCGAGGATGTCATCGAGCAGGCGTTCAATCAATAATTGCTTCGTCTCGTTCAGCGCAAAAGGAAGGAGCTTTATATGTTACTTATCATCAAACGACTCTGGCAGGTGAATTGGGCGGAGCAATGGCAATACCGCGCCAACCTGCTGATGTACTTACTGTACTGGCTGGTTTCGCCCATCATTTATCTCGCCGTGTGGACCAGCATCGCCAACGTCAAAGGCGACGTGAACGGATTTACCGCCAATGATTTCACCACCTATTACATGGTGCTTTTGATCGCTGATCAGTTCACCAGCAACATTGTTATTCACACCTTCGGATACAAAATTCAGGATGGTTCACTTTCAGGTGAATTGATTCGCCCCATCCATCCCTTGCTGACGAATGGACTCGTCAACAACATTGCCTTCAAAGCGCTGACCATTATGGGCCTGCTTCCCATTTGGATCATTTTGTTTTTCCTTTACAAACCCGATTTCAGCGGCATTTCGTGGACGGGCATCGCCCTTGCCATCCCCGCCATGATCCTGGCGTTCTTTACTGGCTATCTGCTTTCAGCCGCCATCACCTCCCTCGCCTTTTGGACGACGCGCGTTTATTCCATCCACGAATTTTATTTTGCGTTGATCCTGCTGTTCTCAGGTCAGTTCGTGCCGCTCACGCTCATGCCGCAGATCGTTCAGGATATTGCCCAATATCTTCCATTCCAACTATTGATCTATTACCCCGTTCAGCTGATTCTTGGAAAACTATCCTCCGCACAGATCGTGCAGGGCTATGTGATGTCATTCATCTGGCTCGGCATTGCATGGCTATTCTTTACCTGGGTGTGGCGCAATGGCGTGAAGCGTTATTCAGCAGTTGGAGCGTAACCCATGCATACTCTCAGACTTCTTTCTGCATTCTTCAAAGTCAATGTTCAAATGGCACTTGCCTATCGTGCCGATACGGTGGTGAATATTCTGCTCAATCTGATGTGGCTCGGCTGGGAACTGCTCAGCCTCAACATTATTTTCAATAACACAGAAACCCTTGGCGGCTGGGGCATCGGCGAGTTGATCGCGCTATTAGGAGTATTCCGCCTTGTCAACACGATGATGATCGCGCTCATCTGGCCTAATACCGAAAAATTCAACGCAAGCATCCGCGATGGTTCGATGGATTACACCATCCTCCAGCCTGTCAACAGCATGTTCCTCGTCACTTTTTCGCGCATCACCGTCTGGAGGATCTGGGATCTGGTGCTTGCGGTTGTGTTGATGGTGGTGGGCATCAACATGTCTGGTGACTCAATCACCGCGCTTCAAATCCTGACCTTTATCCTGCTCGCCACCACAGGCACGCTCGTCATCTACAGCCTGTGGATCGTCCTGATCGCGATGACCTTTTGGTTTACCAAATTCGACAACAACGTCACCATCCTGCAAGCACTGCTGGATGCTGGCCGATATCCCGCCACGGTGTATCCTGTCTGGTTAAGAGTGATCGTCACTTTCATCATCCCCATCGCTGTCGCAACGACAATTCCATTGCAGGCCCTGCGCGGCGACTTGACTCTGGCCAGCACCCTGCTCTTCGCCTCCATTGGATTCATCAGCTTCGGAATCGCTTCGCAAATCTGGAAGGCGGGGCTTAAACGCTACAGTGGGGCAAGTAGTTAATCACCCTTCCCTTTTACAAATCATTCGTGCAAAACGCTGGTTTTAGCTGAAAAAGCAAAATCAGCGTTTTTTGTTCCCTGTGGCAAACAATTGCCACAATTCCTTGATACGTTCTTGATACGCCCGCCAAGTAGACTGTTATTAGCCTAATTACCCAATTTAGGCAGAGACAGTTTGCTAAAACCCACCTCCCAGCAAACTGTGAAAGACAACTAGAAAGGTTAAACAAATGTCAAATCATAGGAAACTGCTAACTGTTCTACTTGTTCTTCTATTCAGCCTCGCTTGCGGCGTCGCACCGAACCCAACAGTGCAACAAACCCAGGTCGCTTTGGCGATCCAGCAAACAGCGCAAGCCCAGCCGTTGCAGCAAACCCAAGTGGCGCTGGCGGCCCAGCAAACAGCGCTGGCTCAACCACAAGTTCCGGCAGTATCAATCTCACAAACACTGCCGCCTGCCGCCGCACAGGGAGATCCATCCATTCAACAAACCCAGGTGGCGCTAGCGGTGCAGCAAACAGCCTTCGCCCAGCAGCAATCGTCGGCGCAGCAAGCCGCGGCTGCCACCACTCAGGCAATTCCAACCGGCCCCATGTTCACAGCCAATCAAAATTCCTTTTGTCGACAGGGACCCAGCACACACTATAAGGACGACAGGCAGGTCAACAAGGGTCAAACCGTACCCATTATCGGAAAAAGCTCGGCGCATTCCGGCTTTAGTTGGTGGTTTGTCCAAACTTCAGATGGTAAAAAATGCTATGTTTCAGAGGACTTGGGCAGTGTCAGTGGGAACACATCCAATATCCCCGAACAAACGCCTCCCTTCCTCGAGGATTGGCCCGGGGTGTGGCATGTTTTGTGGGGAAGTTTTGGCATGGACATTGAGATAAGGTTCGATGGAAACACCTTTGAGTGGGATACCGACTGGAATACCTGCGCCCCGGGATTCGACAGTGTAAACTCGACATTCTTTTCGGATGAATCGCTCAGCGGCGAGGTACAGGATGCGCAATTCGACTCGAACGGGGATTGCTTCGAATCAAACCGTTTCTCCTATCAGATTCAGTTTGCCGTCGGATCAAACCACAATCAATTTGTCGGCATCGCTGATGGAGATACGTTCTGTGGCGGACGCAATGGCCTCCCAGCGCCCAACCCATGTAAATTTCCGTAAGTACCAAATAACATAAAAAAGCAGAAAAGGAGTCATCCATGTCAACGCCATTTAGTGGAAAACAGTTCACCTTCACTCAACCTGACGGATCCGAACTCTGGGTTAAGGGCTGGGGCAACCAACATCAGGCAGTCTTTGAGTGCCTAAACGGTTACACTGTGGTTAAAGACCCAATCACAAAGTTTTATGTTTACGCAGAGTTAAGCTCTGATGGTGAAGAATTAATTCCCACAGGAATCCGACCTCGCATTACCAAAACCGAAAAGCTTGGCGAAGATAAACTTGGCCTGGTCAAAGGTGTGCGAGTAAAGCTTGAGGCTGCCAAAGCAAAGGCACGGGAAAGCGGATTGCCCAACAGGGGATCCCGTTGGGAAGAACGTCGGAAGCAATTCAAATCGGGTCTACATGGCGCTGCCGCAGCACCTGGTATCTCTGCCGCGCCACCCACCCGCCAAACGATCGGAGATTTCACCGGCCTTTGTTTGTTGATCCAGTTTCCAGATGTGCCAGGGACCATTACCCGTGAAGAGGTGGATGACTTTTGCAACAAAATAGGATACAACGGCTTCGGGAATAATGGGTCTGTATACGACTATTTCTACGCTGTATCAGGCGGCAGGCTTAGGTACAAGAATATCGTTACCCCCTACTATATGGCAAAACAACCGCGAAGTTACTATACAAACGAAGCCATCCCGCAAGGGGATCGAGCCCGGGAGTTGATCAAGGAAGCATTAAGCCATCTCAAGGCTCAAGGTTTCGACTTTAGCAAGTTGACAGCAGATGAGATGGGATATTTGTACGCAACAAATGTCTTTTACGCAGGAAGTTGTTCCAACAATTGGGCAAAGGGTCTCTGGCCGCATCAATCTTCCATGCTGATACCCTACGAACTCATCCCGGGCAAAAGCACACATGACTATCAGATCACGGATATGTCCAGTGAACTCTCGCTGGGCACTTTTTGCCACGAGAACGGGCACATGATCTGCGACTTCCCTGATCTGTATGATTACGGAAAGGAGTCTGCGGGCGTTGGTCAGTTTTGCCTTATGTGCATGGGCGGCAATATCAATCCAAAGAACCCCGCTCATATTAATCCCTACCTCAAGTACAAAGCCGGTTGGGCAAAATCAGCGATCAATATCACCCCAGGCCTGAGCGTAACGATACAGGCTGAGACAAATCAATTTTTTATTCACCGCAAGGCTTCAGCGCCGACCGAATATTATATTATTGAAAATCGGAGCAATTCAGGGCGAGACGCAGCGCTACCCGGCTCAGGTCTGGTAATCTGGCATATCGACGAATTGGGGAACAACCAGTATGAGCATATGAATTCTCTATATCACTATGAGTGTTCAGTGGTGCAAGCTGACGGGCGGAATGATCTGGAGTACAGTTCATATCCATACGGAGATGCAACCGACCTCTTTGGTGCAGGTATCAACGACCATTTCGGTGAGACAACCAACCCAAGCAGCAAGTGGTGGGATGGCACACCATCCGGGCTGAACATCAAAGAGATCGGTTCAATTGGAACGATGATGACTTTCAAAGCAGCGGAGCAAGACGTGTCAACCTTGATCGAAACCCAAGATCAAGGGAACCCCACCTATACCGTAACCGTCGTAACCGAAAGAAATTTACGTGAAGGCACCAGTACCTCAACGAAGACAACACAGACACTCAAAGGTATCCATACGTTAACAGGAGACGTCCTATGGACGGCCAGCACAGCACAACCAACAGCTGAGCAGAAAGTTGGCGACCAGTGGCTCCACATCACCGCAGTGGACGGTTTCCCAGTGAGTTCGCGCTATCTGGCAGTTATACATAATGGCCAGGTCTACAGCAAACCCAAGCGTATACACAGGGTTGCCTCTAAAGAAAACCTCACCACCCTCGCTGAAAAGTATCATACGACCGTGGATAAACTCGTAGCGGAAAACAAACTTGCCTACCCCGGTCTGCTTACCAACAAAAACCTGGTTGAAATCGGCTGGGAGCTGAAAATACCGGACTGAAACCGAATCAAAAGAGGGCGGGCTGCATAAGCCCGCCCTCTTTTGATTCTTACTTTCTATTCTTTTCGACATACACCTTTACAGCTTCCCGCATGAATTCGGCAAGATTCGGGTGCATTTTATCGAAGTTGGCTTTGAAGCGCGGATCGTCAGAGTAGCCCTCTGCCAAGCCAAGCAGTTGATCGAGATTCGGCGTCCAGAAGTAGTCCATGTGTTTGCGCCAGCGTTCGACGATGGCCTGCACTTCAGCCGAGGCCGAGCCTTTCGGCATCGCGGCGACCATGTCCATGTAAACGGCCTTGCCTTCCGCCAAAATGGCTTCCTTCTTGGCCGCAGAGTACGCCTTCCACTTGCGATTTGATTCGCGCACAGTTTCGGGGTCGTACATCTGCTCGGCTTCCTTGGCATATTTCTCCTGCTCTTCTTCGCTAAAGCCTTCGAAAAGTCCTTTTTCGCTCATTTTCGTTTTTCCTTTCAAATGTTGAATCGTATTGTCCACGGTCTGAATCAGGCGATCAATCCGCACCGCCTGCTTGTTCAATGCATCCTTATGGCTTTGCAGCGCCCCGAGCACATCAAAATCACGGCGTCCCATGATCTTTTTGATCTCGTCCAGCGGTATATCCAACTCGCGATAGAACAGGATCTGCTGTAATTTCAACAGAGCCTCCTCCCCGTAGTAGCGATAACCATTCTCGCCAATTCGGGATGGTTTGAGAAGGCCGATTTCATCGTAATGGTGCAGCGTCCGCGGGGTGACGCCAGCCATGCTGGAAAGCTGTTTGACTGTGAACATGGCGCTACTATAAACCCTTACGTAACGTTAATGTCAAGGGTTTTTGGATAACAGGTAAAATAAAACAATTAAAAAGTTTTCAAGCACAACCAATACCCGACATATATCTCAAAAAGATCCATAAACAGGAATAAATGCAAATCATTCATAAAGACAATGACATACTTGTAATCAACAAACCTGCCGACCTCCCCGTTTTGCCTGACGGCTGGGATAAGGATGCGCCTTATCTCGTGAAAATGCTTGAAGAGGAATTCAACAAAGCCTGGGTCGTGCATCGTATCGACAAAAGCACCAGCGGCATCATTATCTTTGCATTAACCGCCGAAGCGCACCGCTCGCTGAATATTCAATTTGAAAAACATCTTGTGGAAAAGACATATCACGCCATTTTGAATGGCTCGCCGAAATGGCTCGATAAGATCACGAAATTCCCACTGCGGGCCAATGTGGGCAGCAAACACCGAACCGTTGTGGATAATCGAAACGGAGTCCGCTCTGAGACGAGATTCAGAATCTTGAAACAGAATCAACTGTCGGCTTTGGCAGAGGCGATGCCCATGACGGGGCGAACGCATCAGATCAGAGTCCATGCCTTCGCGTTGGGGTATCCGCTTTTGGGAGACATCCTCTACAGCGCCCCCGAAACAGATATCATCTCGCGCGCCGCTTTGCACGCGTATTCATTATCGTTTGACCATCCGACATCAAATGAGCGACTTACCTTTACCGCACCTTACCCCGCTGATTTTCAAAAAGCGTTAAGAAGTTTGAAGTTGGCAAATTAAAAGGTTTGCAGGTTGACAAGTTAGAATCTGCCAACCTGCAAACTTGAAAACACCTACAAACTCAACTACGAAATTTTTCTTGCTTCCATGTAAAAGCGTTTTTCACGCGCCTCACCCATCGAAAAAGTTTTTCTCGGCAATGCGCCATCGAGGATCACGGTCTTGAACAGATCGGATTTGTGCATACCTGCAAGATAAAAGCCCACGTTACCCGCCTGCAAAGCCAAACGCTCGACAACATCTTCGCCGTGCACGTAATCCACTTTTTCCGCGCCGCCATCTTTGAGGAATGAATCGATGAAGGATTGGATGGTGCCAACTGCCAGATTGGATGACGCGTGCGCGATTTCGATCACGCCAAATTTCTGCCCGCCTCCAACCAGACCGATCGCCTGCTTCTGACCATCCGCAGAATCTACCTTTTGAATCATTGCTTCGCCGCTGGCAACTTCAGTATAGCTAAAGTTATCGCCAAAGGTTTTCTTCAACTCCGCGAATAAATCTTTCTTCAAGTTGAACAATACGCGATGGATCGGTTCAAACTCAAGCCCCTCATCGTGGACATTTTCGATCTCAACCAACGCATAACGCGAAGGATGATCCATGCCGACCTGCGGCTTCATCTTTTCCCAAATGGCTTTGGCTGTGGCAAGAGAATGATTGCCATCACCCATCGCAAAGAGCAGAACAGGTTGGTCTTTGCCGATGCCATATTTGGCGGCGAAGGTTTCAGGTTTGGCGAGTCCGCGCAGGGCTTCTACAACCTTATTTTCAAATTCCTCACTTACGGCGTAACCGGCAAGGTGACCGCTATCGAGCATGAGGTCGAAATCATAAATTTTTTCGAGCTTCGCTTTTGCAGCAGACAGCGGCTCGATAACAGTGCGATTAGGATCATCGATCAACACGAGGATATGCGGTAATTCCATCGCTGCGCCTTCGCGGATCTTGATGCGTGGAGGAAGGCGATCTACGATGGTTCCTTCAGTGGCACGGATGAGACTCGATGAGCCTTTGTTGTAATCGTAGGCTTCGAGATCGAGACATAAAACCACACCTTTGCGGGTTTTGCCTGCAACGGTGCGCTCCACATAAATAAGCCCATCGCGCGGCTGAAGAACGCCATCGTCCATGTACTTGCGCATGGTGGTTTGAATATTTTGAATTCGCTGGTCACCGCCTTCTTTTTCAAGATGCACTTCGGGGAAGGTCAGGTTCAACGTGGAGGGTGCATCGCCGACAATCTTTTCCACGTCATTCCAGTATTCAGGCTCAGAAGTAAATTGGTCACAGGCGATTACGGCCCACTTTTTCAAATCGGTGCCGGGCTTGGGAAGATACACTTGCGGAATTTGAATGCCAATGTCGGAAATTATTTTCATGTCGTCTCCTTAATAAAATTACGCCATTGCGAAGGCAGCGTTTTTCCGATCGAAGCAATCTCAAACTCGATGTGGAGATTGCTTCGGGCAAATTGCATCTTCGCAATGACGATGGGTTTTATTTCTTCGAAAACGCGATCAATTTATCAGCAACTTCCGCGCCGACGCGGGCCTGGGCTTCCTTGGTGGCTGCGCCGATATGCGGGGATGCGATGACGTTATCGAGCTTCATCAGTTTCCAGTCAACGGGGGGTTCTTCGGCGAAGACATCGAGCGCCGCCGCTCCAACCTGACCATTGGTCAGCGCGTCGTAGAGTGCGTTCTCGTCGACGATGCCACCGCGGGCACAGTTGACGATGCGTACGCCCTTCTTCATCTTGCCAAATTGCTCCGCGCCGATCATGCCGGTAGATTCTTTGGTCTTGGGCAGGTGCAGGCTGATGTAATCGGACTGGGCGAGCAATTCATCGAGAGAGACGAGTTTGATGCCTTCCACTTCCTTGACGTAGGGGTCGTAGGCGACCACGGTCATATCCATGGCGATGGCGCGGCGGGCAACTTCCTTGCCGATGTTGCCGATGCCGATCAGGCCGAGGGTCTTGCCGCCAATTTCGTCACCGTCAAAGCTCTTTTTGTCCCATTTGTCAGCTTTCATGGTGGCGCTGGCTTTGTAGAGCGAACGCGCCATCATCAGCATGTAGCCGATCGCCAGTTCCGCAACGGACTTGGAATTTGCCAGCGGGGTGTTCATGACCGCAATGCCCTTGGACTTGGCATATTCATGGTCAATGGTGTCGAGGCCTGCGCCGCCGCGGACGATCACTTTCAGGTTGGGGCAAACGTCGATCAACGCCTGGCGCACCTTGGTGCGGGAACGAACCACCATGCCATCATAGGCAGGCAGAACAGTGGGGAGTTCTTCGGGAGTGATATCATCACGCACGTCCACGGTGAGGCCTGCGGCGCGCATTTGTTCGATATATTCTTTTTCGGTCTTGTCGCAAATTAAGATTTTCATGGGGTTTCTCCTTGATTGAGGCTGAAATTAATAACAGGAACCCAACCGACGAATCGGCTGAATTCCTGTTTGGAAAGTCACATTTACCACGCCTGTCATTCTAACAATGAGAAAAATCTTTGTCAACGACATACATCAGTATGGAATCATGTATATTGTTCTTGTAGATTTGTCTGACAACCATTTATAATGAAATGAATGTAAAAGAAAACAGAACCAGTCAAACGGTCAGGAATGAACCGTAAAAACTTTCATAGCAAAACAGGAGTAACCATATGTCTGATCTCAAACGTGCATACAACTTCAATCCCGGTCCCGGTGCGCTACCTCTTGAGGTATTGCAACAGGCACAGGCAGAATTGCTCGACTTCAAAGGTACGGGCATGTCCGTCATGGAAATCAGTCATCGCTCGAAGGAATTCGAAGCGGTCATCCAGACAGCCGAAGCGGATCTGCGTGAACTGCTCGGCATTCCATCGAATTACAAGATCATGTTCCTGCAGGGCGGGGCCACTTTGCAATTTGCGATGCTGGCGATGAACCTGCGCCCTGCCGGCGCTTCTGCCGATTACATCGTGACAGGCACATGGAGCAAGACCGCGATCAAGGAAGCGAAGAAACTCGGCACAGCCCGCGCCGCCGCCAACACCGAAACGGACGGATTCAACTGCATCCCCGCCAAACTCGATCTTGACCCCAAAGCAGCCTATTTGCACTTCACCTCCAACGAGACCATCCACGGCGTGGAATTTTTCACCGAGCCGACCCCGCCCGATGGCGTGCCGCTGGTCTGCGATACTTCATCCAATTTCATCAGCCGCCCGATTGACGTTTCGAAATATGCCTTCCTGTACGCTGGTGCACAGAAAAATGCTGGCCCCTCTGGCGTGACCGTGGTCATCGCCCGCGACGATATGATCGAACGCACTCCCGAAAACCTGCCTGTGATGTTGGATTACAAGACCCTCGCCGCAAGCGGATCCCTGCACAATACACCGCCCAGTTTCGCGATCTATATGGTGGGGCTCGTCTTCCAATGGGCTAAGAAGCAAGGCGGACTCGCCGCCATCGAAAAGACCAACCGCGTCAAGGCTGGCATGGTCTATGATGCCATTGATCAAAGCGGCGGTTTCTATCGCGGACACGCGAAAGTTGATGCCCGCTCGCTGATGAACATCCCCTTCCGCCTGCCCAGCGAAGAATTGGAAGATACCTTCGCCAAGGAAGCCAAGAAGAATAATCTGATCGGCCTCAAGGGACATCGCTCTGTCGGCGGTATGCGCGCATCTGTTTACAACGCCGTGACTATCGAAGGCGCAACGGCGCTGGTCGATTTCATGAAGGAATTCCAGAAGAAGAACGGATAAGCGATCAGTAAATAGTGGTCAGTAAAAAGTGAATAGTAAAAGCCTCCGGGTTTCCATTGGAAATCCGAAGGCTTTTTTGTTAACTCGACTTTGTACCGGTCAAACTAAGCGTCAGCGCTGGTTGATTTTCGAGCCTCTTCTGCCTGTTCTTTCAGGATTTCTTCCCACCACAATCCCATCCTCAGGAGTGTATCGCCGTGCTCGTATGTGTGCTGAAAAGTCTTGGTGACCACCATGGAAAGCGGCTTTTGTCCCCACAATGTCTCACGCGGCATATCCCAATCCGCATCCGTTAGTTGATTGAGGAGTTCGATCTGTTGCTGCCGAACGCGGCGGAAGTTTGCGATCAAGGTGTCAAATCCACGATCCTGCACTTTAGCCCAGGCCTCGTCATCGTCGGGCCAATCTTCGTCAATTTGCTCTATCTCCAGCCAATCGATCATTGAGGGTAATGCAAGGCATCTTTCATATTCGGTCACGTGCCAGACATGGCGCGCCGGTGACCAGGTGCCAAGGTAGGTGGGATCAGGCGGAAGCTGCTCGTGAAGATGTGAAGGGATTCGAGAAAGCGCCCACTCAAAACCATCTGCACTGGCTTTGAGTTGATAACGAAACCAGGGTATCCAGTCTGTCATTTTTGGCCTCTGAAATTCATGTTGGATTCCCATTGAAGTTCGGGATTCTTCTGTAATAGCACAAACCTGTTTTACACCCAATCTTTTTAAAAACCACAACCAAGTTTATGCTTCATCCATTGCAAAGGCGATGGCCTGATCGATATTCATAGCCGCGCCGGTCTTTTGCGCTTTTGCAAATTCATCCGGGCCAAGCGCAGATTGCATCATCGCGCGGTTGCGTTCCACTTCCACGCGGTCGGCGGGCCACCAGGCGCCGCCCGTGATCTTCAACACAGACTCTGCCGCACTGAGCATAATCGCTCCCCATTCGGTTTGTCCTTGCTGCGCTTTCAAACCAGCCAGCCCAGCAAGACATTCAGCGATTCCGCGCCGATTGCCCAAACGGCGGAACATCGTCAGGCTTTTTCTGAATTGTGATTCAGCCAGCTCGAGATCTTCTTCGTGCTGGGCGATGTATCCGAGGTTGTGCACGAAGCGTGCTACATCGCCGCGGTCACCCGTGGCGCGCAATAAAGCCTCGCTCTCTTCGTAATATTTCCGTGCAGCATCAAACTGACCTTGTGTGCGTGCAACTTCACCGAGATTGTTAAGCGCGAAGGCAATTAACCAATTTTCGCTAATTACACGGGCTTCAGCAAGAGCTTCCTCATGATAGGCACGCGCCTTTTCGGGGTTTCCCAATCCGAGCTCAGCATTTCCAAGATGGACTAGTGTAATCGCATGGAATGGGGCAACGCCCTGTTCCTTAAACAAGGCGACGGCTTGCTCGAAGAAGGGTTGTGCATCTCTATCCCGCCCCATATTGATTAACACCACTCCATTCCCCATGAGGATAGGTGCAAGCCATTGTTTATCTCCAAGTTTTTGTTCAAGCGCCAGGCCTTCCTGTAATCGCGCCAAGCCAATATCCTGTTTGCCCTGCCAGACCGCCAGCATGCCGCTGGACATCAGCGCCATCACGCGGGGAAGCGATTCCGCCTGCATGAAGGGCGACGTCAATAATCGATCTGCCCACATAACGCCCTCAATAAAGTAGCCGCGACGGTACCAAAACCAGAATAATATAGAGACCAAACCAGCGCCAAATTCAACTCCACGACGATTGGTCAGGCACCATGCCAGAGTAACCCGAATATTATCGTGCTCGCGTTCGAGCCAATTCAGCCATTGCGTGGCATTGGCAGTATATAACTGCATGAAACCCATTTTGTTGGCAATGGCATCGCCATAATACATGGCATGTTGGGCTCGCAATGCTTCCATCTCCCCACCTGCAGAGAGACGTTCAAGCGCATACGCAC
The DNA here is from genome assembly GCF_016705895.1 of Candidatus Villigracilis affinis. Lineage (NCBI taxonomy): Bacteria > Bacillati > Chloroflexota > Anaerolineae > Anaerolineales > Candidatus Villigracilaceae > Candidatus Villigracilis > Candidatus Villigracilis affinis. The sequence continues at coordinate 169,528 of NZ_JADJKT010000006.1, read as the reverse complement.
GAATGGTCTCAAGCATTCCAAAGCGCGGCTCGCCATCAGCGGTCTCCTCCTGCCGCACGAGACTGTTATTAACAAGAGAGGTAAGGCTTTCCAATATATCGAGCTTGCCATCTGGGTTACATACTGCTTCAACTGCATCGAATGTGAAGCCGCCGACGAAGACGCTCAGTCGGGCGTATAAAATTTTCTCATCCTGATTTAGCAGGTCGTAACTCCACTCGAGCGTGTTGCGCAGAGTCTGATGACGCGTGGGCAGGTCACGTGCGCCGCCTGTCAGCAGTTTGAGTTTGTCGTCCAGGCGCGCAAGGATCGCCTGCGGTTGCAGGAGTTTGATGCGGGCGGCAGCAAGCTCAAGGGCAAGTGGAAGCCCATCGAGACGGCGGCAAATTTCGGCGACAGCAGAGGCGTTGTTTTCCGTCAAAACAAAATTCGGATGCGCTGTCCGCGCCCGTTCAACAAAAAGGATGACTGATTCGTTTTCGAGTAAATTTTCCCACGCTGATTCATCGTCAGCTTGCGGCAGATCCAACGGCGGAACGGGGAACTCGCGTTCGCCAAGCAGGTTGAGCGCAATGCGGCTACTGGTGATAACTTTTAACTGTGCAGCCGCGATCAACAGTTCTGCCACGACGGGCGCGACGGAAACAAGTTGCTCAAAATTATCCATCACCAACAGCATGCGTTTGTCGCGCAAATAATCTTTGACATTTTCAAGCAGGGGACGCCCGCCCTCACGAACGGCGAGCTGTTGGGCAACGCGCGAGACAAATTGATTGGTATCGGTATCATCGGCGAGCGGGACGAAATAAACCCCGTCAGGAAATTGATCGAGCAATTCCTGCGCCACTTGCAAACTCAAACGAGTCTTGCCCGTGCCACCAGGCCCCAAGAGGGTGACGATGCGCGTGTCTGGGTTGAGCAACGATTCTTTGATCACTTTGATCTGTTTTGTGCGCCCGATGAAGGGCGTGGGTTGAGCGGGAAGATTATTTTTTAGCCGCTTCGTTTTGTTGCGCTTTGCGAATCGTCGCTCTTTGATTTTCATCGTAAAGCAATTCCACATTCGTAGGCATGGGCAGTTTAAAGATTGTGGCATAACGTTTCAGGTTGGCAGCGGCATACATCAATCCAGCAAGTCGCTGTTCATCGGGTTGACCTGCTTTATGAGTATATGCCAACCCAGCCGCGACACCCGCCAGCCAGTACTGTCCCCATAAATCATCATGCAGACTTGGATGATTCGCTTCGACCCACGCTGAAAACGCGCTTCGCGCCGACCCGATCACTGCACTCACGCCCGACACTTCGATCGGCACCTTGTACGGGTCAGGCACATCTGCGACTGCCAACAACATAAGAAAATTGGAAAGCTTCGCAAAAGAGACCTGCGACATCGCATGCATTAGATAGGACATTTCCAAATAGCGCTGGTCATACAAAAGCGGCATGCCCTCTTTGAAGAGGGCGAAGTCAATCAGATAGTAGCCTTCAAGTGATTCTTTGTCGTCTGCAAATTTGACCAAAATATTATTCGTGTTCAAGTCGCCGTGGATGAAACCAGTAGTGATATCGATGGAACGTGCCTTGCCCCACGCCTCGGGCTTGCGCGCATACAACAATGGATTTGGAAATACGTGTCCGTTGATGAGCAAGCCTGCAATATCGGGATCAACCTTGCAGGTCTCCTGCAAAAAACGTTCCGTATTACCGCCCGCATCCAATCGAAAGCCGAGCCAGTTTTTCAATACCATCTGAGGATGAACGGCCTGCTCAAAGGCCGAATCTTTATTCCACTCTGAAAGCAGAACCGTATTTGTTTGTGCAAACAGGGTTTTAAGCTGACTTTGTCGTTCATACTTCGATAGGGGTAAATAATTGAGCAAGGACTGGCCCGCAATGCGGTAAAAAATCGCAACAGCGCCTTCAAGCTCAACCCGGTCGTATACCAACTCGGCAATATGCTCACGTGCAAACTCAGGTGTGGATTTTGTCAATACAGTGTTATGCCGAGTTACTTCATCCGACTTTGCATTTTTCCCCTTGCGATCCAGCTTCAGAATGCAATGCTCGACGCGTTTGGTCTCACCAAATGAAACGCTGACAAGATAGACGACGGCACCCGACCAGCCTCCAACCAATAATTGAAGTGGTGCAACGGTGATCTTGTAGGTGCCCTCTGCCAGCCGAATCACATGCTGATATTCTTCTGGCAGGGATTGAAAATCGGTTGTCAATTCAGGCATGGCTGGCCTCTGCAATCAATTAATTTATAAGTTTCCTGGAAATTAAACGAATCCTGCACAAACTCACAATAAAAGGAACACAAATCGTATTTTACTAAAACACTGAACACTTCCCAAAGACGCTGGATAATGTATATTTTACTTCAAGGCATAAACAGGTGGTGTAATCGGTGAGGCAGTACGAAGCGATAGCCATAAGGATGACCAGGCTGAGGGGATTTCTTTTCAACCGCAAAGAACAGATATCCAACGGTCTGCGTTCACAAGCGGGCGCATAGGATTCCCCGCCCAAGCAAGAAGGCTTGGAAAACTCTTGGGATGTGCGCATACCCGAGTCGGCAATCCCAGCAGCCTGTGTACGCTTTGCCAGGTTGAAAAGACCCAATTGCCGATGGGGTTTTCTAATAGCTGACCAGCGGTAATTTATTGAGCCATTTTTTCTCTGTCAATTCCTTCAATACAAAATCAGCCCCATCTGCACGGGAGAGTTGTGTACCCGACTCTTTACTGACAAAACCGATTTGATATTTGCGCGTATGTTCGCCATCCATCAAGCGCGGATAACGCACAACTGTCCATTCCAAGTCAGAAGCCTGAATCACTTTTACATTCGCAGCAGAATCTAATACTACATCCTTTGCCAGAAGATTAAGCAGGAAGCCAATAAAATGGTCAATCAGTTTGGGCTGATCTTCGGGCTGACGAACACCTGCGCCCGTTGTTGAAACCAGACGACGTATCCTATGCTTTTTCATCCCTGCCACGATATTCTTTGCAGAAATCTCCATCATATGGGGAACTGGCGGGCGCGACGGTCCTAATGCGCTGATTACCGCTTCCTGCCCTGCAATTGCATTTTCGACTGCAATGGCGTCCATCGAATCGCCTTTGAACACGGTTAAATTTGCATGTTTGACCCCAAATTTTTCTGGTGAACGGACAAAGGCAGTCACAGTATGTCCTGCTTCCAACGCTTGCTCCACAACTTTCAACCCCACTCCGCGAGATGCTCCAAATACAACGATTTTCATTTTTCTCCTTTAAAATTTATTGTGACAATAACACTTTGAGATGTTTCGCTACTGTGCGTAAGGGATCACCTGAATGATGCGTGCGGCTCAATATGATTCCGCCTTCAACTGCGGCAGTGATAAATGTTCCCAATTCTTCCGCTTTTATCTTTGTAAGCCCGCTTTCAAGTAGTTTTTCTTTGAATGCTGTTTGCAGCAAGGTGTATGCCTCTCGGCAGGCCACATTAATGCGTTCGGATTTGGTAGCGGTTTCCATGGCTACTGATGTTAGGGGGCTACCTGCCGCGAATCCCGATGATTCCACATGGTCAGCGATATTCAAAATGAAGTCATGGATTGCCTTTGCTGCGTTGCTATTACCGCTTAATCCGTTTTGTATCCGCTCGGCAGTCGCTTTGCCTGATTGCAAAACCGCTTCAGATGCAATTTGCTCCTTGCCTTCAGGAAAATAATGATACAACGACCCTTTTGGAGCGCCGCTTTCTTTAACGATCTCATTTAAACCAGTCCCGTGATAACCCTGTTTTTCCATCAAATCACAAGTAGTCTGTAGAATATGCTCGCGGACATTGCTCATTTCAGCCTCAATCTCCTGTTTGAATAAATCATGTCATTTGTCATCTTTTCAAAACTGCACAACGACGCTATTATAACGACTGGTCTATATATAGTCAAGTACAGGAGAACAAAAAAATGACATCCCCAATTTTAGTGACTGGTGCGCTTGGTAACGTGGGCGCGGAAGTAGTAAAGCAGGTTTTAGCCAGAGGTGGTAAGGTGCGTGCAGCGGATATGGACGTAAAAAAACTCAGGGAGAGATTTGGCAATTCGGTGGAATCGGTTCGCTTTGACTTTACTGATTCCACTACCTATGCGGCGACCTTCAAAGATGTGAAGAAGATGTTCTATATGCGTCCGCCGCATTTGACTAATGTCCAGCGCGACATGAATCCGTCTATGGATGCGGCAAAACAGGCGGGTGTAACGCACGTTGTTTTTCTTTCGTTGATTGGAATTGAGAATGCGAAATACGTCCCCCATTACAAAGTAGAAACTTATCTTCATAAAATCAACATGCAGACCACCTTCCTGCGTTGTAGTTTCTTTATGCAGAACCTTAATACCACGCATCGCAAGGAAATCAAGGAGCGCAATGAGATTTTTGTCCCTGTGGGGAATGCGAAAACCAGTTTCATTGACGCCCGCGATATTGGCGCAGTTGCGGCTTTGGCATTGACCGAGGAGGGACTCGCGGGAAAAAATTACGATTTGACTGGAATCGAGGCTCTCGATTATTGGGAAGCAGCGAGGATTATGAGCGAGGTATTAGGGCGCAAGATCATTTATCGCAATCCGAATCCTTTTTATTTTCTTTCTGAAACGATTCGAAGAGGAACACCTTTTATGTTCGCTCTCGTACAGATGGGGTTATACACATCCACAAGATTTGGGATGGCAAAAAACGTAACCAGTGAAGTGGAAAAACTGACAGGGCGCAAACCGATCCCATTCCTACAATACGTGATCGATTACAGAGACAATTGGCTTTAGTACCCATCGGTTTGCGTTCGCGAAGCATGATACTGGGGCGGGCGTGGACAATACTTGTAAATCGTGCAGCGCACGCTTTGTTGGGCGGCTTGGGACTAGAAGCCACTTTTTCTATGCTGCTCAACAATCGCCATTATCGCATCAACCACATCTTCAGCATGGCTACCCAGAATATTGTAATGATTTGTGTCCTTTACAAATATCTGTTTGCCTTGCTCTGAGAGCATGACTAATTCGGATTGTGTATTCTGCCATGCTTTCATCGCCTCTTCAGAAGAAATGTTTGGGGGTTTAGGCAGCATGTATTCTTGAGTATCTACGGTAATTACAGCAAGTGGCAAGTTGCCAAGTGGGGGAAGCCTGCCCGTATCGGGAAGAGTAAGCGGTGTTTCGTTGGCATAACTGTTCAAGATTGCCTCAGTCGGGCTTTCAACTAAAACCAATCCTGCCATGCGATCCAAATGCTGGTGCGCGTATCGCAATACAATCGCGCCGCCAAACGAGTACCCCACCATGACGTAAGGTGGTTCAATGGGTGCAAATTCCAATAATTTCTCTAAATCCTGTGTACGTGGCGGAATCGTTGGGGTGTTTAATTCCGCACCAGTACTTTTACCTGTCCCTGCGCGGTCATAGCGACAAGTGCATGTTCTCTGCGCTAACTGAGCTTGAATTGCAATCCATGGTGAACTGTCAACACCTGGCCCTGGAGATTCTAAGATAATCGAAGGGCTACCTTGTCCCATACAGTTTACCCAAAGCCCAATGCCGCCTCCAATATCAACCATTTCCTCTTGATTTGTCAAAGCAACCTCCTTGACAGACTCTTTTTTAGAACACATAAGTAATACGATTGAACCACCCAACGGCTCGCGTTAGCGGTTGGCGGGCTAGAATCTGTCCAAAAAGCTGCACGCTGTGTTGTGTGGCATTTACGGAAAAGCCCTCTTGTAGAAACTAAGATAGAAACTACAAAAAATCGTTTCGTTAAAAAATCCCGCAAAAATCAGGGCAGTCACATAATCTAGAACAGACTCTGATACTAACGTTATTCCACAACTCATCAGCTGGCATTTTCAAGAATTGTGTCCACGACGTTTGAGAGGGGTGCCGTTGCATCGATTATGATTGCGTTCTTGGGAAGACCCTCTTTTGTCTCATGTTGTAATCGCGCAAAGGATTCTCCTTCACTTGCCGTTCCTCCCCACTCGTTTTCAGGTCGGGCGGCAAGACGCCGGTTCAGCGTATCCAGATCGATCTCAAGAACAAAAACTTCATCGAACAGACCGATGAAGCGGTCGGAATTCCTGGAGCCACCGCAAAAGAATGTTACCGCATGGTTTTGATCGGCCACCAAAGCTCTGACCTTCTCAACGTCCCATATCCAAGTACGATGCTCGTCAGAGCTACCATCCACAGGCCCCTCAGTTTTTAGATCGCCCCAATAGGCCAACTCCTCATCGCCGTGGATGGCGTGGTAGCCGCGCCTTTGCAGCTCGTCGCAGACCGTAGTTTTACCGGCACAGGAAACGCCGTCGATTAAGTAGTTCTTCACACCCATGTTTCGTTTCCAATAAATAAGAGAGTCAAAGATACCCAACGGTTTGCGTTACCTGCGCTGGGGCAGGGACGGCGAAGCCGTCCAACCAGAAAAATGCTGCGGCGTAGAAAACTGCTTGGGATTACCGCAGAATCCCCAGCGTCAGGTATACGCTTTGTTGGGCGCTGCCAACTTGTGCAACATACATTATGGGTCTCTAGCCCATTGAATAACAGGCGTTATCCACTCATCTAAAGGTTTGTAAAGGATGCCGTGTCCTGTTCCTATGTTTAGAACAATTTCATCGTATCTGGAAAGTCCTTTATTGCCTTCGGAAAGCATAAATACTTCTTCGCATGAGCCACCATATTGATAATCAGCAGAGTCGTAAATTGATAGGACTTTCCCGTAAAGAAAGATACGGTTTTGTTTGAGGTCTGCAACAATCTCAGAGTTACAAATTCCCATAATGACAAATTTTATTTCTTGGTTCTCAAGGAAGTGAGAAACATAAATTGCAATGAACGCTCCTTTTGATGCGCCCACAACTGTAATGTTTGTTGCAGGAACACCAGCATTCAGTAAAGTCGTGACTTGTTCTTGAATCCTTTTTGCATACTCAATGGGGTCAGTGTTTTTGACCCGCTGCTCACTAATGACAACAACTCCATAACTGCTAAATCTCTCTAAAATGGGCTGATATTCATATTCGCCAAAAACAGGATCCATTGCTGGAATACCTTGTTCTTCAATAATTCTCCCATGAATGTAGAAAAGATAATGTTTTGTCGTGTCAATCGATTTTGGAAAAGAAAATTTTGATAAATCAAAGACAGGTGATGGTTGTTCTGAAGTTGAAGTGAGGACTACTGAGTTTGTTGGTCGGATTGATGCTAAAGTGGCAGTTGGCATTGGTGTTTCTGTTGAAGTTGCTGTTGCAAGTGGTACGCAAGAAACAAAAACGATAGCAAGCAAGACCATGAGTAGTTTTTGCATTTTCATTATTGTCTCATCGTTGTTTGCGAGAAAGCGCCGAACGGTTTGCGTTACCTGCGCTGGGGCGTCCAGCCAGAAAAATGAAAAGGCGTAGAAAACTGCTTGAGATTGGCGCACGCGAAGCGCCCCAGCGCCAGGTGCACGCTTTGTTGGGCAGGCGGCTTTTAGATAGGCTTCAAGATAACTACTCGCCGCTTTCCTATTTGAAATTGCTCAACACGTTGAAAACCTTTATGCGATACCTTTTGCTGCTTATCGGAAACTATTGCCACAATGCTTGATGTGGAAAGGATGTCAATAAGTGCATTAAGCATTAACCATAGCGGGTCTACTAACTCACTCGAATTCAAGCCGTGCCAATGAGAGTGTTGTCCATAAGGAATATCTGTAAAAACAATATCTACCGATTTGGCTTTTACGTTTTTGATAATCGCTTTACTGTCTGTGGCGCTTGCCTGAAATACCCTTGTGATTAATGGGTGTTCTTGAGCAAAAGCAGAGATTCTGTTTTTCAAAATATATCCACTTGCTAAAGCGTCTTTGTGAGAATCTTTATTGTACAACTCGAGCATTTTAGAGATTTCGCTGATGCGTTTATCCAAACCAGCGACACCAAGCAACCCGAGATTCTGGCTTGCCAAAGCGACTGCTTTTTCATCTATATCCGAACCAATTACTTCTTGAATATGCTCTCTGTGCAAATAAGCCAAAACACTAAGATGATAGGCTGCGCCACAACAGGGGTCGTACAGGGTGCATGGCGTTGAAATATTATATATTGTTTTTCGATTTGCTACACAACGTTGGAATATTTCACTTGCCAGCCTGACAGGAAAAGCAGGATGTCCCGACAAACTGTAAAACACTCGCCCACTGGAGAAATCTGAATAGTCCAGTTGTTCTTTTACATATTTATATTGCATAAGTTTTTACCGATTGCTCAATACGATAGCCTGCCCAACGGTTTGCGTTACCTGCGCTGGGGTGGGGACGGCGAAGCCGTCCCCACGAAAAATGCTAAGGCGTGTAAAACTGCTGGAGATGCCCGCAGCATCCCCCGGCCCCGGTGCACGCTTTGTTAGGCGCATTTTTGCTGCAAAGATTTGTTTTTCTATTTTCAATTTCTTTAGCCATTCAAGGTGAAGCTTGTAGTAATTGTACTGTCAATCGTTCATCAAAGAAGTCTGCGCCAAGTGGATTGCAGGCAATTTTGCAATTTGGCGGACAATATTTTCCGAACCTTTGCCCTATTTTATCAGTCCAATATTTAGGATAAAGCCATCTCCATTCTTTATTAATTGAAACCTGAATTGATTTCGGATAACCCAAATTAGAGTCGTAATCTGCTTCAATGCGAGTTCGCCCTTCACAACCACATTCAAAAATGCAATCAGGCTGAGAGATGGATTCTTTGATATTTGCAAATAAATCAGTTATTGTTTCTCTCGATGATTCAGATGGGCAAGTGTCTGTTGAATTTATTTTTATGACCATTTCATTTTGTATTTCGACATCGTATATGCAACCCATAAGTTTGCTGGATACAACCAAGCGATAATTTGAAAAAGTGCGATTTTCCCATTTTTGCTTTGCCACTTGGTATTTCGTGAAATCCTTATAAGTTTGCGATTGAAATAGAAATAATCCAAACATCAAAAGAATAACCCAAACACCCACCAACCTGAGGAATTTTTTTATTTGGGTTTAATCACTCATTCACGACGCGGCCTAACTATGTTTTATACAGCTTCGCGCTGTAAAATACCCTCGTGCGGGGTGTTATACAGACTCAAGCTGTATAACACCTTATATATTGCATAACAGCATTATACAGTCACGGCCAGAAAGGGACAAGAAAAGGGATTTCACGAACGCACTCCATAAAACAAACTGTGAATAGACAAGTCTTGGACTTGTCTATTCAGCAAACAACGCCTCCCAAGCCCTCTCATCCCCCGCCAGCAGGCCCAGGCCGCTGCGCACGGGCATCTCGCACGGCTCCGCACCCACCGCCCGAGCAGCCTCCGCCGCCGCAGGCGAAAAATAAGCCACCACCTCACAATGCAATCGCCCCTCCGACTCATGCCGCGTAAACACCGCCATATCCGCAGGCATCCCAGCATCCCGAAACAAAGGTAGAAAAAACTCCTCGATCTCAGCCGCAGGCATCGCCGCCATGATCCCATCTCCGAGCCCCTTTGCAAACCATTGTTTCATAGAATCCCGCTCCCAATGCCTGTCTGGCGCATCGCGATCCGCACAATATCTTCAGTCACCGTTTTTGAATTCATAATGAACGTATGCAGTGCCGGCACCGTCTGCACTGGGATATTCGGCAAAAGCGTCTCATTCACCATCAGCAGACCATCGTTCGGCTCCTCCCCGAAAGGCGAAAACCGCCCCCGTGGACCAGCCACCCCTGCGTAAATTTTCGTCGGCACATCGGGAACAGGCAGCGAGGTCATGAACGAATCGCTCGTCAGCACCCGCCCCATCCTCCCCATAAAGAAACGCGCCACCCCACGGCGGCCAAAAGTCCGCGCCGCCTTGCAAACCCGCGTTGGAGGAGCCAGAAAAAAACACGCCTTCGGCTTATGCATCAGCCTCGGCAAAACAGCCCGCGTCAAAACCGTACCGAGAGAATGTCCCACAATAATATAATCCCCCGCCCCCGCGCGCCTGTTGATAAACCGCTCATACCGCAAAACACAATGCTCCCAACTCTCCAGCGCCACCATATACCCAAAAAAATGCGGACGAATCCCCGCCGCCAACAGCCTCGCCCCCAAAATAGACATCGCCATCGGCTTCCGCCCCATTCCATGAATCAAGATCGCATCCATAATTAGATCTCCTTCCTAAATTATAAGCCCATCACCACCGTCACTCGCACGTTCACATTGCAAACACACCGGCAATATCACCTACGAACCCTGGGCCAAAATCCACAAAAATTCGCGCCAACCCCCCCGAAAAATTTCCACCCATCCTCATCCCTGTATTGCTCCACACAACCTTCGTGACCCTTGGTGCCCATTGTGGTAGAGCCTTCAACCCATATCAAAAAATCAAAACTAATGAAACTGTAATCCAAATCTCATCCACCGCAAAGACCCGCCCCCTCTTTTCTGGTTATAATACCCAAATGGACTTTTTCTTTCCCGAAGACAACCTCACCCGCGCCGTCCCCGAAGAAACAAAGATCAACTCGCTTTCCGCCCAACCCTACCCCGATGGCCGCCGACTGCGCGTCAACCTCGAAGTCACCCCCTTTCAAAAACGCCCCTACATTGAAATCATCCTCACCGACGCAAATGGCAGCGAAGTCTCATCCACCAGCATCGTCGAACCGCTTTCATGGAAGCTCGAATTCACCATGCACATTCGCGGCGAACTCAACAACCCCTACAAACTCAACGCAAGACTCTACTACCCAGACGGACCCTCCAACGAACCCATCACCTATTCATTCGATGTGGAACCGCATCCTGACGACCCCCAGCCTGCTTCAACTTAATTAAAATTATCCATGCCTGTGCATCACACCACATCACCCGCAAAAGTATTCTTTGCTTTAACGATTCTCAGCGCCCTCTTGCTCGGCTGCGCTCAACCCACACAGGCCACCCCCGCCCCCGATTCCACCCTCGAACTCATTCTCGATATCACCAGCACACCCAGCGTCATCCGCTACAGCGGCGAAGGCAACCTCGTCTTCCTCTCCATCGAAGAAAACGGCTACGCCCACCTCTTCGTACAAAGCAACCCGCCGCAAGACCTGCCCCTCACCCGCATCACCACAGGCAACTGGAACGACATCGCCCCCGCCCTCAGCCCCGACCGCACCCAGCTCGCCTTCGCCTCCGACCGAAACGGCTTCTGGGATCTCTACGTCATGGATCTCCAAAGCGGCAGCGTCAACCAGATCACCAACTCACCCGAATACGACTCAGCCCCATCCTGGTCGCCCGATTCGCAATGGCTCGTCTTCGAAACCTACACCAGCGAAAACCTCGAAGTCTCCGTCGTATCCGTCAACGACCGCACACAACCCATCCTTCCCATCACCCAGCACCCCGCATCAGATCACTCGCCCGTCTGGGCTCCTGATGGCCGTCACGTCGCCTTCATCTCCACCCGCGGCGGCGATAGTGACGTCTGGCTCGCCAACCTCGACCTCACCGGCGAAGACCGATTCCAAAACCTCAGCAACACTCCCTTCGCCTCAGAAAATTATCCCGTCTGGAATTTTGACGGCTCGCAATTATTATGGGCATCCATCTCACAAACCATCGGCTACAGCGGACTTTACATCTGGAACGCAGCCGACCCCGAGCGCACCGCCTACTGGGTCGGCGACGGCATCTGGGGCTCATGGAATGAAACCGCCGAAAAGATCGTCGCTGTTACCAACGGCTCCAATCAACAATACATCACCTCATACGATATCAAAGGCACATTATTGCTTGCGCCTACACCGCTCCCCGGCCGCGCGCGCGGATTGACCTGGGGCTTCGCCGATCTATCGAATCCGCTTCCCGCTACTTTTACACAAGCCGCCGAATCAACTCCGCCCGCGTTATGGTCGCCGCAGATCACCCCCGAAGCCGATGTGCCCAATCAACGCTGGCATGTAGTCGAGATCACAGATGTGCAGGCGCCTTATCCGCAGTTACACGACCTCGTGGATGAATCCTTCAACAGCCTGCGCAATCGCGTCATCATCGAAACAGGCTGGGACGTACTCTCCAGCCTTGAAAATGTCTTCATCCCGCTCACCACCAGTCTCGACCCCGGCCTCGAAGAAGATTGGCTCTACACCGGCCGCGCCTTCGCCATCAACCCGCTCATGGCCGATACAGGCTGGATGGTCACCCTGCGCGAAGACATCGGCGCACAAACCTACTGGCGGGTCTACGTCCGCGCCACCATTCAAGATGGCTCACTCGGCGAACCGATTCACAACGCCCCGTGGAATCTCAGCGCGCGCTACGAACTTAATCCGCGCACCTATGAACAAGGCGGAGAATATGCCGCCGTCCCATCAGGCTACTGGATCGATATGACCGCACTCAGCAATGCCTACAACTGGGAACGCTTACCCGCCCTCCCCAACTGGCGCACCTATTACGCGGGCGCCCGCTTCACTGAATTCGCCCTCACCAACGGATTAACCTGGTACAACGCCATGCTCGAGTTATATCCAACCGACGCGCTCGTCACACCCACCCGCGTGCTCGCCCCCAGCCTCACACCCACCCGCACCCCAACCCCCACCGAAACGCCGCGCCCCACGCGTACACCGCGTCCAACCCGCACACCCACCTTATCGCCCACGCCAACATTATCGCTGACCCCCACGCTATCCCCCACGGTGACAGAGACTCCCACTCCCACCCAAACCCCGCCGACGATCATCCCCTAAGCGGAGCCGCACGCACTTTGCGGCGAAGTCGAAGGGCAATTTCGCTCGGCGAGAAGATCATTCAAATTGAAAATCAAAACCTTACTGACCGCTATTCTATTTCTACTGCTCTCCGCCTGTGCGGGTTCGAGTAGTGCGGCACCCAGCCCAACACCGGTAATTGCCGAAGTGGCCGACCTGCCTCAGGTCACGTTTGAAGCGCCGCAAACCCCTTCACCGGAACCCTTTCAATTCAACCTCCCAACCCCGGGCGCAGAACCGATCTCAGGCTGGCGTCCTCCGCTGTATCCTGTGCCGTGGGCCATGTCACCGTATGACCATTTTTATTTCATACGCCCCGTCGCCGCCGACCAGGTCAACTGGCCCATCGCAGATTATCGCTACGGCGGGATTTTCTTCGCGCAAGATATCATCCACACCGGCATCGACATCGATGCTGAAAAAGGCGCGCCCATCATGGCCGCCGGGCCTGGCACAGTGGTCTGGGCAGGCTGGGGGCTGTTCACCGAAACCCCGACAAATGACTCAGACCCATACGGGCTGGCCGTTGCCATCCGCCATGATTTTGGCTATCAGGGCCAGCAGCTTTACACCGTCTACGCCCACATGGACGAAGTCATCGCGGTCGTCGGTCAGCACGTGGAATCAGGCGACCTGATCGGGCTGGTTGGCGCAACTGGAGCAGTCACCGGGCCGCATGTCCATTTTGAAGTAAGGCTTGGCGAGAATTCGTTTCACTTCACACTCAACCCCGAATTGTGGACTGCTCCGCCGCAGGGCTGGGGTGTGCTCGTAGGCCGCGTGATGGATGAAAAGAAAGATACGATGCGCCACAAGGAAGTGCTTGTGATCTCCGAAGAAACGGGGAAGACCTATCTGGTGCGGACCTACGGCAGCGGCGGTGCAGCCAATGCCGATCCATACTACAACGAAAACCTCGTCCTCGGTGATCTGCCCGCCGGTATCTACAAACTCATCATCATCTACGATGAAGAGAAAAAGCCCGGCCAAACCTGGGTGGAGATCTTCCCCGGCCAGGTAACCTACTTCACCTTCGAAGGCGAAAACGGATTCGACTCCACCCGCCCGCCCGCCCCCACGCTGGAGTTTTTGCCCGCCTTACCCGCCACACCCACACCTGTTCGATAAACAACCTCTTCTCAAATTTGCTTTTATTCGTACTCAACTTTCTGCTTTAGCCGCCGTCCTCGGCGGCGTCTCACTACCATAAAAAAGCCCTCTCTCCACCTTGACGCACTGAACATCTGTGCTATACTCTCGCCACACAACAACCCTTAACCCTTTGCGGCACTTCGTGTCCTTTGTGGTTATAATTTTTTCACCTATAAAACTTGTATTGGAGACCTAACCCATGGCACGTAAATCCTCTCGCGCAACAGAAACACCCGCACAAACTCAAAACATCGATAACGCCAAACGCGCTGTCCTCGACAAGGCCGTTGGCGATATTTTAAAACGCTACGGTGATGGCTCGATCATGCGCCTCGGCGAAGCGCAGGGCATGGTGACCGAGGTGATCCCCACCGGTTCCCTCTCCCTCGATATTGCCCTCGGCGTCGGCGGCATTCCGCGCGGACGTGTCATCGAGATCTACGGCCCTGAATCATCCGGTAAAACCACACTCTGCCAGCACATCGTTGCAGAAGCCCAGCGCCTCGGCGGCACCGCCGCATTTATTGATATGGAACATGCGCTCGACCCAAGCTACGCCGCCAAAGTCGGTGTGGATATTGACAACCTGCTCGTCTCCCAGCCAGACACCGGCGAACAGGCGCTTGAAATTGCAGAAACCCTCGTGCGCTCCGGCGCCGTGGATGTGGTCGTCGTCGACTCGGTCGCCGCGCTCGTTCCACGCTCTGAAATCGAAGGCGACATGGGCGATGCCACCATGGGTGTGCAGGCCCGTCTCATGTCTCAGGCGCTGCGCAAACTCAGCGGCGCGATCAACCAGACCAAGACATCGGTCATCTTCACCAATCAACTTCGCCAGAAGATCGGCGTCATGTTCGGCAATCCTGAAACCACCACAGGCGGTCAGGCGCTCAAGTTCTACGCCTCCGTCCGCCTCGATGTCCGCCGCATTCAATCCATCAAGGTTGGTGAGGAAGTCATCGGTAACCGCACCCGCGTGAAGGTTGTCAAGAACAAAGTTGCGCCCCCGTTCCGCACCGCCGAGTTCGACATCATGTTCAACGAAGGCATCTCAAAGGCTGGCGATATTCTCGATCTGGCAACCAAGTTCGAGGTCCTCACGAAGCGCGGCGCGTTCTTCTCCTATGGAGATATCCGCATCGGTCAGGGACGCGAAAACGCCAAGGATTACCTCCGCGGCAATCTCGATATGATGACCGAGATCGAAGGCATCATCCGCCAGAAAGCGCTCAGCGGCGAAATCGCCCTCCCGCTTGATATCGGCGGTGCCGAAATCGGAGCCGAAGACGCAGGCGGCGCGGAAGAAGAAGCATAAATCACACAGAGACACGGCAGCCGCCGTGTCTCTTTTTTTGTTATGATGAAGCCCATGCGCATCTTTCTTAACCGAATCCTGATTCTGCTCCCGATCCTTTTTCTCCCCGCAGCCTGCGGACCCCAAACCACGTCCACGCCGTTTCGCCCACCCACGCAACCTCAACCGACACAGATCGTCATCCTCGCCACTACCACGCCCATCCCCTCATTCGTCACCTTCGTCCCAACCGACACCGCTGTGCCGACCGTCCCCGGCCCATGCATCAACAGCCTGAGCTTCCTCAACGACATCACCATCAATGACGGCACAACCGTGGCCCCCAACACCGCCATGGACAAACAATGGCTCGTCCAAAACAGCGGCACCTGTGACTGGGACTCTACCTACCGCCTGAAATGGATCGGCGGCGACCCCATGGGCGCAGCCCAGGAACAACCCCTCTACCCCGCCCGCGCAGGGACTCAAGCCACTCTCCGCATCCTCTTCACCGCCCCCGCAACCGAAGGCCCCTACGAAAGCGCCTGGCAAGCCTACGACCCAGAGGGAAATCCATTTGGCGACCCGATATTTATCAAGATTGTTGTCGTGCCTTGAGATAAAAAACGTCCGATAATATCATTTGGTCAAAAATGTTTGGTTCGCATTGAATTCGGAATATATGTTTTTATCGCATTAAATTACATAAACAAAGAGATTACGCCAAGGACATTGGGGCAAACAGGCTTTCCGTTGAAAGAAAATGGATACGCTAAACGAAACCCTCCGTTTTTTGTCAAACCACGAAAATTTTTGGACTATCCACTAAGACAGTTGATTTCCCAGATAGTGGCGACAGGTCATTATGAAGACATGAAAATCTATCGGCTTTACATAAAACAGGTCTCGGCGCCTATTCTTCTCAGGTCACTCCCAAGGCAAAAATTGCCCTGACATACAGTTTACTAGTAGATCGCTGCATACAAGCATCTGGGAATTTATTATGGAAATAACAAAGCAACAGGTAATGCATTTCAAAACATTCTTTATTACATGGAATATCTTGGAATGAAACCATTGACCTTGTTGCTTACACAAAAATCACCCCTCCAGCGCTTGATGTTAATGATTTCTAACCAACCAGTATTGTATATTAAATCCAGATGGAATTTACTGGAGTATCTGGTTTACTCGAGATGTACTTTCGTGGACATAAAATATATATTCTTAATCCTGCAGAAACAAGACAAGCGCTGGGCGCCCTTAGGTAAAATCAGCTCAAACTCAGCTTCTGTTCTAGGCAGTGAGACGCTCAAAAGAGTAAAAATGCCCAACCCATCCGAATTCCCCAATGTCTTCGAAAAACTAAAAGCCATTCTCAAACCTCGTGCTAAAATAGCTAATCGTCAAAGTGGATTCCCCCGCCGCATACTCGCTTGAAGGTCCATACAGTGAAAAATGGAAAAAAGAACTCTTCTTCGGCTCGGTACAGGTCAAAAAGAATTACGTCTCGTTTTACCTCATGCCCGTTTACATGTACCCCGACCTGCTCAAAAAAATCTCCCCTGAACTCAAAAAACACATGCAGGGAAAATCCTGCTTCAACTTCAAAACCGTCGAAAAATCCCTGTTCGAAGAGTTAAGTCAACTCACCAAACAGGGATTCGAACGATTTATGAAGGAAGAATATTCTTAATTCAATTCACACTCATAAACCCAAACAACCTCCACATCCCGCGCATGAACTTATGCCCGCCATCGGGATTCAAAAACTGATTCGGGCACGACCCCGGAATGACCGTGATCCCGTTCGCCTTGCACATCTCCACCGCCGACTGCGAAACGCTGGTCATGCCCGCCGCCAAACCTGGTTTTGTGCCCATCATGCAGTGCATCCACACATGCTTGATCCCCAGATCCACACACTGCTGCACCAGTTGCTCCGTCACCTTCGGGCTGGCGAGGATGAACACCGCATCGGGCTTCTCTGGAATCGACTTCAAATCCGCAAAACATGGATCGCCCTCAAAGGTCGAAATCCGCGGATTGACCGCGAAAACCTGATAGCCCGCACCCTTGAAGTTTTTATAACTCAAATTACAGCCCGTCTCGCGCTTGTCTGAAACACCCACCACCGCAATCTTCTTCTGCGCGAGGAAATCTTTTACAAGTTCGTCTATTTTTGCCATTTCAAAATTCTCCTTGATGGAACTTACGAAATTATAGGCACTCCGTTCCACAAAATGCAGGTGACAAAAATCACCTTTATCTCCTTCCAACCGAAGTTCAAAACACATCACCACAGAAATTGTAAAGCGCATTTCTCCGTGAACTCTGTGCGCTCTGTGGTGAAATCTCTCCACAATCCCACAAAAAACAGAAATCCAAAAATGGTATCATTGCGCCCATGACCTCCACCCAAAAACGTGTTTTCACCATCCTCATTTTGATCAGCATCGCCTATTTCGCCGCCTTTATCCTCCCCAACAACACCGGCGCCAAAGACCAGATGATGATCTCGCTCTTCGAGCCTGACGAATTCGCGCAATACCCCGTCATCATCAAAATGCTCAACCCCGGCGAAACCCTCACCGCCACCATCTTCAACTTCATCGCCTACGACCACTACTACTACGGCTCGCCCTTTTATTTCTCCAGCGCCCTGCTGCTCCTGCCCATCAAACTCTTCGACAGCCTGCGCAACACCACCCAACTCAACATGCTCCTGCTGCGGCAAGTCATCGGCGTACTGCCCATGCTCGGCGCGCTTCTGCTGCTCACCCACCTCCAAACCAAATTTAGTGACTACGCGAAGTCTATTGGCCTTTTTGTTTTTCTGCTCTCGGTCTCAGCCGTGGTCGAAAATAATCTATGGTGGCACGTGGATAGTCTTGCGGTCTTCTTCATCGTCCTGACTTTGTTCTTCCTCGATCGAGATGACCAGCGCTTCGGCATTAACTTTGCCCTCGCCGCCGCTTCCACCGGACTGGGAACTGGCACCAAAGTAATCGGCCTTTTCTTCGTTTTGACCATTCCCACCTACCTGCTCGTCGGCATCCTCTCCAAAAAATTGACCTGGCGAGACGCCTTCTTCAAAGGACTCGTGTTCGTCGGCATCATGGCCGCAGCCATCGTCATCTCTAATCCTTTCCTTTTATTGGCAGGCCAACGCGAAACGATGATCAACACTCTTTCACGTCAGGCCTCCTCCCAAACCGAAGGCTGGACTCTGGCGTATGCCAAAGGCCCCGCTTCATGGCTCCACATCATCGAAGAACTTTACGGCAGATTACTCTTCGTGGCGCTGTCGCTATTTGCGCTTGGGCTCGGCATCTGGCGCAGTCCGAATCGGGTTCGTCACCTTCTCATCGCAACCTGGGCATTTCCACTCGGCCTGTACATTCTCTTCACCACTGCCATCAAACCGACGCATTTTTTCCTGCCCATTTTGCTTCCCGTGTACAGTAGCCTGGTCGTATTCTTTGAATTCCCACCGTTCAATTCCGAGAAGCCACGCAGTTCTGCTTCGCTGGCTTGGGGTGTGGTCATTGCTGCAATTATTGTCTGGCAGTTTGGCATCTATCTCAACAAGGATGTGGAACTGTACCGCGAAGTGCTCACCCGCGAAGAAAATGAAGGCTCCCTCGTTTTTTACGACACCCTCGAACGCGACTACCTTCCACGCATCACCGCCACCGAGCCGCTGACCGTTTTCCGCGACGTGCGCATGTACTTCCCCGATAACTCCCGCTGGAACATCCGCACCTATTGGAACAGCAAATACAGCACCATCGAAAAGATCCGCCCCGATATCATGATCCTCTGGTCACAGCGCATCCTCGATTACACCCAGGAAGGCGCACTTGAAAACGCCGTTGACCCTGATTCATTTCAAGACACCTACACCTTTTATATGGATGTCAAAAACGAACAGGTCCGCGGCTATCACCTGATCTACCGCAATGCCGAAGGTCTGATGTTCGTCAGCGACGAGATATACGAACTATATTTCAAATAATGTCGAGTGCGTCGCACCAAACAGGTTGGATCATCCTTTTAAAGGGAAGAATCCAATCGGACAGGATTATCCTGTTCAATCTGGTGCGACGCACCCAGCCTTGGTTACTCCACCTTCAATTCTTGCAGCCTCGCCGCCAGCTCAGCTTGGATTTCCCTGTAATCCCGCTTCCCTGCCAGATTTTCCAATTCAAACGGATCATTGACCAGATCATACAATTCCACTTCACCGGTGCTGTATTCAGTGTATTTCCATTCGGCGGTTCGGATCGAATAAAACTCGGGAATCATCGAGCCGACACCTTCTTCCGTGGGCCAATGCTCGAACAAAATATCCTCCCGCCAACCCGTTGACGGGTCTTCAAGGATCGGCACCATGCTGATTCCGTCCACGTACCCAGGCGCAGAGATACCAGCCCAATCAGCAATTGTGGGAGCAAGATCAATGTTTGCGACGAGATGCGAATCCACGCGCGGCGCATACATCCCCGGGGCATGGACAATGAACGGAATTTTGACACAGGCTTCATACGGACAATTCTTCGCCGCGCCGAAACGATGGTCACCCAAAGTCAGGCCGTTATCAGAAACGTAAACGATGATGGTGTTTTCATCCAAGCCTGCCTTCTCAAGTGCAGACATAATGGAAGCGACGCCGTCATCCACGGAGAGCAGTGAGCGGAGAATCTGCTTGTGTGCAGTATCAACTTCATCGGGAGAAAGAGGCGAGAGATCCCCGATGTAGTCAGGCTTATCGCGGATGTCATCCTCATTGAAATTCGGCGGACGATATTGAACCCAATCCCAATATTCGCCAGCGTTGGCACGGAAGGTATCCTTGTGCCGCGGCGCGGCGATGTATGGGCGAATGCGGATTGTAGTAACCGACCATCATAAAAAATGGCGTATCGCGTTCATCGCGAATGAATTCCAAGGCATCGTTCGTGATGACATCGGCGCTGAAATTATCCTTCGAGCGTGGGTACTCCACAGCGGTTCCATTTTCTGAAAGACTGAAATCAAAAAAATACTGCGTGCTGCCTACGTCATCATCGGCGGTGAGGTTCTTGCTGAGAAAGGCCTTCCACACATCCCAGCCTGGAGGGACAACCCCATAAGGTTCGATATCTTCATAGCCATTCAGGTATTTTCCGAAATACGCGGTGCGATATCCCGCTTCTTGCAGCCAGACGGCCACACATTCTGAATCGTCATACTTTGGCGCGCCGCCCAACGGCATGCGGTCTGTATAGACTTCGTGATTGTGAACATACTGACCCGATAAAATACTCACGCGGCTCGGGCAGCACAACGGCGTGGTGACAAATCCATTTTCGAACACAACCCCGTTCTTCATCAATTGATTTTTCACGGCGGGCATGTAATCCACCGTATGATATGGCTGGTCATCGGTGAGCACCACAATGATATTCGGGCGCGGATCATTCAACCGCTCGGACGATGCAGGCGATTCAATCTCAATATCGAAGACCGTGGGAAGGTGGTCATTGATCGGCGTGGGCGGGGCATACATGGTCGGCGCCGTCGCAGGAGCGCAGGAGGTCAACACAGTGATGCAGATCAGGCCGATCAAAAGTGATTTTGTAATTCGCTTCATTCATTCTCCATGTAGGTGGATTGCGAAGTGAATTGTAACAAGAACTTATAAATTCAGTCTGCATCGTGATAAACTCGGACGATGGAATCAAAAATTCAAGTCTATAAAAATCTTCAAGAATTAAGCATCGCCGCTGCGGATTTATTCGCCGCATCGGCGGAGCAGGCTATCAATTCGCGCGGACGTTTTCTTGCGGCGCTTTCAGGCGGAGGCACACCTAAACCGCTGCATGAATTACTGGCGGGCGCGCCGTATCGCGACCAAATTGACTGGAAAAGAACGCACATCTTTTGGGGCGATGAACGCTGCGTGGCAAAAGACGATTCAGGGAATAATTATTATCAAGCGAAACAGGCATTCATGGATAGCGTCCACCTGCCTGCGGAAAATATTCACCGCGTCATCTCTGAACTGGAGCCTGATTCTGCCGCCGATGAATATGCCAGCCAGTTGAAAGCGTTCGCTGAAGCACCTCTCGATTGGCCGCGCCTTGACCTCATCATCCTCGGCATGGGCGATGACGGGCATACGGCTTCATTGTTCCCCGGCTCGCCAGTGGAGATCAATACTCCCACCGTTGCGGTCACAGCCAATTATCAAGACCGTCCTGCGATGCGGGTTTCGTTGACTCCGCTGGTGATCAATGCAGCGCGCCGCGCAGTGTTTCTGGTCAGTGGGCAAAGTAAGTCTGAGACGCTTGCCCGCATCTTACATGGGGAATACCAGCCAGAACAGCTTCCCGCCCAACGCATCCGCCCCACCGATGGAGAAGTCATCTGGCTGGTAGATGAAGCGGCAGCAGGCAAATTATAAAAAAATTTATCCTCTCCGAAATCAGGAATGCGGACCTTCGTCTGCGCTCGGTAGTGAGAAGGAAATAAACTTTAGGAGCAAAGAAAATGGAACTCGCAATTATCGGCTTGGGCAAGATGGGATTGAACATGGCAACACGACTCGTGCGTGGAGGTCATCGCGTGGTTGGGTTTGCGCGCAGCAAGGAAACCGTGGAAGAAGCGATCAAACACGGTGTGGATGGCGCATTTTCTTTGGAGGAATCGGTCAGCAAGTTGACCTCTTCTCCAAAAATCGTCTGGGTGATGGTTCCTTCGGGTAAAACCACCACAGAGACCATTGAAAAGGTTGCGTCGTTGTTGAAGCCAGGCGATATCATCATCGATGGCGGCAATTCGAATTACAAAGAAACGATCGCACATGCGGCCATGCTCGAAGCCAAAGGCATCGAATTCGCAGATTGCGGAACCAGCGGCGGCATTTGGGGTCTCACCGAAGGCTACAGCTTGATGATCGGCGGCAAGGTGGAAGTGACCGAAAAACTGAATCCGATCTTCGAAACCCTTGCACCAGCGAAAGACCTCGGCTGGGGTCGCGTCGGTCCGCATGGCGCGGGTCACTATGTGAAGATGATCCACAACGGAATCGAATACGGCATGATGCAGGCCTTCGCAGAAGGTTTTGGCATCTTGAAAAGCAAAAAGGAATTTGGATTGGATCTTTCGCAAGTCTCACATATCTGGCAGCATGGCAGCGTTGTCCGCTCGTGGCTGCTTGATCTCGCGGCAAATGCGCTCGATGAAGACACCGAATTGAAGGATATCAAACCCTGGGTGGCTGATTCTGGCGAAGGCCGCTGGACAGTCTTTGAATCCATTGACCTCGACGTCCCCGCGCCAGTCATCACCCTTGCGCTGCAAATGCGTTTCGCCAGCCGTGATGAAGAAAACTACCCCGCCCGTATGCTGGCCGCCCTACGAAATCAATTCGGCGGACATGCCATCAAGAAGGCTGAATAAATCAGACAACTGACGATAGACCATTGACCATGGGAACTTTTCCATCGTCTGTCGTCTGTTGTCCATGGTCAATTTATTATGAACAACCCATCCAGTAGTAATGGCTTAATCACAACGATCATCATCTTCGGTGCTTCGGGTGACCTGACGCAGCGTAAACTGATACCGTCTCTTTTTAATTTATTCCGCAAGCGACGCACACCGAAAAAATTTCAGGTCATTGGCTTCGGCGGAACCGCTTTTACCGATGAACAATTCCGCGAACATTTGCATACAGGACTGAAAGAATACGCTGGGTATTCCTTTACCGAGGAAGAATGGAATATCTTCGCGCCCAATTTATATTACCTGCAAGGAAAATACACGGAAGCAGGCGATTTTACAAAACTCGCCGAGCATCTCACCGCATTGGAAAACGGCGATGCCAACCGTCTGTTCTACATGGCGCTGCCGCCCACACTCTTCCCCGCTATCATTGACAACCTCGGCACGTCAGGTCAACTGCACGAGAATGGCGGCTGGCGGCGCGTGGTTTTGGAAAAACCCTTCGGCACCGATCTGCAATCGGCCCAGCAATTGAATCTGCAGGTTCATAAAGGACTGAACGAGTCCCAGATCTACCGCATCGATCATTATCTCGGCAAAGAGACTGTGCAGAACATTTTGTTCACACGCTTTGCCAACACGATCTTCGAGCCGCTCTGGAATCGAACATACATTGACCATGTGCAGATCACCGTTGCTGAAAAAGTCGGTCTCGAACATCGCGCGGGGTTTTACGATGGCATTGGCGTATTGCGCGACATGTTCCAAAACCATCTCTTGCAATTGCTCACTCTGGTCGCCATGGAGCCGCCCGCATCGTTCAGCGCAAGTCATTTGCGCAACGAGAAAGTGAAAGTTCTCAGCGCGATTCAGCCTATGACGCCCGAGCAGGTTTCGGCAAATACGGTCCGCGGACAATACAAAGGCTATCGCAGCGAAGCACAGGTCAATCCAAATTCCACCACGCCCACGTATGCGGCGCTCCGTCTTTACATCAACAATTGGCGCTGGAAAGGCGTACCGTTCTATTTGCGGTCAGGAAAAAATCTCGCTGAAAAACAATCGCAGATCATCATTCAATTCAAGGAACCGCCGCTGGCCATGTTCCCCATGCAAACCATGAAGCCGAACATACTGGTGCTTTATTTGCAACCTGATGAAGGGCTGCATGTCCGCTTTGAGGCGAAAGCGCCAGACACCGTCGCAGAGACGCGGTCGGTGGATATGGAATTCCGTTACTCGCAGGCGTTCGGCCAAACCGCGATTCCCGAAGCGTATGAAAGACTTTTATTAGATGCCATTCAAGGGGATGCTTCGCTCTTCACACGCGCAGACGAAGTGGAGACAGCATGGTCATTGATCGACCCGATCTTGCAAACATGGGAAACGCATCAGACTCCGTCGTTGGCTGTTTACAGACCCGGCAGTTGGGGCCCCCCTGAAGGATACGAACTGCTCGCCCGCGATGGGCGGCGCTGGCTCAATGAAGAAGCCAGCATGATGTTGGAAAAGTAACCAGATGAAATCGGGATGCCATGCGGGCATCCCGATTTCTTTATTTATTCCGCGGGAGGCAACGTAAAAAAGAAGGTACTGCCTTTGTTCACCCCTTGCGACTCCAGCCAGATCCGCCCGCCGTGGACCTCGATCACGCGTTTTACGATCGCAAGTCCAATACCCGTCCCTTCCATTTCAGGGTTCAATCGGCTGAACAGATTGAACACGCGCTCATGGTGCTGCGGCTCAATCCCAGACCCATTGTCTTTTACAAAAAATATGGGATAGCCTTTTACATCGTCCCTACCTGCAAAACCGATCTGAATATGCGGCTCGGGCTGGTCTCCCATAAATTTTATGGAATTAGAGACAAGGTTCTGTAGCACCTCCACGATCCGTATACGGTCACAGTGAATAGCGGGCATATCCTCCTGCACTTCGAATTTGATCTTCTCGCGCAGCGGCGGACTTAGGATCAAATTGAATGTTTCCATTACGATCTCACCAAATTTAATATCCTCCAAAGAATTGATCACTCGACCGACGCGCGAAAGTTCAAGCAAATCGTTCAAAAGGTTTTGCATCACCTCGGCCGCATTGACAACACGCTGCATATCCTTCTCAAAGCGGGTTAAGTCCCCTTTTTTGGCATCCTCCCATAAATACCCAACAAAACCTCGAATGGTCACAAGCGGCGATTTCAGGTCATGGGATACCGTATAGGAAAATCGTTCCAGTTCCGCATTTTTCGCTTCCAACTCATTGATCAAACTGGAACGCTCATCGAACAGGCGCGCCGTCTCGATGGCATTGCCAACCTGGTCTGCCATGGTTTGCAGAGCCGTAATATCTGCGTCGGTAAATGCCGCCTCGACCACCGATTGAATGGTCATGGCACCAATCACTTGTCCACGTGCACGCAACGGCAAAGCAAGCTCTGAACGGGATAATGGCAAAACAGGGTTCTTGAATCGAATGGCCTCCTTGCCCACATCCAGCGCAATCCGCGCTCGATCATTCGCCACACACCAGCCGATCATGGAGGTGTTGCCAACTTCCAATGCATGCTGTGCCGCCAAAAGCTGTTTCCCCGCCTCTCCTGTGGCAGCACGCAAAACAGCCATCTCGCGTTTCTCGTCCACCAGGAAGATACCCACATAGTAATAATCAAAATGAGAGCGGATCAATTCCACAACCTTTGGCAACAATTCACTCAATTCCAAAATGGATGTCGCCGCGCTCGAGACCTCGCTGGCCGTCTGAAGTTGATTGGTGCGGCGCAGGAGCGCATCGAGCGTATCCAACTGCGCGCTTTCAGAGTTCTTGCTGTTCGTAATATCGGTCCACACGCCCAACCAATATTGAGGCTGTCCCATTTCATTACGGACAAGAGTCGCCTCATCGCGCACCCACACAACCCGTCGATCTTTCGCCACCACGCGATATTCCATGCTGAACGGCTCACCTGTCTCAGAAGTCCGCTTGCTTTCATGAAATACTCTTTCATGATCTTCCGCAAACAGAATCTCCATCCACAGGGAAGGATTCGTCATGAATTCCTCCTGCGTATACCCCAATATATTCTTCACCTGTGGGCTGACGTAAGTGGTCAGAACATCAGGCGACAGATCGTTGATATACGTCACAGAAGCAATGTTTTCCAAAAATGTGCGGTACTGGGATTCACTGGCACTTGCCCGCTCAATAGCCTTGCTGGTCGTATCCACCGCCGTCTTTTGAATCAGGATAATAACAAAAAAGAAAAAAATATAAATAAACAATCTGGCAATGGGCGGATAATCAAAATGCTCCGGGAGAAGGGAATTCGCTTCGGCATAGGCCAAAAAACCGCCAAAACCAGCTGTAAGAATAATAACGACTGTCCCCGTTCGCATCCCCAGGACGAGAGCGGCAATCACAATAACAGCCGCATACCCAACAAAGATCGGCGCGTTCACGCCGCCAGCTGTATATGCCCCAAATGAAACCATCAACCAGAGGAATGCCACCAGTGTCAATCCCGCAAAGCGCTTTTGTCCTTTGTGGATCAACCAAATGACCAAGCCACAAATGACCGAAACACTAGCGCCGAAAATAAGAGCCCGCCATATCAAAACATGAAACACCATCCATGCAGAGAGAACGAACAGGGTGCTCAAAAACAAAAGACCAATGGCAATCGAATGCAACAGGCCGCCCGAAAGTTCCTTTTCTGATTCGCGGGGAATTACTGCAAAGGTCTCTTTTTTCATATCCTAAAGTTTACAGGTTATTTTACTGTAATTTCTTCACCTGCTTTTGGCAGGCGAAAATCCCCACCATCTTGTCATAAAAAGGCTGGCGATCATGCGATCGCCAGCCTTTTTATCAAACCTGACTTGTTATTTTCCAATCAGCCGAGCTGTTCTGGCAGGCAGTTTATTAATTGTCACCAGTCATTGAAGGAGCGGGTGCCTTGGAGCGCATGACAGCCCAGGCGAGCAGACCGATCAAGGCGATGGCGATAGCCCAAACAACCACAAGCGCGCCACCAGTTGCACTTTGATATTGCACCACGATCGGGGCAATGATCACCGCAACCAGATTCACCACTTTGATCATCGGGTTGAGCGCAGGGCCAGCAGTATCCTTGAACGGGTCACCGACGGTATCACCCACCACACCAGCCTTGTGACGTTCAGAGCCTTTACCGAGGTTATTCGCAGGATCTCTGGGTTCGTCTTCGATCAACTTCTTGGCATTATCCCATGCGCCACCGGAGTTATTGAGGAATACAGCCAAAAGCTGACCGGAAACGATGATGCCAGCCAGGAAACCGCCAAGGGCTTCCACTTGAAGGGTCAAACCGACCACAATCGGGGTCACAATGCCGAGCAACGCGAGAGAAACCAATTCCTTCTGCGCGGCGGCGGTGGAAATGTTCACAGCCTGCTTGTAATCGGGCTTGATCTTGCCTTCCAATACACCAAGCTTGAACTGGCGGCGGACTTCCAACACGATCAGGGAGGCAGCGCGTGTCACAGCCTGAATGGCGAAGGAGGAGAACAACCACGGCAAAGCGCCGCCGATGAGCATACCCACGAAGATCTGCGGAACATCCACGCGGATACCAATTGCCTGAATTTGCGCCTCAGGGGGAATACCCTGACTGGCTTGAGCGCGGGACACATCCACAAGGAAGGAGCCGAACAGCGAAACCGCCGCAATTACCGCAGAACCGATCGCCACGCCTTTGGTAATCGCCTTGGTGGTGTTACCCACTGCGTCAAGGTCGGCCATGATCTGCTGGGCATCCTTGGTCGCCTTGTCTGTTTGACCAGACCAGGACATTTCACCGATACCATTCGCATTATCAGCAATGGGTCCGAAGGAATCCATCGCAACATTGTTACCAGTGAGGGTCAGCATACCGATACCGGTCATCGCCACACCGTACAAAATGAAGGTCGCCCTATCCACACCTTCGACGCCAGGAATGGAACCGAAGATAAAGATGGAGGCGATGATCGTCAAAGCGATCACGAGCACAGACCAAACGGAAGATTCAAAACCAACAGTAATACCGTTCAAGATCAAGGTCGCAGGGCCTGTATCGGCGGCTTTCTTGATGTCGTTCACCGGAGATGCATGCGTACCTGTAAAGTATTCGGTCAAACGGTCGATCAAAATCGCAAGCAATACACCCACACCTACTGCTGTCGGCATACGCCACCATCCACCCCACTCATTCATTTCGGGGGTGTTCAGGTAGACGAAACCAGCAATGAAGAACAACACGGCCGAGATCATGGCAGAGGTGAGGAATCCGCTGAAAATCGCCTTCATGGCATCTTCGCTCTTGCCGGTCTTGCCAGCCTTAACAAAATAAGTTCCAAAGATGGAAGACAACACACCAATACCACGAACCATCAAGGGGAAGATGATCCACTCAAGACGATCCGTCACATGCCAGAGAGCCAGGCCGAGGATCAAGCCCGAAACGATGGTCACTTCATAGGATTCGAAGATGTCCGCAGCCATACCAGCACAGTCACCGACGTTATCGCCTACGAGGTCAGCGATCACAGCGGGATTTCTCGGATCATCCTCAGGGATACCTGCTTCAACCTTACCCACAAGGTCAGCGCCGACGTCAGCAGCCTTCGTAAAGATACCGCCGCCCACACGCATGAACAGCGCAAGCAGCGTACCACCGAAGCCGAAGCCAAGCAGCGCATCAGGAGCGGCAATACCAAGGATAATGAAGATAATGGTGCCACCGAGCAGACCAAGGCCGTCAGTGAGCATACCTGTGATGGTGCCGGCGCGATAAGCAATGCGGAGGGCATCGCCGAATGAGGTTCTGGAGGCGGCAGCCACACGTACATTACCTTCCACGGCCATACGCATGCCAAGCTGACCTACAGTGAGCGAGAAGCCAGCGCCCATCACAAATGCGAGGGAGCGTGCAATACCGATCATGAGCTTAAGCTGTTCGTCGCTCATGGTTGGGAATTGCCTTTGCGCTTCGGGGGAAGGTGGCACAACATAAACGGATAAGAATAATGCCACTGTCAAAATGGCAATTAAAGGCAAAATGGAGCGCAACTGCTTACGTAAATAAGCATCCGCTCCATCTTTAATTGCACCCCAAACTTCCTGCATCTTTTCGGTGCCTTTATCTTCGCGAAGAATTTGGGAGCGTAGAAAAACCGCGTATCCCAAACCGAGCCATGCAACTGCAAACACAGCCCAGATCGCGATCTGTTCAAAACTGGTAAGTCCCATTGTAAACATGCGGGGGATTCCTCCTAAGGAATTATTGGAATGTAGGCTTTCGCCTTAAGCAGGGGGATTTTACAGTCGCAACATGAATGTGTCAAGAAATGTGGATATCGAATAATATTTTATTGACACAAGTTGACAGCAAGTCTCAAATCTGATAATATCTAGCGGAATTAGACGTAAACTCAGAATCAGGAGAAAATCATGCTTCAAGAAATTGAAACTCAATTGTTCACTTTAACTCCTGCCGCCAGCGAGGCTGTAAAAGATATTCTCAAGCAGCGCAACCTTGAAGGCTATGCCTTGCGGGTGTATGTTGCAGGCGGCGGATGCTGTGGCGTAAATTTCGGCATGGCACTGGATAACAATTTCCGCAATGTGGACACCACATTCGAAGCCAACGGCGTCAAGGTTGTGGTTGATGAAGTTTCCATCGACTATCTCCGTGATGCAACAGTGGATTTCGTGAACGACCCCCAACACGGTCAGGGCTTTGCGGTAAGCAGCCCCAACGCGAAGGGTCATTCCCATGGCGAAGGCGGATGCGCCTGCAGCACCAGCGGCGGAGGTTCGTCCTGCGCCTGTGGCGGCGGTGGTGCCTGCGGTTGCAGCAACTAATACGTTGAATCAAAAAATGACCGGATAACACCGGTCATTTTTTATTTAATATCAATGTTATCTTCCGCGCAGGAAGGAAATGATCGTTCCCAGCGCCCCAATGAAACCAAAACCAAAGATCAACAAACCAACGGGGACACGGTTGTTATTTGTAATGCCGTCGACAAAGGTAGCCACTACTAGTGGGGCGGGCGGGGTGAAGGTCGGCAGACGGGTGGGTTCGATAGGGGTCGAAAACGCTGCGACCAAAGTAGGGTTAATATTCACGATGGGAGTGGAGGCAGGTGTCGGCGTTGGCGGTGCAGGCACCAGCGGAAGTTCACCAAACTTCACAACCTTTACATAAGGCGCGTAGACCCAGGCAACTGAATTGGGCACACCGGGATAATAGATTTGGATCCAATTCTTATCTTCAGAGTAGCCATAAGCAGGGACTTCTTGACCTGCCAATAACACCCCAATGGCTGGATACAAATAGATGCTGGGGCCGGAATAAACATATTCCTGCGGATGCCCTTCGTCCAAATACAAAGCCACGGTAGCCCCTGAAGGTGTACCAGTCACTGTTGGAATGGAGCCTGTCGGCTGCTGGGCATGTGCGGAGGTCTGCAAAGGGGAATGAAACGCAAACAGCATCCCCAAAAACATAACGATAAAGAATGTTCCAAAACGGATCTTGCGCGTGAGTATCATTTATTACCGGCGTAAAAATAGGGAAAGCAAAAAGCCGATCACACCCAAAATGGCGAGGGCAACAATAATAATTGCCAACGAGCCTGATTGACCGGAAACTGCTGAAGGTACCTGTGTATAAGAAGGGACAACCAACGAAGGCGGCGGTGTAAAAGTGGGCAGACGCGTATTGGTCGGGACAATATTGAACTGCGCGGCGAGAGTTGGGTCAATGGTGGCGGTTGGGGGTGGCACAGGTGTGGGAGGAGGCTCAACAACCAAAAGCGTCCCTGGGGAAACCTGTACAAGCGGAGAATATACCCAGCCTTTATCGTAGGGAGCGCCGATGTATTCGATCTGAACCCAATCACCGCCCGGTGACCTACCTAGGGCGGGGGCGGTTGACCCACGCAGCAAAGTACCAACGATAGGATAAATAGAAGAGCTTGGGCCCATCCGCACGTTGATCTGCGGCTCATCGGTGATGACCGTAATGAACATCCCTGTCGAGGCAGGAGTCACTGTCGGTTGCTGGGCCAGGACAACGGTCGAGGAGGACGCGAAAAAAAACGCCCAGAGAAAAAACAGGGCAATAGAGATGACTATCAGTGTGGGTCGAAACCAGAATCGCTTCATTTCGTAAGTAACTCTTAAGGAGAATCGCAAAGGCGATTATAATCTACTTCATGGAACGACGAATTTTTCACGGAAAGATCAAGCCAGTGGATATTGCCCAGGCACTGCTCGGCGAATTCAATCAAGGTAATTTGAAGGCGCAATCGCTCGGACAAAGTGACAAGATGATCGTTCAAGTGGGCACGCATCCGGGGGCGATGTCTGGCGGGCAAACCGCCATGACCGTGACCATTCAGAAGCACGAAGACGGCATCATGGTGGAATTGGGCCAGCAGGCGTGGCTTGGCGTGGCTGCCAGCCTGGGGATGAGCGCCCTTGCCGCTTTGAGAAATCCTTTCAGCCTGCTGGGGCGACTGGATGATATCGCGCAGGATATCGAAAACCTGCAGCTCAGTGAGAAGATATGGCAGGTGATCGATCAATCGGCCCGTTCGACTGGCGCATCAACCGAATTATCAAACCGCCTCAAGAGATTGACTTGTGATTACTGCGGTGTGGCCAATCCGGTTGGCGAGCCATCCTGCGGAGCCTGTGGTGCTCCGCTCGGAAAATCTCAGCCCCGTACCTGTCGAAATTGCGGATATGTGGCGCGCCCCGGCGACAAACGATGTGAAAACTGCAAGCAGGACCTTTAGCAATTTGATCGGGAAAAGATGAATCTGAAAGAACTTGAAGCCCGCCTCCAGTCTCTTATTGAAGTGGATCTATTGAAGCTGCTCCCCGGCCGAAAGGTGGAGGATGTGGTCGTTCAGAAACTGGCAGCGGCGATCCAGCTCAATACAACAGAATCAAGCGACGGCGCGATGGTTGCGCCCAATGTTTACACGCTTGTCGTGCATCCGAGCGAGGCGGTCAAGTGGCAGGATCAACAATTACTTACAATCCTATTGCATTCCATTACGGCAGTAGCCCAGGAAGCAGGGTTTAGGATTACAATATCTCCAACAATCACCATCTCGACAAATGAGAAGCTTTCTTTAAATGATGCTCAAGTCGTAGCATCGCATCGGATAGAAACTATGGCAGATACTAACGCAACCCCTCTTGATACCGGCAACCTTGAAGATTACAGCAAAATTCCCGAAAACGCCTTTCTAATTGTGGAGGGGGTCAAGGTATTTCCGCTCAAACTACCTGTGGTCAATATCGGGCGAAGGCTGGATAATCAATTGATCATCGACGATCCCCGTGTTTCACGCAACCACGCCCAACTGCGCGCGATCAAAGGCAGATTTGTGGTGTTCGACTTGAACTCGACCGGCGGAACGTTTGTCAACGGACAGCGGGCCAGTCAGGTCGTGCTCTATCCCGGCGACGTGATCTCGCTTGCCGGTGTAGCCCTGATCTTCGGGCAGGACAACCCGCCTCCCCGCCCAGACCTGAAAGATACCGCTCCCTTCCAGAGCGCCACGGCAGAGCGCCCCACTGCGGCGCTAAAAGAACACTCCACGGCTAAATTAAAGAGAAGATGAGCGCTCCGATCATATTGGCTTTACGCCTTATGATGGCCCTCGCCCTGTATGGATTTCTGGGCTGGGCGCTTTTTATATTATGGCGTGACGTTCAAAAACAAGGCTTTTCGCTGGCAAACAGACGGGTTCCAGGGATCAGTCTCACGATTCGACATGGACGCGGGGCACCCATCGTAAAGAACTTTACCCAACCAGAGATCACACTCGGGCGCGACCCCGGATGCGACATCCCTCTGATCGACGATACGGTATCCACCCGCCATGCGCAGTTGACCTATCATCACGGACAGTGGTGGCTGGAAGACCTCGCGTCCACAAATGGCACAGGCTTGAATAACATCATGGTCACCATGGCAACTGTGCTCACATCGGGCGATGAAATCCACTGCGGCGACACGCGCCTGATCGTAAATCTTTCAACAGACGCTTTCGTATCACCCACACAAAGAGTGGAGAGGCAAAAATAATGGAAAAAGTATCCATTGCAATCATCGGCGGCTCGGGCCTGTATCACATGTCTGGCCTGCAAAATGCGGCAGAACATAACATTGACACACCTTTTGGAAAGCCCAGCGCACCCATCGTCGTTGGCACCTTGGAAGGGATGCGCGTTGCCTTCCTTGCAAGACATGGGATCGGCCATCACATCACGCCGACCGAAGTTCCATACCGCGCAAACATCTACGCCTTGAAACTGCTCGGCGCGGAGCGAATTATCAGCATCAGCGCCTGTGGATCTCTGCGCGAAGATTACGCCCCCGGCGACATCGTCATCCCCGATAATATTTACGACAATACCAAGGACCGCGCCCGCTCATTCTTCGGTGACGGTCTCGTGGCGCACATCGGCGTGGCTGACCCGTTTTGCACTGACCTCTCAAACGACCTCGAAGCAGCTGTCCGCGCTACAAATGCCAAAACCCATCGCGGTGGGTCATTCATCACGATCGAAGGTCCGCGCTTCTCCACAAAAGCGGAATCAAACGCCTTCCGCGCCTGGGGCATGTCCATCATCGGTATGACCGCCTCCCCGGAAGCCTTCCTCGCACGCGAAGCGGAGATATGCTATGCCACCATGGCACACGTCACCGATTACGACGTCTGGCACGAAAGCGAAGAACCCGTCACTGTTGAGATGGTCATCCAAACCTTGAACAAGAATACGCAAAAGGCACAGGAAGCCATTCACAACCTCGTCCGCGGATTGAACGCACAGCGCAATTGCAAATGCGGTGAAGCGTTGGCCACGGCACTGATCACGGACCCGAAGGTCATCCCCGCCGAAACCCGCCAAAAACTTGACCTGTTGGTTGGAAAATATCTGAAATAATTTCAAACAGAAAATTCGAGCAAATCCACAAATTTAGCAAGACTGTTCTTTTTTATTGCATTAACGCCAAGACGCAAAGAGGTCTTTTCATTGCGTCTTGGCATGTTTGCGTTAATCCTCCCCCAATCTCCCGAAGAAATCCAATTTCCACCTGTATTCAAAAATGATGTACCATTAACGGATGCATGACCAAATTCAAACCCGCCTGCTTCGCTGGGTTGGGATCTTTCTCCTCATTCAATCCACGATCCTTACGCTGGCACCCGCCGTGCGCGAACGCTCATGGGATGTCGATTACAGGTTCTCGCATTGGATCGGCTTTATCGCGTGGGCTGTGTTCATGACCGCCGCCCACCGTGCATCCATTAAACACCTGCCCGAACGCGATCCCTACCTGCTGCCAGCCGCGGCATTGCTCAGTGGTTGGGGCTTGCTCACCATTTGGCGGCTAGATGAAGTCTTCGGACTTCGACAAACCATCTGGCTCGGAATCAGTGTGACGGTCTTCATCCTCGCGATGGTTCTTCCGCAAAATCTATTTTTCCTCAGGCGTTATAAATATGTATTACTCGGCGGCGGATTGCTTATCACCGCGCTCACATTATTACTCGGCACGAATCCGCTTGGCGTCGGTCCGCGTTTATGGCTGGGATGCTGCGGTGTTTACTTTCAGCCCTCTGAGCCGCTCAAACTATTGCTGGTCATTTATCTCTCCGCCTATCTCGCAGACCGCATCAACATTCGTTCGTCCTCCCTCTCCCTGCTCATCCCTACATTGGTTGTCACAGGTGTTGCACTTTTACTCCTGCTCGTTCAACGCGACCTCGGCACCGCATCCATTTTTATTTGCATTTTCACTGTCATTATTTTTCTTTCCACAGGTAGACGGCGCCTTTTGTTTGGCGCTGTCTTCTTTTTAGCGCTTGCCCTTTTTGTGGGATATTTTTTCATCGACATCATTCGCATCCGCGTAATGGGCTGGCTTGATCCTTGGGCCGACCCATCGGGGCAGTCCTATCAGATCGTGCAATCTCTTCTGGCAGTTGCAAACGGCGGTACCATCGGCCGCGGACTTGGATTGGGCAGCCCGCTGCTCGTGCCCGTTGCGATCTCTGATTTCATCTATGCGGCGATTGCGGAAGAAACGGGCTTGGCTGGGACCATCGGCCTGCTCGCCACCATTTGGTTGATCCTCGCCCGGGGCATGATCTCCTCACTTCGCGCCGCAGACAGATTCCGCCGTTACCTTGCCGCAGGCATAGTGACCTATCTCGGTATTCAAAGCCTGCTTATCATCGGCGGCAATTTGCGGCTGGTGCCGTTGACTGGGGTCACGCTTCCATTTGTGTCCTACGGCGGCTCCTCGCTGTTGACATCCTTTATCGCCCTGTTCATATTGCTTGTCATCAGTAATCTGGAAGACAGCGAACCCGCCCAATTGCAAGACCCCAAGCCATATACTTTTCTTGCTGGCCTGCTCGCCCTCGGACTCGCCACCTGCGCATTGACCACTGCATGGTGGGCCGTGATCCGCGCACCTGACCTGCTCAACCGTACCGACAATCCACGCCGCGCGATTGCAGACCGCTACGTGCCGCGCGGTGAATTGGTGGACAGAGACAATCAACCCATCAACATCACCGAAGGCGAAAGCGGAACCTATCAACGCGTGTATCTTTATACGGAACTCGCTCCCATCACGGGCTACACACACCCGATCTATGGTCAGGCAGGATTGGAAGCCACACTCGATGATTATCTGCGTGGCTTGCAGGGAAACCCAGCCAGCCTGCTATGGTGGGACCGTCTCGTTTATGGCACGCCCCCGCCCGGGCTGGATGTGCGCCTGAGCCTGAGCCTTGCCCTACAATCCAAAGCAGACCAGTTGTTGGGCGGTCATAACGGCGCGGTCATTCTCATGAATGCGGAAACGGGCGAGATCCTTGCGATGGCATCGCATCCCAGCTATGACCCGAATAAATTGGATGAAGAAGGTGAATCGCTTTCACAGGCGACAAATTCATCCGCCCCACTGGTGAACCGTGTAACCCAAGGTTTGTACCCAATCGGCACATCCATGCTGCCGTTGATCCGCGCGAATTTTGGAGAAACACAGCCAACAGACAGTGACTTGAAAACGTATTATCAAAAATTGGGTTTATATCAAGCGCCGCAGATCAATATGCCCGTGGCATATGATACGGAAAATCCATCGGCATATGAATTGCGGGTCAGCCCACTGCAGGTCAGTCTGGCGGCATCCATTTTGAGCAACCACGGCATGATGTCAGTGCCGAGCATTGCCACCGCAGTCAACACCCCCGAGCAGGGATGGGTAGTGCTTTCCACAGCGGAGAGTCGGCCTGTTGAGGTGATTCAGGCCGAGGCGGCGAATGAAGCGGCACTGTCCTTCATCCTCGAAGGCAAGCCATTTTGGAGTCATGTGGGTCAAGCCAGTGGATCAAACGACACGGTCGTCACATGGTTCCTTGGCGGCACCCTGCCCAGCTGGAGCGGCGCACCTCTGACCATGGTGGTGACACTCGAAGAGAACAACACGTTTCTGGCAAAGTATATCGGCGAAAACCTGCTCGATGCCGCGACGAGCAGGTAAAAAATTTGACAGACTTATAACAACAGCGCAGTAAATTCTTTTTATTCCTCAGGTTTCTCCAGCTTTTTAGTCAGCATCAACAATATAACCGATACAAAAATCAAGACCACCGAGAGCGCCAGCGCCACGCCGATGTTGCGCTCAAAGCCGAGATAGATCGCCATGGGCATGGTTTGGGTCATGCCTTCCAGGTTTCCTGCAAAAAGGATCGTCGCACCGAATTCACCCAGTGCACGCGTCCATGTAAGAATGGCCCCGCTGGCAAGCGCCCGTGCAGACAATGGAAGCATGATCTCCGAAAATAACTGCCACTGATTTGCCCCCTCTACACGTGCAGACTCTTCAAGCTGTTGGTCAATATGCGCAAACCCGATCCGCGCCGAGCGAATGAACAACGGAGCGGCAACGAATAATTGTGCCAACACCACGGCGGCTGTTGTAAACGGCAGGCTGATCCCCAGAACGTTCAAGGCCGAGCCGAGTAATCCATTACGTCCGAATGTAATCAACAACGCCACGCCCGCCACTGAAGGCGGCAACACGATGGGCAGGTCGAGAATCAACTCCAGCCATGCTTTGTGGTTTAACTTCCAACGCGCCAGCATGTAAGCAAGCGGCGTACCAAAAACTGCCGCAATAAGCGTAGTGATCGAACTCGTTAGCAGGCTTAGCCTTAACGCTTTGAAGGCTTGCTGCGAAAAGGCATTGTCGAAGAAATCCAAGTTAATGGAACGCAAAATGATCGCCATCAATGGAAGCGCAAAAAAAGCCAGTAAGATCGCCCCTGGGATGATGAATATCCATTTTGAATATCTTTCATCCAGAAAGCGGGTAACAAATTTTCGAAGTTTATCCATATGATAAAAAGTCACGGGGTTGTCCGTGTCTTTCATTTTACTAAATCTTATTTAACAGGGGTGAATCCCCATCTGGCGAGGACCGCCTGCCCCTCTGTCGAGAGCACGTATTCGATAAATTTCGCAGCGAGGTCGGCGTTCTTCGATTTTGCCAGCGGCGCGATGGGATATTTGGCAATCACATTCAAGTCTGTAGGAATTTCAATGAATTTCAACTCGGGCGCCGTCACCACATCGGACAAATAGACAATGCCCGCATCTGCTTCGCCCAACAAGACCTTGGCAAGTACCTGCTTGACATTATCTTCATTGGAAACAACATTCGCAAAAACCTTATCTTTGAAACCTGCTCCAAAGAACACGTCCATGAGGTCGAATGCCTGACGCGCATATTCTCCAACAGGGACCTCCTCTGCCGCGAGCACCAATTTGACACCTGGGTTTGCAAGGTCTTCCAAATTTTCCAGCGCGGCGGGGTTATCCACTGGCAGAATGACTATCAGTTCGTTCGTCAGGAAGATTTGCGCCTCACCCGCGCCGACAATTGATTCAGCCACGAGGGCATCCATTTCCTTTTCACTGGCAGAAGCGAACACATCCGAGGGTGCGCCTTCTCCAATCTGGGTTCGCAGGGATTGAGAGCCTGCAAAGTTGAAGGTCGTAACCACCCCAGGGTTGGCGGCATCAAAAGCTGCACCGATCTCTGTGAAGGCATCGGTGAGGGAGGCGGCGGCGAAAACTGTCAGCGTACGTTTTGAGGCTTCGATATCAGAAACGGGCGCCGGGTTGAAGAGAGCGTCGCAGGCTGTCAAAAAAAATACTGGTATAAAAATAAAAGAGACAAGTCGTTTCATGATTATTGTTCTCAGTCTAATAAAATTCGTTTTAAATTAAGTATGAGGTTGCAGATTGCGGCAATCAAGTTAAAACACAAAGCAAACCGTTCTCTGTGCATCTTTCAAACGTGCGATCATTCTACAACGCATGCGCCTATTATGACATACTCAAGGAAGATGTCTTGAAAAAAGACACGATAAACAAAACAGGACAGGTTTGGCAACCTGTCCTGTTTTGTTTATCTATGGATTGAATCTGACGGGTCAATTCGTACCGACATTGGGTCCCGCATCGATGACTTCCTGCGGAGTGCCGACTTCGAATTTTCCGAAATTCTGCTTGAAGCGCATCGCGAGGTCTTTGTAGCGGCGGTCGTATTCTTTTTGGTCATGCCACGATGAAGCGGGATTCAAAACTTCATCGGGCACATCGGGGCATTGGGTTGGGACTTCGAAGCCGAAGATCGGGTCATGCGCGAATTTGACGTCGTCCAATTTTCCGTTGAGTGCGGCATTCAACAAAGCGCGTGTGTAGCGGATGGAAATGCGCTTGCCCACACCGTACGGTCCGCCGACCCAACCTGTGTTGACCAGCCAACAAGTCACGCCGTAGCGCTCGATCTTATTCTTGAGCAATTCTGCATATTTATATGGATGATGCACCATAAACGGTCCGCCGAAGCAGGCGCTGAAAGTGATCTCGGGCTCTTTACCCAACCCGACTTCTGTCCCTGCGATTTTGGAAGTATAGCCACTGATAAATTGATACAAAGCCTGGTTCGGGGTCAGACGCGCAATAGGCGGCATAACTCCGCTGGCATCGCAAGTGAGCAGGATGACATTCTTTGGATGTCCCGCTTTCTTTTCGGGGACGGCATTGTCAATAAACTCAAGCGGATACGAAGCGCGGGTATTTTCGGTGATCGTGTCATCGTCGAGATCGATCAAGCGTGTGACGGTGTCGAACGGGACATTTTCGAGGATCGTGCCGAAGCGTTTCGTCGTGGCGTAGATCTCTGGTTCCGCAGATTCAGACAACCCGATGACTTTTGCGTAGCATCCGCCTTCAAAGTTGAACACGCCATTGTCGCTCCAGCCATGCTCATCGTCACCGATGAGGCGGCGAGTCGGGTCAGCCGAAAGCGTGGTCTTGCCCGTTCCGCTTAATCCAAAGAACAGCGCAACATCATCCGCGTTATCAGGATTTACATTTGCGGAACAATGCATCGAAAGCACACCTTCGAGCGGCAGCAAGTAATTCAAGATCGTGAAGACGGATTTTTTGATCTCGCCCGCATAGGCCGTATTGCCGATGATGGCGAGTTTCTTTTCAAAGGACAGACAAATAAACGTTTCGCTGTTGGTGCTATCCACCGCGGGCGCGCCTTTGAACGACGGCATGGCGATGATCGTAAACTCAGGCACGAAGCGTTTGTATTCTTCGAGTGACTGCGGCAGGATGAACATGTTGCGCACGAAATGACTGTGCCATGCCAGTTCGGTCACAATGCGGACAGGCAGGCGATAGGATTCATCTGCGCCGCCATAGACGTCCTGCACGAAAACATCGCGCCCCTGCAAAAAACCAAGCATTCGGTCATATAGGACCTCAAACTTATCCGCTGCAAACGGACGGTTATATACACCCCACCAGATGTTGTTCTCTGAATCGGTATGCCGCACGACGAATTTATCGTTCGCGCTGCGGGCGGTATGTTTCCCCGTGTTCGCAACAAAGGGGCCACCCGCAACCAATGCGCCTTCATTGCGGAAAATCGCTTCTTCCACAAGCGCCTCGGTGGGAAGGTTCCAATAGGCAAGCCGTAAATTCCCAATTCCGTTATTCGATAAGTTGTAATCCGCCTTACGCACTTGCGCAGCGGCTTCGGCGGGAGTTTTGATGTTTAGTAGGTTATTCATAAGTTTCCTCGCGGCAAAGATAAATAGAGATTAGAGAATTAGAGAATAGCGACTATCAACCATCCTCTACTCACTATTCTCTGCTCTCTTACATCCAGTCCCGTATCATCTTCTTATCGCCAATGTAAATTTCATTGGGAGAAGTCGCATCGAGCGCCCATTTGATGCGGGCGATGCCTTCGGTGATGTCTTTCACACTGCCCGCAAACGAAATGCGGATGTGACCTTCCATGCCGAATTCCTTGCCTGGCACGGTGACCACCAGCGCCTTTTTCAGCAGGAACCTGGAAAGCTCGACCGAATTCGTATTGAAGGCGCGCAGGTCAAGCAACGCGTAAAACGTACCCTTCGGCTCGATCAGACGCGCGCCGTTGAAAGTGCGCATTTCCTGCAAAACCACCTCATGATTATTTTGAATCTGCAAACGCAGCGCCTCCACCACCGACTGCAAGCCGTTCAGCGCACCTTCTGCCGCGGCCTGCGCGATGGGAGAAACACAAGAAGTCGTCTGTGCGAGGACATTGGTCATCACCTTGATGAGATCGCGCGGGGCGATCACCCAGCCGATGCGGAAGCCCGTCATGCCGTAGATCTTCGCCACGCCGTTGACGACGATGATGTGAGAATTGTCCACTTCTTTTTTGGTAAATGAATACGCGGGGACAGCAACATTGCGGCCAAAAACCAATTTATGATAGATGTCATCGCAGATCATGAAGATGCCTTTGCGTTCGCACAACTCCACGATCTTTTCGATCAATTCAGGCGGGTAGATCGCGCCTGACGGATTATTGGGGCTGTTGACAATGATCGCACGTGTAGATGAAGTAATGGCCCGTTCGATATCTTCAAAGCGCGGAGTGAATGTCCCATCTTCGGGGGTGACCACCACAGGGACACCGAGACACATTTTGATCATCTCAGGGTACGAGACCCAGTAAGGCGCAATAATGACAACCTCATCCTGCGGGTTCAAAATGGAATAAAAGATATTGAAAAGCGATTGTTTCGCGCCATTGGTAATGATCACATTTTCAGGCGCAACAAGTCGGTTGTAGTTTTCTTCGGTGTAACGAATGACCGCCTTCTTCATGGAAGGGAGGCCATCGGGCGGTGTGTATTTCACTTCCCCACTGCTCAACTTTGCGCCAGAAGCCAGAATCGCGGCAATGGGCGTCTTATTCTTTGGCTCACCGATCCCCAAATTGATCACGGCTTCCCCACGCTCACGCAGCAGGCGCGCTTCCTCGTTCAAGGCAAAGGTTGGCGATTCGGCGATCTCAATTGCAAGCTTACTTAGTTTCATAAGTCTCCTTGATTTCGTATGGTTAAACAAAAATCTGGTCAGGCAAAAGCCGACCAGATACAATTCCATAACCGCAGGAAGAAAGCGGCACTGACAATCAACTTGTCAGGCATGGCGTTCATGTCGTCATTATACTATACGGCCTTTAGAGGGCTCCTGAACGAAAATCCCTGTTTCGTTGTAACAAATGTAACGCAAACTATTCGCAGGTGAAGGTCCCTGCCGCCACATCGTTGGCTTGATTCCAAAGTTTGTCGAATTCCTGCAAATACAGGGCGGCGATTTCGGCGTTATCTAAAATGACCACATTCTCTTCATTCGATTCATCCGCATTCGACGAATAATTCAGCGAGCCTGTCACCACGATGCTGTTATCTACAATGATGATCTTGTCGTGCAGAAAACTGCCGTTGCCATCCTGCCGCACGGGCAGGTTCGCGCACCACATCGTCCGCAGTTCGGAGCGAGTGCCGTTGCTGCCAAAAGTTTCGAACACGCCTTTCACGTCCACACCTGCTTTGGCGCGGTCGATCATGGATTGTGCCAGCGGATAATCGGTGAAACTGAAAGCCAGAAAACGGATGCTTGTCTGC
This sequence comes from Candidatus Villigracilis affinis, assembly GCF_016705895.1. Lineage (NCBI taxonomy): Bacteria > Bacillati > Chloroflexota > Anaerolineae > Anaerolineales > Candidatus Villigracilaceae > Candidatus Villigracilis > Candidatus Villigracilis affinis. The sequence goes on along the minus strand of NZ_JADJKT010000006.1, from coordinate 127,669 downwards.
GCGTCATTGACCAGCGCGATCAAATTGCTGATGGCATTATCTTCAGGCGAGAACAGCACTTGGATCGGCGTCCCATCCAAAATCGCCCATTGATTATTCAGCGTGGACGGCGCACGCGGCCCAAATTGTCCGCCCCACATTTCCTGAAATTCACGCTCAAAAATGAACGCCATCTCAGGCGAACGCATGACCACTACATTGTTATTCTGCTTGAAGATACCGTTGACCGTGATATTGGTGGAGCCTGTCCACACGATCTGTTGATCGAAAATCCAGAACTTGTTGTGCATCAAGGCGGAACGCCCCGCATCATCCTTGACCTCGATGCCTGCTCCCGTTAAAAGGGAAAATTGTCCACGCCCGGGCTGGATGTCGTACTCGAGGCCGTTTTCATCGTCGGTGATCCATTTCACATCCACGCCGCGATTTTTTGCCGCGATCAAGGCTTCGGCAACAGGCGTGAGGTTGAATTCAAACGACGCAATGTGAATGCTGACCTGCGCATTATTAATGAATTCGATCAATATTTCTTCGATGGACCCAGCAATGATATCTGGATTATTGACTGCGATCGGGTCGGTAAAATAGACCTCCCACCATTTCGCCAATGGAACGAGTGTCGGCGTTTCGGGCGCGGGGATAATGAATTCAGGTGTGGGTGTTTCAGTGACAGGGACAATGAACTCGGGCGTATCGGTCACTGGAATGATAAATTCGGGCGTCTGACTCGCGTAAAAAGGGATTTGTGTGACGAACTGCGGAGTCGATGGCAGCGGCTCACAGGCGGCAATCATGATAGATGTGATGATGAGCAGGAAAAGGATTTTTTTCATGGCGGTGTCACAAACCTTTGAGTCGGAATGCGGGCTTCAGTCCGCTTTTATGAGAAAAGCGCGGACTTGTAAAGTCCGCGCTCCCCACAAGTTAGGCAAATATATCACGTCTCAGAATTTACTATTCCAGCGCCGCAAAATCCTGCGGATTGCCCAGGGGCAGAATGGTTGCGCCATCGGCAATGCGTTTGACAAGGCCTCCGAGCACGGCACCCGTTCCAACTTCGACGAAGGTGTTGATTCCATTTGCAGCCATGTACTGCACCGATTCGGTCCAGCGCACACGGGATTGCATCTGCGCGATGATATCGGCGCGGGCGGCTTCGGCATCAGCCAACGGCGCAGCGTGGACATTTCCAATGACGGGGATATTCAGCGTGGCGAATTTCGCCGAGGCAACGGCGTCGTTCCATTCGTCTTGAATGGGAGCCATCAGAGAGGAATGTGCGGCAATGGATACCGCCAGAGGCAGGGCGCGTTTTGCGCCAGCAGATTTGGCACCAGCCATCGCCCGTTCCACGGCAGCTTTTGCGCCAGAGATGACGACCTGACCGGGGCAATTGTCATTGGCCACCTGCACAGATTCACCCTCGGCGCTGGCTTCAGCGCAGACTTTGTCGAGGGTGGGAATATCCAGGCCGAGGATGGCGGCCATGCCACCGGGGGCAAGCTGGCCTGCGTGTTTCATCAATTCGGCGCGTCTGCGGACGAGGCGCAGGCCGTCTTCGAAGGTCAAGGCTCCAGAGGCGGCGAGGGCAGATAGCTCTCCCAGCGAATGACCCGCTAACATGGCAGGAGCAGTTGTCAGATTGGGATAAAGATCCGAGAAGGCGCGGAAGGCGGCAATCGAATGGACGAAGAGCGCGGGCTGGGTGTTGACCGTGTCGTTGAGTTCGTCGGCAGCGCCTTCCATCATCATGGTGGAAAGGGAAAATCCGAGGATGGAATCGGCTTCTTCGAAGGTTTGTTTTGCGATGGGGTGTTGCGCGGCGAGGTCTTTGCCCATGCCGACGGTTTGCGAGCCTTGCCCGGGGAAGATGAATGCGGTGGTTTGTAAGTTGAGTTTCATGTGGTCTCCATTTTAGTAGACCCTAAAGGTTTTAAAAACCTTTAGGGTCTTTGCCAATTAAAACACAAACGGGTCGTGAACGTCACGACCCGTTGAGATTTACTCGCTGGCTTTCTTTTCTTTTTTGACCTGAATTACTTCACGGCCATTGTAGAAACCGCAGTTCGAGCAAACGGTGTGCGGCAGGCGCTTGGAACCGCAGTTGGAGCAGGTGACGGTGTTGAGCTGGGTCAACGCGTCATGTGCGCGGCGGCGGTCGCGGCGGCCCTTCGAGTGCTTGCGCTTTGGATGTGGGGTCATGAAACTTTCTCCTTTATACATACATCAGACGGGCGCGTGGTGGCCCGTCTGTTTGGTTACGAACTTTAAGCGGGCAGATTATAGCGGTAGGATGCGGATGCGTCAAGGAAAACTTGCAATTCAGCGAATCAGCGAGTCGGAAATTTAACCAGAGATGAACGGGGATAAACAAAGATAAAAACCTGTCTGTTTAGACAGGTGACAAATTCACACTATGTGAATAAAATCTCATTCATTGTGGGGGTGACTGGAACTACCCACCACGAACAAACAAAAAAGGAGACTTCATGAAAAAGACGCTATTTGCGGCGTTGCTCGTCGTCACATTGACAGCCTGCGCCCCCGCCCCACCCACAACCGACATACAAAGCACAGCCTTCGCCATTGTGCAGACAGGCGTTGCCCTCACCCAAACGGCGATGCCTACTGCCACGCCAACATTCACGCCAACGGCCACACCGACAGCGCTTCCCACATTCTCGCCCGTGCCAACGGCAGTGCGCCCCATCTTCACGCCAGACGCCATTCAACTGGAAAGATGGCAGGAATACCAAACAAAATTAGCAGATGCTCTTAACACGCCCATCGATTCCATATGTGAATGGGATATTTTAGGGCGCTCTGGTCAGGAGGTATATGTGTGGGCTATATGTGGTTCCACAGGAGGTGGTGACGATGGAGCGGCGGCAATTTATCTCAACACGGATGGTTCCATTCAAAAAATAAAAACCCCTAGATATTGGTTGGGAGATCACGGCAACTTGATGTCTAATGAAGACGAGTTATTTCCAGCAGATGTAATAGAAAAACTTGATTTGTATTGGAAAGATTACTTCTCACTTTACGGGCAGGCCAGAGGAAATAAAAAATTACCTTCATTACAGGCTGGCAAACCCCGGCACCTTGCCCTGGGTCGTCCTGTTGGGGACACCGACAGGAACTCCAATGCCATAATACATTTCATCAATCATAGAGAAAGTCGTATTTACATCATTGCAAAGCAACAAGGGAGTTAACATGAACAAATCCAAGCACTTTCTGTCGCTCAAGGCGGCGTCCCCGCCGCCGAGGACGGCGGCTTGAGCATGAGGAAATCCAAAAATCTTTGTTCATCTTTGTTTATCTCTGGTGCATCTAAATTCCAAAATTCCCGTCACCTGTTTGAAACAGGGAACAGATAGTAAAATCATCCTCGTGGAAATTCAAATCGCAGTCGCCAAGATCAACAAATACGCCGTCTCTGAAAGCGGGGATACGCTCGAAGTGGTGGAACGCCCCACCGGCGGACTCTCCGTTGTGCTGGCAGACGGTCAAACCAGCGGACGGGGCGCGAAAGCCGTTTCGATGATGGTCGTGCGCAAGGTCATCGGGCTGATCGCCGAAGGCGTCCGCGATGGAGCCGCCGCCCGCGCCGCATCTGACGCGCTGTTTGCTGAGAAACAGGGAAAGGTCATTTCCACCCTCAACATCGCCTCGGTTGACCTGCACAGCAACACCATCGTCCTCACCCGCAACAATCCTTCACCCGTGTTCATCTGTCGCGGTGAACAAATCGACGCGCACATCGAAGAAAGCGAACCGCTCGGCACATCGCGCAACGTGCGGCCAGTCATCACCGAAGTGGCCGTGGAGCCTGAACTGGCCATCGTCATTTTCACCGATGGCATCGTCCACGCAGGGAAACGCCGCGGCCAACCCATGGACGTGGCCGAGACTCTGCGCTCCCTTATGGAAGATCAAGACCCCTCCCCGCAGCAGCTTGCAGATTCACTCCTCGCCCATGCCGTTCAACTCGATGATGGCCGCCCCGCCGACGATATCAGCGTGTTGGTGCTGAAAGTCTCTCCGCGCGCAGGCGACCATGTACGGCGCATGAACGTCAGGCTCCCATTCAATGGCTAGTACGGCCCACTCCCATCATTCTGGTTCACGCAAACATCGCTGGCGCCATTTTCAGGCATCCATCCGCGATACCACGATTCTGCTTGGCGAATTCCGTTCTGCCCTGTTGTGGTTTTCCGTTGCCATCCTTGGCGGGGGAATTCTTTATGATTTTCTTGCGCGGCTATTAAATGAACCTGTCAACAGCCTGGCCGAATCCATCTACACCGTTCTCACGATCACCTTTTTACAACCGCCCAATCGGGATTTTCCAACCCACGTCGTTTTGCAATTATTTCACTTCTTAATGCCGATCATCGGCATCATCATGCTCGCGCAGGGATTGGCCGATTTCGGCAGCCTGCTCTTCAATCGCCGCTCGCGCAACAAGGAATGGGAAATGGCCGTCGCATCCACTTTGAAAAATCACATCATCCTCGTCGGGCTGGGACACCTCGGCTATCGTGTCGCGCTCAAATTGCATGAAATGGGCGAACAGATCGCCGCCATCGAATTCAACGCCGACGCCGACACCCTCAGCGCCGTGCGCGAGCTGGGTATCCCCGTTATCCACGAAGACGCCACACGCCCGTCTTCGCTTGAAGCCGCCAACGTAAAATCCGCGCGCACCATTATCATGGCCAGCCAAAACGACGCCATGAATTTACAGATCGCCCTCAAAGCCCGTACCCTGAATAAAAACATCAAAGTCGTTGTCCGCATCTTCGATGAGGATTTCGCCCACTCCCTGCAAGACCAATTCGGATTCGTAGCCCTGAGCGCCACCGAAATGGCCGCACCCGTTTTTGCCGCCGCCGCTTCGGGCGTGGATATTACGAATCCCATTTCGGTTGAAGGTCAATTGCTCAGCCTGGCGCGCCTCACCGTTTCAGAAGAGGCACCCTTTGCCAACAAAACCGTCGGCTACGTGGAAGATAACTACCATCTCAACATCGTCCTCCTCCGCCACGACCATCAATCTGAAATGCACCCCACCGATAAAAGTCCGCTGCATGCGGGGGATACGATCGCAGTGCTCGGCGTGCCTGAGCAACTCAGTCAACTGCTGCATGACAATGAAGGATGAAGACAGTACCCCGCTGATCGGCATCGTCGGCCCATGCGGGTCGGGAAAATCCACGCTCATGCGCGGGCTGGAAACACACGGCTATCGCTGCCGCCACATCGCGCAGGAACATTCCTATGTCAAACACATGTGGCAGGTCATCACAAATCCAGACATCCTCATCTTTCTACATTCCTCGTTCGAAAACTCCACCCAACGCAGAAAATTAAACTGGTCAACCGCCGATTACGAAGAGCAGCAGCGCAGGCTCTCGCACGCCCGCGAACACGCCCACATCGTCATCGATACTGATCTATTAAATCCTGATGATGTCCTCGCCCGGGCATTGACCTTCCTAAAGGAATTTATTCAATGAAAAAGATTTTCCTGCTCCCAATCCTTGCGCTTCTTTTCCTACCCGCCTGCCTACCAGCCAGACAAGCGACAGAATCAACCCCGCAGCAGAATCCAACCCCAACCGCAGACCCCGCCGACCGTTCCATTTATAAAGATGGTCTCGCGCCCGCATATCAAAGCGTATTAAATGAACTCCCCACAGCCAGTCTCTACGAAATCCATTTCACCATCGAAGGCGACCTTTACCATGTGAAAGGCAGTGAAACCGTCATCTACACCAACGCGGAAGATATCGCATTAAATGAAATCAAGTTCCGCCTGTTTCCCAACATCCTCGGCGGGAAATGCACGTGGACGAAGTCAACGCGGGTGGAACGATCATTGTCCCCAATTACACGCTTGATGACAGCCTGCTCACCGTTCCACTGAAACAACCGCTTCAACCCAAAGAGTCCATCACTCTGAGCATGGACTTCACCGTCACCGTGCCGCAATCGGTCGAATTGAATTACGGCGTGCAGGCCTACTTCGATGAAGTACTCACGCTGGCACATGCCTATCCCATGATCGCTGTCTATGATGACGAAGGCTGGAATGCCGAGATCCCTCCGCAATCAGGCGATGTGACCTATGCCGACATGTCATTTTTCCATGTCACAGTCGATGCGCCGAAGGAATTGGTGTTGGTCAGTGTCGGGCGGGAGATTCACCGTCACGCGGAGCGTAACGGAAACAGGCAAACGGTCCAGTATGCCGCGGGGCCTGTGCGTGACTACTATCTGGCGGCGAGTCCAAACTACGAAGTCGTCACAAAGGAAGTGAACGGAGTCACAATTCGATTCTATGCGCCCGCCGATCAAAAATCAGGCGCTGAACGCACGCTCGAAATCGCAGCCAAATCCATTGAGGTTTTCGAAAATCGCTATGCCGCCTATCCCTACACCGAATTGGATTTTGTCTCCACGCCCACACTGGCGCTGGGAATCGAATACCCCGGGCATGATCGCCATCGCCGACAGGATCGTTTCGCCGTATCACGAATATCTCGAAGGAACCGTTGCGCATGAAGTGGGGCATCAATGGTTTTACAACCTGATGGGCAATGACCAACTCGATGACCCGTGGCTTGATGAAAGCCTCACTCAATTTGCCACTTTGCAATATTTTTCAGATCAATATGGGCAATCGGGGTACGATGGTTTTCGATATAGTCTGGAAGGCCGCTGGTCACGAACCAACAATGCGAAAATCCCTGTCGGGCTGCCCGTGCGTGATTACAAGGATATCGAATACGGCAGCATCGTCTATGGCCGCGGCGGACTCTTCTTCGAAGCCCTGCGCGATGAAATGGGCTCGGACAATTTCGATGTTTTCATCAAGGCCTATGTGAAAAATAATTCCTGGGGCATCGCCACTCCCCAAAAAATGCAGGAATTGGCCGAACAAAATTGTGCCTGCGACCTCACTGCCCTCTTTAACGACTGGATTTACCCATAATTTATTCATTCAGAGTATAATGGCGTCCGCGCCAGCCCCAAGCTGGCATTTTCGTGGATGGAGTTAAAACATGCGTAATAGAAATAGCTGGTTAATCTTTATCACTCTACTCGTAGCCTTTTCGCTATGGATAGACCTCAGCAAGAATATCGTTATCTTCAACCCCTTCAACAACACGCCAATCGTTGAACGCAACGTGGATGTCAAGCTGGGTCTTGACCTGCGTGGAGGCCTTCAGGCACTCCTTGAAGCCGACGTGCCCGCGGAAACCACCGTCTCTGCGGAAGAACTGCAAAATGCGACGAACATCCTGCAAAACCGCGCGAACGCCCTCGGTGTAAGCGAAATTATGATGGTCACCGCAGGCGACCGCCGCATTGTGGCAGAATTCCCCGGCATTACCAACCCGGAAGAAGTGGTTGCGGCTTTGAAGCAAACTGCTTTGTTGGAATTCGTTGACATGGGTTCAAATCCTGTCGCCGCAGGTACGATCATTAAAACGGACTTCGGCCTTGAAACCCCCGGACCAACAACCACCGATAGTGGTGAGACCATTTACCACACGGTCATGACCGGTGCCGGGTTGGACACCGCCGGTGTTCAAAGAGACACAAATACGGGCCAATTTTTGATCTCCTTTACTCTAAGGCCTGATTCGACTGATATCTTTTCGGAATATACCTCCACTCATATCGGTCAATACCTCGCGATCGTACTGGATAAGCAAGTTGTTTCCGTCCCCAGCATCAATCAGGCCATCACAGATGGTCAGGGACAGATCTCCGGCAGCTTCACTCAGGATGCGGCGCAAACATTGGCTGTTCAACTTCGCTCAGGTGCCCTGCCCATTCCGATCAAGGTTGTTCAAAGCCGCACCATTGGCGCCACCCTTGGTGAAGAAAGCATCCGCAAGAGCGTTCAGGCGGGTATTATCGGCCTGATCGTGGTCATCCTATTCATGGGCTTCAATTATCGCCTGCCCGGCGTCATCGCTGATCTGGCCTTGATCTGTTACGCCCTATTCTCTTTAATGCTCTTCAAGTTGATCCCCGTCACATTGACTCTGCCTGGTATCGCTGGTTTCATCTTAAGCGTAGGCATGGCCGTGGATGCGAACGTGTTGATCTTTGAGCGTTTGAAAGAAGAATTAAGGGCTGGCCGTAACCTGCGTCAGGCCATTGATCTCGCCTGGAGCCGCGCCTGGCCTTCCATTCGCGACTCAAACACATCCACACTCATTACCTGTGCAATCCTTTTCGTCTTTGGCAATACATTTGGCGCCAGCATCGTGAAAGGCTTCTCTGTCACATTGTCTTTGGGTGTGCTGGTCAGTTTATTTACGGCCATCATCGTCACACGCACATTCCTGCACAGCGTGCTGGACAGAGTCAAACTCGCCGAACACCCGCGCTGGTTCGGTCTTTAGGAGCGCGCAATGAACATCATCAAGAATCGTTACATCTATTTCTTCATCTCGCTGATCGTAATTATCCCAGGCATCGTGTTTATGGGATTGAACTGGCAGCAGACCTCCGGCCCCTTGCAACTTGGCATTGACTTCCGTGGCGGCTCTTTGCTTGAAGTACAGTTTGAAGGCGAACGCCCTACTGCGGAACAAATTTCCACACTGTACAAGGAATTCTCCACTGAAGAACAGCCTTTGGCCGACCCTGTTGTCCAATCCTTGGGCGAAAGTTCAATTTCAATCCGTTCACGGGCAATGAGCGACGAAACCAAAGGCTTGCTCGTCGCTGAAATGGAATCCCGCTTCGGCTCCAAGGTTACTGTTGAAAACTTCACCTCCGTCAGCGCCGCAGTTGGCGCGGAAGTGACCCAGGCCGCCGGTATCGCCATTCTTTTCGCCGCCGCCGCGATCCTGATCTACATCTGGTGGGCATTCCGCAGTGTGGAACATGCCTATCGCTACGGCACAGCCGCCATTCTCGCCATGCTTCACGATGTGCTGGTGGTTCTCGGCGTGGAAGCCATTCTCGGCTATTACCTCGGCTGGGAAGCGGATGCGCTTTTCCTGACCGCCCTGCTTACCGTCATCGGTTTCTCCGTGCATGATACCATCGTGGTGTTCGACCGCGTCCGTGAAAATTCCCTGCTTTACCGCAAGATCGAATATGAAAAGATGGTCAACCATTCCATCGTACAGACGCTGGATCGTTCCATCACCACGCAGTTGACCGTGATGTTCACCCTGTTTGCGCTGGTCTTGTTCGGCGGTGACAGCATCCGCCACTTTGTGGTCATTCTGCTCATCGGTATTTTCAGCGGAACTTATTCCTCCATTTTCAATGCGGCTCCCATTCTTGTCGTTTGGGAAAACCGTGAGTGGACGACCTGGTTCAAACGCAAAGAAGAAACAGCGATCTAATTTTTACAGAAAAAAGGACATCGTGTTTCGATGTCCTTTTTTGATTCTACAAAACAGGAGATGTTATGACAGAAACCCTGCTCCTTTTTTTGCGCGGATTCCTGATCGGGATCTCGATCGCCGCGCCCGTTGGGCCAATCGGCGTGTTGTGCATCCGCCGCACGTTGACCGAGGGAAAGCTCAAGGGCTTTCTCTCTGGCATGGGCGCCGCCAGCGCCGACATGGTATACGGCGCAGTTGCGGCCTTCGGCTTGACGATGATCACCGACGTGCTGGTGGAGAATAAATTCTGGTTTCGGGTCATCGGCGGTTGTTTCCTTTTGTACCTTGGTATCAAAACCTTCCTCGAAAAGCCTGCCGACCATGCCGCGCAGGTCAAACAAAGCGGATATTTCGGGGCCTATCTTTCCACCTTCTTCCTGACCATTACCAACCCAATGACCATCCTGTCTTTTGCGGCCATTTTCGCAGGGACGATGAATATCGGAACAACAAACTCGCCGATGGTTTTGGTGGCAGGAGTGTTTGCAGGGTCGGCCAGCTGGTGGCTGGCTCTCAGTTTCGGGGTCGGTTTGATGCGCGACCGTCTGACCACAGTCCACATGGCGTGGATCAATCGTATTTCTGGCATTATCATTACAGCTTTCGGGGTGGTCTCTCTCCTACAACTATAATCATGGAAAATCAACGAGTTAGGAAAGATCTCCATGAGAAAAAGCGCATCATGCTGCTTATTAATTGCCCTGCTTTTTTTACTCCCCACTGCCTGCACCAACAACCCCACACCGTCGACACCCACTCTACAACCAACCTCCACCGAATCACCGCAGGAGCATTTTATTGTTTTCGGCGATATCTCTGACGACCCCGCCGAAGTCATTGAAGGCACCCAGCCGATCGCTGATTATGTCGCTGCCCAGCTTGCCGATTACGGCATAACAGGCGGGCAAGTAAAAGTTGCGGCATCCACCGAAGAAATGATCGAACTGCTCAAGAGCGGAGAGGTGGATCTATATTTCGACAGCACCTATCCCGCCACTTTGATCAGCGACGCCTCCGGCGCGCAGATCATTTTACGCCGCTGGCGTTTTGGGGTGGAAACTTATAACAGCGTGATCTTTGCCAGCAAAAGCAGCGGCATCACGGATGTCGAAGGTCTTAAGGGGAAAATGATCGCAATGGACGCGCCTTATTCCACTTCAGGTTTTATGCTTCCCGCCGTATACCTCACAGAAAATGGATTGAAGCTCGTCGGCAAACCCGATGGCAGCGCACCCATTGGAAGCGATGAAATTGGTTTCGCATTCGCCTATGATGATGAAAATATCCTGCAATGGGTATTAAGCGGAATCACCCCCGCAGGCGTAACCGACGATTATCATTTTGATAAATCATTTCCACCCGAAGCCACCGCGCAATTGGTGGAATTGGCCCGCACCGAATCCACACCGCGGCAGGTTGGTTTGGCACGCGCAGGCCTTGAACCCGAATTACTGCAAGCCATTATCCAGACCCTGATTACGATGCACGAAGATCCAAACAATCAAACGATTTTGGATAAATTCCAGACCACGCGCTTCGATAAATTTCCCGAAGGCATCGAAGCCGCCACGGGCCGCATCCGCGAGATGATGGAGATCGTCAAGGATATTCCGCTCCCATGATCAAAACGCAAAGCAGAGGACGAGGTCATTGACATTCGTCCCACTCGGGCCTGTGTGGACCAGATCACCTAACGCCTCAAAAAACGAATACGCGTCATTTCTCGACAAGTGGTCTGCCACGCTCACCCCAAGCGACTCAGCCCTTTGAGCGGATTCACCTGTCACCACTGCGCCTGCGGCATCTGTGGGGCCATCTTCGCCGTCAGTGGCAATTGAGATCAACATCACGTCCTTCAAGCCAGCCAGTGTATCCACCGCCGCAAGTGCAAATTCCTGATTCCTGCCCCCTTTTCCATCACTTTTCAATGCTAAACCATGCCGAAGGGTGACAGTTGCCTCTCCGCCCGCAAGCAAACAAAACGGACGCGCATGCCCGTCAATGATTCTTTTAATTGCAAAGCAAACGAACGCCCAAGGACGCTCGCCTCACCCTGTAAATCTGCGCGGATTACCTGAACTTGAAAACCCTCCTGCTGTGCCTGAACTTGTGCGGCATGTAAAGCGATCTCGTTGCTGGCGATGACGGTATTTTGCACCCTGCTGAAAATCGGATCGTCAGGTTTCAAGGTCTCGACCAAGGCTGGTAGAATGGAGGCGGGGATTTTATTTTTCAGGTCGTATTTTTCGATGATGGCCAATGCATCTGCGCAGGTCGTTGGATCTGGTGCTGTGGGACCTGAGGCAATCGCCTCCAACGCGTCGCCAACCACATCAGAAAGTAAAAGGCTGATCACGCGTGCGCCGTTGGCATGTCGCACTACGCCGCCGCCTTTGAGACCGTCGAGGTGACGGCGCAGGATGTTGATCTCGTCGATGCGCGCGCCACAGGCAAGTAAAGCAGAAGTGAGCGATTGCAAATCCGTGAGAGGGATGCGGGGTGCGGTCATCAATGCGGAACCGCCGCCTGATATCAGGCAGACCAGCAGGTCATCCTGTTGCAATTGCGAGAGGAAATCCAATGCGGCAGTCCCAGCGCCGAGGCTTGAATTGCCCGGGATGGGATGATCTCCTTCGATAACCGTGACAGGTTTCAGGTCAAGCGGCGAAGCGTGCTTGGTTATGATGAGGCTGTCGGTCAGGTCGGTTTCGTCAGCCAATGCCGAGGTCATCGCGCAGGCCGCTTTCCCCAATCCAAAAGCAAAGACACGTCTTGCAACCGGTAAAGGGTTTTCATACAGGTATTTTTTCACTGCCTCGCCCGCTTCAACAGCATTGAATGCAGCAGCCAGTACGCGCATCACTGAAACCCCGTTCGTGTGTAAATAAAGGGAATTGGTTTTGAATCTTTCAGGGTCAAACATGTTTCAAGTATACATGGAGACCGCCCGTAAAGATACAAACCAAATATGATATGATTCCACCATTAACCAACCCTTGGAGAATACGCTTGAACCTTCAATATCGAACGGGAATCAAAAAACGAATAGCCATCCTTGTGATGTTTTGTTTGATTTCATTGATCACTCCTTTGGCGGGAATAAATGCATCTGCGCAAACACAAGGGGAAATCACGATCAATGCCAAAGCTGGACTCGTTAATTTCTGCAAGATCGGCACGTGGCTGCCCGTCAGAGTAATGGTGGAAAACACAGGCGCCGACGTTGAAGCACGTGTGCAAGCCGCCTACAAAAACGACATGAACGGGCAATCGGTATATGGGGTGGATGTTTCCCTGCCCGCCACTTCACGCAAGGAATTCTTTATTTATGTATATATTGACGGGTCGACTCGCAATTTCTCAGTGAATGTTCTCGAGGGGAATAAAACGCTCGCAAGAACAAATCTCAATGTGAATTGCTCATTCAACACAACACTGTTCATCGGTGTCGTGTCGGACAAACCGTCTGCATTTTCTGTTTTGAATAATATTTCTCCGCTTACAAATGATGTGCAAACTGCGCAGCTAAATATTGAAGACCTGCCCGATCAGGCGCAAGGCTGGGACGCAATGGATGCGCTGGTCATCTCCAATGTGGATACGGGCACACTCACCGCCGAACAAAAACAGGCCATGAAATCATGGCTGGCAAAAGGCGGCAAACTATTCGTCACAGGCGGAATCCACTGGCAGGCAGGCAGCGCCGGTTTGGATGGGATTTTGCCCGTCAAACTCACTTCCACCAAAAACGTTGCAACGCTAACCGCCCTTTCCACCTATTCCAAATATCCACTGCTCGAAGAACAGGAAACCGTTTTGGCCACCGGCCAGACTCTGGAAGGCGCGAGTGTGCTCGTTGAACAAAGCGGAATTCCCTTGCTGGTTGAAAAACAGATCGGTTTTGGCAAAGTCTACTTTTTTGCGGCGGACCCGGGCTTGAAACCGCTCAGCGAATGGGGCGGCATGGGAATGATCTACGACCACCTGCTTGGCTTCAAATCACCGCGGCCCATTTGGGCAGACGGCAACTGGGATTCGTATCAAGTCAATGACGCGCTGTCGGCGCTGCCCGAGTTGGCGCTTCCATCGTTTGTTTATATCTGCTGCTGGCTTGGGTTATATGTGTTCGTCATCGGTCCGCTAAACTACTTTTTCCTGCGCCGCATCAAACGGACTGAACTGGCTTGGATCACGATTCCTGTTTTGGTGATCCTCTTTACCGCCCTCGCTTACTTCTCAGGCTATGCGTATCGCGGTATTCGTCCCATATTGAATCGTCTCATGCTTGTACAAGGCTGGGAGGGAGTTGAGCAAACACAAGTCAGCGCCGTGGTTGGGGTGTATTCGCCGAGCCGTACCGCCTACACCGTGGAAACTCAGGAGCAATTCCTGCTTCGTCCGATCCAAAATACAAGCGGAAATTTACAAGGCAATGACAATTGGCTGTCCATTCAAGGTCAATCTGGAACCACCCTGCCGGATATGCGCGTGGAGATCGGCGGGATGCAAATCGTCGGCGCAAACGGATATATGCCCGCGCTGTCGATTCAAAGCGACCTGATCCTCACCCTCGGAAATCAGATCCCTGCTCTCTCTGGAACAATCCAAAATACAGGCGAGTACACCATCAAGGATGCAGTCCTCATTACCTCAAGTGCGTGGACCCCTCTCGGCGACCTTGCGGCGGGTGAAACAAAAAAAGTAAAGCAATCCCTGATAAACAACTCAAACACGGTTGCAACAAGTCAATACTCAATCCTGACAACGCTGGGAATGGATACCTATACTCCCTACTCAAATAGCGACCCTGACAAAAAACGACAGACTTCCTTCTTCCAATCAAATACGGGTACAAGCAACGGCAGCGTCCATGTCAATTCGGGTGTTTATCTCATGGGTTGGATCGATGAAATTTCCACGCCCACAGGCCTTCAAGATCAACAGCAGGAAGCGGTCGACACCATGCTCTTTTTTGAAAAGCTCAATCCCAAAGTCGAGACCGAGCCTGGAAAATTAATGTTGACCTCCAGCATCTTTTCGTGGGAATCCTCCCTCGGCGACACGATCACCACACCTTATTACAATATGTCCAACGAAGGCTACACCATGCGCTTCCAACCCACTCAAGCGGTGCGTTTCAGAACAGTGGAGTCGCTGGCATTGAACATCGAAGGATCGGTGACACCCGATAAAATCCAAGCCTCACTTTGGAACTTCGAAACCCAAACATGGACACTCATCCCACTGACTTTTTACTCCACCGACGTCACCGACCCGTGGCAATATGTAGGCATGGATGGTGAGATCAGAATAAATCTCAGCGGCGACCCAAATGACTACGTTGAGATCACAGCAGTCAACTTTACATTGACGGTGCAGCCATGAGTCACATTATCGAGATCAAAGACCTGTGCAAGCATTTTGGCAAACGTTTCGCCGTCAACAACATCAGCTTCAATGTCGATGGCGGAGAAATTTTCGGTCTGGTTGGGCCAAACGGCGCAGGCAAAACCACCACCATGCGCATGCTTGTCACTTTGCTGAAACCCGATAAAGGCGAGATCTTCGTCGGCGGATATTCCATCCGCAAACAACCAAACGAAGTACGCCGCATCATCGGGTTCATGCCCGATTCGTTCGGCGTCTACGGCGATATGACCGTGCAGGAATATCTCGATTTCTTTGGAGCCTGCTACAAGGTCCCGCCGAATCAACGTACACGTTTGATCACCGACCTGCTTGAGCTTGTCGACCTCGGGCATCGCCGCGATGACATGGTCGACACCCTTTCCACTGGATTAAAACAACGCCTCGGACTCGCCCGAGTCTTGATCCACGACCCAGGCATTCTCGTGCTGGATGAACCCGCCTCAGGTCTTGACCCGCGTGCGCGTGTTGAGATCCGCGAATTGCTGCTCGAAATCGCGCGCCTCGGCAAGACCATCATCTTCTCCAGTCATATCCTCGCAGATGTCAGCGAACTGTGCACACGCGTCGGCATCATCGAAGACGGAAAACTGGTGGCGATCGGGACCCTGCAGCAATTGAGTGAACGCGTCATGCCGCATCGCCAGCTCCGCATCGGTCTGCTTGACCGCGCCCAGGAAGTACAGATCGCCTTGCAATCCAGCGCGGGCGTTGCCGAAGCACGTCTGCTTGAAAACACCGACCGTCCCACCATCGAAGTAGATTTTGTCGGGGACGATGAAGCAATCCATCAATTGCTGGCGAAACTTCTGTCACAGGGATTTCCCGTGGTGCATTTCAGCGAAGAGACAAAAAACCTCGAAGAGGTATTCATGCGCACGACCAAAGGCATTGTGTCGTAGCACAAAGGGATCATCCATGGAATCATCCGCGCCGCCCGTACAAGACAAACCCACCCGACCGAATTTGCTCAGCAGTTTGCTGGATAATCCCGTCATTGCAAAAGAATTAAAAGGCCGCATGCGCGGCAGGCAGGGATTCATCCTCCTTAGTTCATATCTCGCACTGATCAGCTTTTTTATCGGCCTCGTCTATCTCTTTCTAAGCGTAGACGGTAGCTTATCAGCAGGTGACCCAGGCTATTTGCAAGTGGTGGGAAAGGTCATCTTCAGCACCGTGGTTTTGCTTGAACTGCTCATGGTAAGTTTTATTGGCCCCGCCCTCACTTCTGGCGCAATTTCCTCCGAACGCGAACGCCAAACCTTTGATCTGTTGCGCACGTCCCTGCTTTCAGGCAGCGCATTGGTATTTGGCAAACTCAGTTCGGCGGTTGTTTTTCTACTTCTGCTTATCTTCACCGCCATTCCCGTGCAAAGCATGTCCTTCTTTTTGGGCGGCGTGGGCATGGCCGAGATGGCAATCTCCATTTTGATGCTGGTGGTTTCTGTGTTTTTCTTCAGCGCATTGGGATTGTTCTTCTCAAGCTTTACAAATCGCACCCTGGTTTCGACCGTATCATCTTATGCAGCCATTATGCTTTCGTTCATTGTGCAGGTCTTGATATTCATTCTGCTGATCGTTTTCACAGGCATTCTCGATTCGTCGAATATTTTCCAAACCTCCGTCACAGAAAATATCATGAATGTCACGACATGGTTCCTTTTTTCCACAAATCCGCTCTTTGCGGCTGTCGTCAGTGAAGCGATCTTGATCAGCGATCAAAGTCTCTTCATGACCAGCAGCGGCATGTTCGGAACCATGTCATTTCCTCTGCCCTCCCCATGGATCATTTACACGGCCTTCCACGCCGTCATGACGGCACTATTGATCGCGCTAAGTATTCGCTTTGTAAACCGCCCTGATCGTTAGTTTGCATATCATCTCAAGAATAAAAGTCGGCAAATAAAAAGTCCCATTACGTTTGTAGCGGGACTTTTCGTCTCTTACATCTTTTCCAAAATATCGATCGCAGCTTTGATCCTCGCAAGGCATTTCTCTCTGCCGACAATCTCCATGCTCTCAAACAACGGAGGGCTGACTTTTTGCCCTGTTGTGGCTACGCGCAGAATACCGAAGACTTGATTGGCATTGAGTCCACTCTCCTCGACGTAAGCCCGCAGCGGCGGCTCGCATCTTTCGTGACTGATATCTGGTTGCGCCGCGAGAATCTCGTACGCCCTTTGAGCGATCTGCGCCGATTGCTTCGCATCCAATCCTTTGGCGATCAGGTCCTCTGGGTTGGGCGTCACATTCTCTTTGAAGAAGAAACTTCCAAACGACAGACAGTCATCCAGCGTGGTGAGGCGCTCACGAATGAGCGGCACGATCTTCAGAAGAACGCCGTCATCCACGTTGAGTCCCTCACGGGTAAAGTAAGGCTTGATGCGGGCGGCCAAGTCTTCGGTCGTGAAGAGGCGGATGTGTGTCGCGTTGAAATGATCCAGCCGTTGGAAGTTGACAGCGGCGGGAGAGGGAGTCAACGAGTCAATGGTGAAGCGGTCCGCCATTTGATCGAGAGTCATCACATCGTCTTCGGCAACGCCCCAGCCCATCAACGCACACCAGTTCAACACACCTTCGGGAGTGAAACCGAGGTCTTGCATGTCTTTGATGAAGACCGAATATCCATCTTTCATTGCATCGGGCGCATCACGTTTCGACATTTTGCCTTTGCCGCTTGGCTTAAGGAAAATAGAGAGGTGCGCCCAAACAGGCTCCTCCCAGCCAAAAGCGCGGACAATGTTTACGTGCAAGGGAAAAGTGCCGAGCCATTCAGAGCCACGTATAACATGAGTCACTTGCATTTCATGATCATCCACCATCGCAGCGAGATGATAAGTTGGCAAGCCATCGGTTTTAAGAATGACTTGATCATTGAGCTGCTTATTTTCGGTGGTGATATCGCCGCGCAGACGGTCATGCGCCACGGTGGCGCCATCATGCGGCACCTTGAAACGGATGGTGTACGGTTCGCCATTGGCAATGCGTTTTGCAGCTTCATCGGGAGCAAGTGCGCGGCAGGTTCCATCGTAGTGCGTATTTTCCTTGCGTTTCATCTGCTCCTGACGAACTTTGTCAAGGCGTTCGGCGGTGCAAAAACAGGGATAGGCATGGCCGCTGTCGACGAGGGCTTTTGCGTGTGCCTGATAGAGTTCACGGCGATCGGTCTGGCGATAGGGACCAAACTTTCCACCGATATCAGGACCTTCATCGTACTGAAGACCAAGCCAGCGCAAGCCGTCCATAATCTCCTGTTCGGATCCAGGGACTGTACGCTTTATGTCAGTATCTTCGATGCGCAATATGAATTGTCCGCCCGTTTTCTTTGCGAGCAGATAAGCATACAATGCGGTACGCGCGCCGCCAAGGTGCAAGTGTCCTGTTGGCGAGGGCGCAAAACGAGTGCGTGCGGGTTTAATGGTCAAGGGGAGGCTCCTTTGTAGTTGGCGAGGCTTGAATGAGTGAGGGTTTAAAAATTGGAAGGGTAAAAGTTGAAGGTTGAGGGTTAGAATTCCATTTGCTTGTGGCGCATGACGACACTTTCGACAAGGCCAATTCCAAGCATGAGTGCGGTCAGACCGCTGCCGCCATAGCTGATGAAGGGCAGCGGAAGGCCAGAAACTGGCAGCAGGTTTAAGTTCATTCCAATATTCACTGCCGCTTGAAAAAAGATCAAGGTCGCAACGCCCATTGAGATCGTGGCGCCTGCAACATCGCGCGCTTTTTGCGCGGCACGGATACAGCGCCAAACGATAACCCCAAGCGTAATAATGATTAACGCGCCACCTACCGTACCAAATTCCTCGGAACTGGCGGCAAAGATAAAGTCAGTATGGCGGACTTTCAAAAAGCGCAGCTGGGTTTGAGTGCCATGGCCATAGCCTTCGCCAAAAACACCGCCTGCGCCCACAGCGATCAAAGCCTGCTGCACGTTGTAACGATTGCCATAAGTATCGTTGGGGTCTGGCACTACAAAGTTCACGATACGTTCCTGTTGATAAGGCTGCAGGAACGGAATACGAACACCAAGCACAGAGAGAATCACCAGAGCCAATACAGTGACAGCACCGATCCCAACAGCGGAAAGCACATGCTTGACCTGTACTCCATTGATCCACAACATCACTGCAAGAATAACAGACAGTAACAGCACGTTACTCAAGTTTGGCTGTAAAAGGATCATAATGATGATGCCCGACGCCCAAAGGATCGCGCCAAATGCCCACCGTAGATCACGGGGTTGATATTGTGCAACTTCAAAATAACGTGCCAGCACGATGATCGCAACAATCTTGGCAAATTCCGTCGGCTGGAGAAATAGCACACCCACAGTGAACCAACGCTGGGCACCAAACGCAGACTGACCAAAACCAGTCAACGTGATCAGGAAGGCCATCATTCCAAAATAGATCGGACGATGCAAGGCCAGCCAGTAGCGATAATCCACTGAACCAACCAAAAAGATAAGCACCACACCAAGCAAAGCAAAATACACCTGGCGGACAATCAACGGCTGTAAAACCTCATTCCCCGCAACCGCGGAACGAATCATGGCCGTGCCAAAAGAAGAGGCCAGCACAATCGCGCCCAATAAAATAAAGTCAAAATTTCGCCAGGAAAAATCGCGGTTCATAATTTAATTCCATACCAAATGCGCTTCGACTACGCTCAGCGCGGGGATACAAAAAAGCACGGATTACAACCAAGGCACCCAGCCAGGTCGATCCGTGCTTTTCAGCAATCGTCAGATCAACCTGCGTGATGGCGGGATGCACTCCTCAAGGGAATATCCGCCACCAGCCGCTGGGAGCGGCCGTCGCGTTCCAATCCGATTTGCACGGCATCAGGATCAATGTCAATATAGCGTGAAATGGCCTTGAGCAGGTCATCCTTTAATTCTTCCAACTGGGCCGGGGTCAGGTCTGTGCGGTCATGGATCAGTACCAGTTGCAAACGTTCTTTTGCGCTTGTGGCGCTTCGTTTTCGCGTGAAGAAGTTCATCCTACTTCCTCCCAGTCAGTTTTTGTATGGCGCCCCAAATACCGCCCTGCTGTTCAAGGTCCATAAAGGGCACAGCCTCACCTTGAATGCGTTTTGCGATATTGCGGAAAGCCTGGCCAGCACGGCTTTTTGCATCGGTGACAACGGGCGCGCCGCGATTCGAACCAATAATAACGGATTCATCTTCAGGCACGATCCCGATCAATTGAATGCCAAGCAGGTCAAGCACATCCTCTGCAGAGAGCATGTCATTATTCCTGACCAAGGTTGGATTCAACCGATTAAGAATAAGCGCCGGGTTGCTTTTTTCTTCTGCTTCCAAAATTCCGACGACACGATCCGCATCCCGCACTGCGCTGACCTCGGGATTGGTCACTACTAAAACACGGTCTGCGGCGGCGATGGCATTGCGGAAGCCGCGTTCGATGCCCGCGGGTGAGTCAATGATAATGAAATCAGTATCAGGCCGCAGGTCATTGCAGATGCGCACCATGTCTGAAGGTGAGACCGCATTCTTATCGCGTGTCTGCGCAGCTGGGATCAGATACATATCCGGGTGGTGCTTGTCGCGAATCATCGCCTGCTTTAATTTGCAACGTCCTTCGATCACATCGACAATATCGTAAACGATCCGATTCTCAAGTCCCATGATGACATCGAGATTACGCAGACCGATATCGCCATCAATGCAGACAACCTTTTTGCCATCTGCAGCAAGTGCGGTGGCAAGATTCGCGACAGCAGTGGTTTTTCCAACGCCGCCTTTTCCAGAGGTAACAGTAATCACTTGAGCAGTCATATTATTTCCTAAAGTAGATTATTTAACCGACGTGCCAAAGTTCGGCCTGCAATCGTCCTTCACTATTGATGGTGGCTATTTCCGGCCGGGGATCTTTTTGAGGCTTCAACATGGCTGAGACTTCATCGGCAATACGGAGTTGATTCGCCGAAAGATCGAGTGCACAAATGAAAGCGGAGCGATTCCCTTTTGCTCCGGCGTGGATCATACCTCGCACCCTGCCCCACACAACCACATTTCCTTCCGCAACGATTTCCGCGCCAGGGTTTACATCACCAACGATGACGATGTGCCCCGGAAATTCGACCCGCGTTCCAGAACGAAGCGTTTTATTGATGAATAGGGCAGTGTCATCCGAAATCGAACCTGCGACCTGACGCTGTTCTTCCGGCCTCGGCTTCGAAATACGGGTGGCAAGGCCAAGCAGTTGTGAAGTCTGTTCCGTGGTTGGCGACTCGCTGACCACAGCCCAAAGGGCAATATTACGCTCTGAAAGGCGGTCACGTAAATCAACCAGGTCATTCACCTTCAAGACCTGGGTACCGACGTCCATTGCAAGCCGCGCGCCTTGAAAAAAAGAAGGCCGATCGTCAATTTGAGTCAGCAAGGCAACACATTGGTCCTCCCACGGCGCTTCTGAAAACGTCGCGAGGAGGCCATCACGAATACCTTTGATCTGAACCAGAGAAGTAATTTGCTCCATGTTATTCATTGACCAAATAACGTGTTGAATTATACCTGACGTGTCGAGTTAAATGAATTTATTGTTCTAGAAATGCAACTCAAGAGGACTCACTGCTACTGGCCTGATGAAGGATTTCCCTGTGCAATATCAAGCGCCTTGAACTCAAAATAAGCCTTGATGACACGGGAAACGATCGGGGCGGCCACACTGGCACCTTCCCCGCCGTGATATGCAAACGCCACGACAATGATCTCGGGGTCTTCATATGGAGCATAGGCTAATGTCCAGGAGTGTGTGGGCCATTTGCCGAAGTCGCATTGATCTGCCTTGCGCGCCACGTCATCGCAATATTCAGCGGTCCCGGTCTTGCCTGCGACAGCGATCGGGAAATCATTGAACACATCGTAGAGTGTGCCGAAAAATGGATCCGTCACTGCCATCCTTGTACCAGCACGTACTGCTGCAACCGACTCGGGACGAATGATCTTGAGGTCATTTTCATTCAGGTCACAATACCCGGCGTCACATGAATAACTTTGAATCAGAGGGGTTACAGTCACATCCCATTTCAAATTGGGTGTAAAGGGAGAAATCTGATAACTGCCTGGTACCTCAAATTCTGTTGCGATGAAAACTTCCGGGTCCGGGTTAAACCATGTTTCCACTGCCTTGCCATCACCATCCGTGACATCGCGGATGATCGTAGGCTGCATCAACTTGCCATTATTTGCGATCGTGGCACCAGACATCAGAATCTGAAGCGGAGTTGCAAGCACATACCCCTGTCCCACGCTCGCAATATAAGTATCACCCGTGGACCAGTTCTCGCCGGTGTTGATGCGCTTCCACTTCGGGTCAGGGATCAGGCCATCCTGTTCACCCTTCAACTCGATTCCGGAGGGCTGGTCATAGCCGAGTGCGCGGGCGTATTGTTGAAGGCGCTCGATACCCAAGCCCTGTTCGATCTCATCTTCATAACCGCCACCCAGTTTATAAAAACAAACGTTACTGGAATATGCGATGCATTGCAAAAAACTGATGGGACCAAAGCCCTCCGGCCTCTTTTCGAAAATATGATCAACGAACGGGCGTGTATTCAAGCCAGTGCATGGATCATTGGGGTTGAATTTTTCACACAACTCCAATTGCCCAGGAGCGTCGATGATGTCATCTGAATCGACCACGCCTTCATTGAAGGCGCCTGTAGCTGTGGACAGCTTAAACACCGAACCCGGAGGAAATTCTGCTGATATGGCGTTGTTCAACAAGGGGTGGCGCGGGTCCTGGCTTAGTTGTTCATAATAGTATGAAGGGATAAAACGCGCAAAACGATTATTCTCGTAAGAAGGATAGGAAACCATCGCCAAAATCTCACCCGTCTTCGGGTTCATGGCAATGACCACTCCGCTCGAAATGCGGATCGTGTCGAAAAAATCGTTCCAGAAATTGATCTCTTGAATAAGTGAGGCTTCGGCAACTGCCTGCAACCGTGTGTCGATGGTCAAGGTTACATTGTTGCCCGGCACGGCGGGAATGGGCGGTTCAAGGTTTCGAAGTTCCTGCCCGGCCACATCTACTTGCACAACCCGCAGGCCATTTCTACCTGCCAGCACTTCCTGGAGGGAATCTTCGACACCGGCGTAACCAATCTTGTCACGATTGGGGATAAAGCCTTGTGCGCGAAATTCCTCTTCCAGCGAGGCTGGGATTGGGCCGAGAAAGCCGACCAAGGCAGAGGTCAATGAACCCGTCGGATAATCGCGGATCGGTTCGATCTCAACGGTGACGCCAGGCCAATCCACAGATTTTTCTTCCACAACGCGGGCAATTTCAACTGAAACATTGCACTTAATTTTCACTGGGCTATATGGCGCCAGCGAATCCTGCAAGGCAACAAGCTGAGTAATACCCGGCCCCGGCACACATGGGCCGAAAAGCTTTGCGTCCTCAAGCAAGGTCTCATCATCCGCACGGCCACCTACCGGGACATCAAGAAGGTCTGATAGTTGACGGTAAATGGCTTGAATATCCGAAGCATCATCGGGCAGATTTGCGGGAGTGATGATGACATTATAAGAAGCAACATTACGCGCAAGAATGTAGCCGTTCCTATCGAAGATAATTCCACGAGGAGCAGGCACACTGACTTCAAAGGTGTAATTGTCAACGGCGCTGGTTTTGTAATTGGCCCCTTCAAAAATTTGAAGCCTGATCAACCTGGCAAGGAACGCTATAAAAACAAGAGCCACCACAACATAGATCGTTGCGAGCCGCCAGGTCTCAAAACGGACGGGGCGTGATGCAGAATTACTACTCATTCGTAAACCTCGGAAGGATAAACCCAGCGCGCCAGATCGCGCATCAGGGCATAGATCGGAATCGAAAAGAAAATATTCAACAATAAACTCGGTAGGGTGATCGAGCCAGTCACAGCAGAAAATGAAAAAGTAGTTCCAGAAAGGCTTAAGACTGCAAAAGACAAAAGGTGCATGAAAATCGTCCCAATGAGTGTAACACTAAACATTGCGAGCAATGGAGCCTGCCACACGCGCCTCTGCATAACTTGCGCTGTAAAAACCACCGCCAAATATCCGACAACCTGAACAGGCCACGGCATTTTGGAAACAAATCCAAGCAGGATACAGGCCAGCAGGGTCCAATGCCATGAGGATTTCACCCGTTCCTGCAATGCCCACGCTGCAAGGACAATCAACATCAGGTCAGCATAACCGTTAAGCAGTTTGATCTGACTAATGATGGATGACTGAAAAATGACCACCAGCACAAGCAAGGGGAATGCAATAAGATTTCGCATGCTTTGGATTTAATAATTTATGGGAGGGGAAGCGGTTCGAGCGGAGTAATATCCACCGGGCGGAAGTTGGTGATGACCAAAACAATGGACAAACGGGTAAAGTCCACGGCGGGTTGGAGGGTTGCCAGTTGAAAGAGTTCGTATTCAAGGCTGCGGAGCGTAATCACCTGCCCGATGGGAATATCCGCAGGATAACCGCCACCCAGGCCAGAGGTCAAGGCAAGATCGCCGGGCTGTACAATCGCATCCTGTGAGATCATGTTGAGTGAAACGTCGCCTGTGACAGAGCCCAAAGCCATGGCGGTCGTATCTGCATTTTGCAAATAGGTATTGACCGCCGACGCAGGGTCGGTGATGAGCTGCACGCGTGCGGCATCCGCAATGACAGCATCCACACGACCAACCAGACCTTGATTGGTCACCACGGGCATACCACGACGGATATCGTCGTTGGAACCGCGGTTAATGATGATGTAATGCAGGAAGGGACTCGGGTCACGGCCGATGACGGCAGCGGCCTTATAAGTGCTCTCTGGATTTGAACGCGAGAAATCAACCAGCGCAGCAAGGATTTCTGTTTCATTGACGCGCTGCTGCAATTCGATCACTTGTGCCTGCAATTGAGATACCTGCGACTCCAACTCGACATTACGTGTGCGCAGCGAAACGATATCACGCGGCGCAGTGAAAAAATCTTGAACGCCGAGATAGCGTGAAGAGACCCAGGTTTGAAATTCAACCAGCACGGAACTGAATTGACGGGAGGCCGGCCCAAAGAAGCCGCCAAATGCCAATGCTAATATCCCACCTATGACAAGAAAAATTATCGTCGTTTGTAAAGAACGGGAGTTCATGTTTTATTTTCCTCAGGCAATAAATGCCAGGGGAACCATTAACCAGTAATGTGACGCGTGCTGCCGCGTTCCAGACCGACCAAATAACGACTAAAGGTCGGAAGGTCCTCAAAGATCATGGCAGCGCCGCGCACAACACAAGTCAGCGAGTCCTCTGCCACCCATACACGCAATTTCAATTCATCAGTAAGCCGTTCGGCCAGCCCTTGCAAAAGCGCCCCGCCGCCCGCAAGACAAATACCGATATCCATCAAGTCCGCTACGATCTCGGGCGGGATTTCATCCAACGCATCGCGGACCGTATCAATGATGACTTGCACTGAACCAATCAAGGCTTCACGAATTTCGACTGAAGAGACTTCTACAGTTTCAGGCAAACCCGTGACAAGATTCCTACCGCGCACTTCCATTGTTTTTTCCGGCTGCAACGGATAAGCGGAACCGATCTGCCATTTGACCTGCTCGGCAATCCCTTCACCGATCAGCAGGTTGTATTTGTTACGAAGATATTGAACAATATCCTGATCCATTTCATCGCCTGCCACACGCAGGGAACGGGAAGAGACCACACCGCTCATCGACATGACCGCAACTTCAGTGGTACCGCCGCCGATGTCCACTACCATCGAGCCGCGAATCTCACCGATGGGCAGACCAGCTCCCAGCGCGGCCGCGATCGGTTCTTCGATCAACATCGCCTGGCGGGCACCGGAAGCCATCACCGCATCATACACAGCGCGCTTCTCCACCTCCGTTACACCAGTGGGAAGACCCACGATCACGCGCGGACGTGGAAGCGGCACCATGCTCTGTTCATGGACTTTGCCAATAAAATATTCAAGCATCACCTGGGTTACATCGAATTCGGCAATGACCCCGTCTCGAATTGGACGCACTACCATTACATTGCTCGGCGTTCGGCCAACCATCTCTTTAGCCTCAAGGCCAATTGCCACAGGTTGGCGAAGTTTTTTGTCAACAGTCACCCAGGAGGGTTCGTTAATGACAATCCCCTTCCCTCGAACGTGAACCAGCGTGTTCGCGGTGCCAAGGTCTATGGCAATATCCAGAGAAAAAAGGCCTAACAGCCAGTTAATTGGGTTGAAGGCCAAAATAGGCTCCTAAAGTGAAATTTCATGCAAAACTGGACTAGATAGTACTATTATACCATGCCAGCCACAAGCAAGATTATTTGGATGTAACCCTCGTTTCAAACTACCCGTAAGCTGATTCGAAAAATCCATGACTTAATCTCCCCGTTGGGATAAAATGCCTTGTCATCAAATCTCAATCGTTCGGAGGAAATCCCGTGTCCAAATTTGCACTTGTCACCGACAGCACTGCATACGTGCCTGCAGAGCTTGTCCAAAAGCATAATATATCTGTCGTTCCGTTGATCCTGGTTTGGGGTGATGAAATGTTCGAGGATGGGGTGGACATCCTGCCGAAAGAATTTTACACACGCTTGAAAACAGCCAAAGTAATGCCATCCACTTCACAGGCGACCCCTGCCAAGATGCAAGCCATCTTCCAGTCGCTTGTAGATCAAGGAATGGATGTGTTGGGCATGTTCATTTCTTCAAAACTTTCAGGCACCATGCAATCTGCTATGCAAGCCAAGGATACGATGGGCAGCGCGGGAGAAAAGGTCACACTGGTCGATAGTCAATGCACATCGATGGCCCTGGGCTTTCAAGTACTTGCTGCAGCGCGCGCAATGGATGCCGGGGCAAGCTTGCAAGAATGCGCCGCAATCGCAGAAAAAGCGCACGAAAAAGCCGGGCTTTTCTTCGCAGTGGACACTCTTGAATTCCTGCATCGCGGCGGACGCATCGGCGGGGCACAGAGATTTATCGGTTCGGCACTCAACCTGAAACCGATCCTTGCACTGAAAGATGGTCGTGTGGAAGGTGTTGAGCGCATCCGTACAAAGGGCAAGGCACAGGATCGCATCCTTGAACTGGTTTCTGAAAAGGTGAAAGGGAAATCCAATATCCGCCTCGCCACCGTGCATGCAAATGCCGCCGAAGACGCAAAGATCCTGCTGGATCGTGCCGCGCAGGCGTTGAATCCAAGCGAAACTTTTGTAACAGACCTTAGCCCCGTAGTGGGCACACATGCTGGCCCCGGCACAGTGGGTTTGGCTTTTATGACTGACTAATTCTTTTTTAAAATATTGAGAGCGCCCTAAAAAGCGCTCTCAACTTTGTTTCAAACCAATGATCGACGAATCTCAATTCAAACGTATTTCCCAAGCCCTTCCCATCCTTCAACAGGTTGATGAAGCCTTTAAGCGCGAATTTCAACAAGCGGCCTTCTTCGCGCGCATCCCCACCGGCCGCGATGTCTTTCTTGAGGGAGATCGCGTTGAAGCCATTGCGCTGCTGATCTCCGGTGTGGTGCGAGTCTACAAGATCGGCGAGACAGGCCGCGAAATCACCCTCTATCGTTTTGGGAACGGGTCATCCTGCATTCTGACCGCAAACGCAATTCTCAGCCAAAAGACCTTCCCTGCTATCGCAACCGTGGAGCAGGATGCTGAAGCGGTGATGATCCCCGCGGATAAATTCCGTGACTGGGTGCGAAATTACAATCTGTGGAGCGAATTTGTCTTTGATCTGTTATCACAGCGACTCTCCACCATGATGGCAGTTGTGGATGAGGTCGCTTTTCACCGCATGGATCGGCGTGTTGCTGCGCTGATCCTGAATCGAGCAAGAAAACAAAACCCACTTCAAATCACCCATCAGGAAATCGCAGCAGAATTGGGGAGTTCGCGCGAAGTCATCAGCCGTTTGCTGGAGGATTTCGTCAGTGAGGGCAGCATCCACTCAACGCGCGGAAAGCTCGAAGTCCTGGATTTCGAGCTATTAGAATCCCATTCGCTTGTGTGACATTGTCACGGACAGGAATTGGCATATCTCCTATACTGAGGGCATCACTTCAAACAACCAAAGGAGATTTACCATGAAACGCAATATGTCCAATATCGATCGTATCGCCCGTGTCGTGCTCGCTGCAGTGTTTGCCTATTTGTATTTTGGCGGAATCGTCACCGGAACGCTCGGCATCGTGCTGGTCGTCCTCGGCGGGGTATTCCTGCTCACAGCCGTTGTTGCCTTTTGCCCGATCTACTCCGTCTTCAAACTCAGCACAAATAATTAAGTACCCTCAACTGGAGCGGACGATCTCTCGTCCGCTCCAAAAACCAAGCCATGAACAAACAAGATTTCAAGAAAAAGATATCAGAAGCAGAAAAAACTGTCATTATTGATTTTTGGGCTCCATGGTGCAGTCCGTGTATGATGACCAAACCAATCCTCGAAAAACTGGCAAAGGAATACAGCGACAGGATCGAATTTATGCCAGTCAATGCTGATGAAGCACGCGAAGTCCTGGAGCAGTATCGCATCCTTGGCATCCCTACCGTGCTCACCGTCCGCAATGGTAAGGAAATTGGGAGAGTCACCGGTGCTCAAAATGAAGCAGGGTATCGTGCCATGTTCGAAGCGGTGGCGGAAGGCAGGGAAATCAAAGTTCCGCTCACTTCATTTGACCGCTCCTTAAGGCTGGGTGCTGGGTTGTTGTTCGTCATAATCGGTATCAACACAGGTAACTGGCTGGTCGCCGGGATCGGAGGGATCATTGCCTTTATGGGCTTTTATGATCGCTGTCCCATCTGGCAGGCGCTGACAGGAAGGTTCAAGCGCAACTAATGCCCTTCGTCGGCGAAACAGGCTCCGGGTCCACCCGGAGCCGTTTTGTTTGCTATAATCGTCGATATGAGTCATAACGTTCCATTGGTCATTGGCATCGCAGGCGGATCAGGGTCGGGAAAAACCACCGTTGCACAGGAAATCCTCAATCGAGTCGGAGCAGATCGAATAGCTTATCTTCAACACGACTCATATTACAAAGACCTGACCAAACTGCCCCCGGAATTACGCACCGACGTAAAGAACTTCGACCATCCGCATTCGCTCGAAACCGAATTACTGATCAAACATGTGACCGCGTTGAAAAACAGAGATGCGGTTGCAGTGCCCATCTACGATTTCACCACCGATAGACGGGGCTCTCAAACCTTTACAGTGAGCCCGCGGGATGTGATCCTCGTGGAAGGTATTCTCATTTTTGTTGAGGCAAAACTGCGGAAATTGTTCGATGTGAAATTATTCGTGGATACCGATTCGGACCTTCGCTTCATCCGCCGCTTGAAACGCGATATTACGGAACGTGGTCGCACAACAGAATCAGTCATCGCGCAATACCTGGCAACAGCGCGGCCGATGCATCTTGAATTTGTCGAGCCGTCAAAACGCTATGCCGATGTGATCATCCCTGAAGGCGGACATAATGTAGCCGCGCTCGACATGGTTGTGGCAAGGATCGAATCGTTACTAAAATAATCATATTTTATTAAAAGGAGAGTTTGGAATGGCAAAACAATGGAGTACCCCACCCGCAATGCAGATCGACCCGAAGAAGCAATACAAGGCGCACATGGAAACCGACAAAGGAACCATGGTGATCGAATTATTCGCCGACAAGACCCCCATGACCGTGAACAATTTCGTTTTCCTTTCACGCGAAGGTTTTTATGACGGCGTCATCTTCCACCGCGTCATTGGCAATTTCATGGCGCAGGGCGGCGACCCGACCGGTACCGGCAGAGGCGGCCCCGGTTATAAATTCGGCGATGAGTTCGACGCCAGTTTGAAGCACGACAAGCGCGGTATCCTCTCCATGGCGAATGCGGGACCTGCAACCAACGGCTCGCAGTTCTTCATCACCCATGGCCCCACCCCCCACCTAAACGGCAAACACACTGTCTTTGGTGTGGTTGTGGAAGGACTGGATGTGCTCATGTCCATTCCTGAACGCGACCCGGGCAACGTGAATGCCCCAGCAGTAAAGATTATCAGTGTCACCATCGAAGAAATCTAAGGGCTCAAAGGTTGACAAGTTAAAAGGTTTGAAATTTGAAAAATCAAAAAGTTTAAAAGCCAGGAAACCAAAAGAACCCGAACAAAGCCTTTCGAAAGGCTCAAAGGTCAAATCGGGTTCCCCAAAAAACGCAGCAATATCCAAAGATCAACCTGCGAACCTTCAAACCTTCAGACCTGAAAAACCTGCCCCATCTGCCAGCCTAGGCACAAATATCCTCCGCGCGCTTGCATTGCTTGTTGTCATCGGTATCACCGTTTACATTTACAGCATCCGTGAGCGCGTGGATGAGTTTTCGGCCTACGGGTATCCGGGCATTTTCCTGATCATGATGATGGCGAATGCGACGGTCATCATCCCCGCACCCGGAGTGGCGGTCGTTTTCGCGATGGGAAATATATTCAATCCTGCTCTGGTGGCGCTTGCCGCAGGGACGGGCGGCGCCATCGGCGAACTCTCCGGATATCTGGCAGGCTTCAGCGGACAGGCCATCGTGGAAAATACAAAGGTCTATGATCGCGTTTCGCCCTGGGTGCAGAAATATGGCGTCTGGGCGATTTTTGTTTTGTCTGCAATTCCAAATCCTTTTTTTGATCTGGCGGGAATCGCAGCGGGTGTGGCAAAAATCCCTGTTTGGAAGTTTCTGATCTTTTGCTGGGCTGGTCAAATCATAAAAATGGGAATGTTCGCCTATGCAGGCGCCTATTCTATTGACTGGATCGTAGGATTCTATAAATAATTCAAAAAGGAGTTCACATGACAACCTACAGGCAAATCGACTCGTATCTTGAAAAGAATCTCGACCAAAACCTTGAAGAACTCAAACGCTACGTAGCACAGCCAAGTATCAGCGCACAGAATATCGGGCTGGGCGAATGCGCTCAAATCGTAAAGGAAATGCTGGAAAAGCGCGGCTTCACAGCCATGATCAAATCTACAGCAGGGGCGCCGGTGGTCTTTGGCGAGCGCAAGGGCAAAAGCGACAAGACCCTGCTCATCTACAACCATTACGACGTCCAGCCACCTGAGCCATTGGAATTATGGGAATCGCCTCCTTTTATTCCAGAAATCCGCGATGGGAAAATGTATGGCCGCGGCGTGAGCGATGACAAGAGTCACCTCACCTCGCGTCTCTTTGCGCTTGATGCCATTCTCGATGAAGACGGCGAACTGCCATGCAATGTCAAATTCATTGTGGAAGGCGAAGAGGAAACCAGCAGTGTTCACCTGCATGATTTCGTCCGCGAAAATATGGATCTGCTCAAGGCCGATGCCTGCATTTGGGAATTCGGCGGCGTGGATCACCGCGAAGTGCCCATGCAATATCTCGGCTTGCGCGGCATTTGCTATGTTGAACTTTCGGTCGAGTCACTCGGCACGGATGTCCATTCGGGGTTGGGTGGCAGTATCTTCCCCAACGCGGCGTGGAGACTCGTTTGGGCACTGAACAGCCTAAAAGGTAAGGATGAACGGATTCTCATCCCAGGCTTTTATGATGGCATCATTCCGCCCACCGAACGCGAACTTGAATTGATGAAAAAACTTCCCGATGTTGCCGATGAATACAAGAATCGTTTCGGCGTGAAGGAATTCATCAAAGGGATCAAAGGTGGCAACGAATTGAAGATCGAAGAAGTATTCACACCCACCTGCACCATTTGCGGACTCAACAGCGGGTATCAAGGCCCGGGCTCGAAAACCGTTCAGCCTGCGCGCGCATCTGCCAAAGTAGATTTCCGCCTTGTGCCCGCGCAAATGCCCGAAGAGATCGTTAAGAAATTGCGCGCCCATCTTGATGCGCAAGGCTTTAGTGATATCAAGATCGATTTCCTCGGCGGCGAACCTGCCGCACGCACAAACCCCGATGACCCCTTCATCAAGTTAATCGTGGACACTGCCGCGGATATTTACGACGCGCCAATGGAACTTGTCCCCACGGTTGGTGGATCTGGCCCCAACTACCCGTTCGTCCATGACCTGAACCTGCCCGTTGCGACGATGGGCCTTGGTCACCCCGACACACGCGCCCACGCGCCGAATGAAAATATCCGCCTCGATCTGTATCTAAAACATGCCAAGCACATGGCGCGCGTTGTGAAAGAATTCGCAAAATAAACATCAAATTTTGCAATGCAATTGACATGAA
Source organism: Candidatus Villigracilis affinis (assembly GCF_016705895.1). Classification (NCBI taxonomy): domain Bacteria; kingdom Bacillati; phylum Chloroflexota; class Anaerolineae; order Anaerolineales; family Candidatus Villigracilaceae; genus Candidatus Villigracilis; species Candidatus Villigracilis affinis. The sequence continues at coordinate 95,567 of NZ_JADJKT010000006.1, read as the reverse complement.
ATGAAATCAACAATAAAATGGTTTCATTCAGACAACGATAGTCGGAATAAATATCATTTTTTTTCGAGGAGAGACAATGAGCAAAAAGATTTTCACCGTATTGCTGCTGGCCGTTTTCATGCTGGCTCAGTTCAGCATTGCATCCGCCGCCACCGTGGCTGGCGATGCTTCCATCACCAATATCCCTGATTTCGCCAACGCCACTGACGTGGATGTGGACTGGTCGGTGACTGGCATGGCGGCCGGCACCAAGTACATTTTGATCTGGAGCCGCATCCAGGCGGATCCCCCGGTCGCTCTCTACACCGGTTGTATGGATATCGCCACCATCAATGGCTCCAGCGATGCGAGCGGCACCTTCCCCTATGACATGACCCTCATTGGTCCCATTAACGGCGATGTGGTGGAATTCATCGTCACCGTGGATAGCACTGCCTGTGCTGGCCTGCCTGACGTCCCCGTTGACACCGATGCCCCCATGGGTGAAACCACTGTCGACTCTTTAGCGCCGCAGTATTTCACCGCCAACCCGCCCAGCACTACGGGCCTGGTAAAGTCTCTTGACCCTGTGGCCTGCAATACCTTCGAGTATTGGGCCATGGCCACTGACCATTATGGCTTCCCGGCCACAGTTGGATATTCGGGCATTGGCTCATGGAATCTTCAGGTTACCGGCACCTTTGCTCCGCCTGCTCCTGTTGGCCCGGGCGAAGACCTGCTCTCCTGGGGATTCACATTCCCTTCCACCGCCAGCGGCGTATGGACGGTAACTCAGCAAGTGGAAGACCAGGCTGGAAATCAACTCGGTTTTCCGGTCTATTTCCGCAATGCCCTTGCCATCACACCCGCAGAATTGGAAGATTGCGAAACCTTCTCAGATGTGAACGGCCACGAACACGAAGTATATATCCGCTATCTTGCCACCCTTGGCTTGGTCAGCGGATTCGATGATGGCACTTTCGGCCCCGATACTACCCTCACCCGCGCTGAAGCCGCCACCCTTTTCGAAATTTCAAACGGCTATGATGCCACCCTGCTTCCCACCTCTGCCCCTGCTGGCTGTGACTTTACCGATGTCGCCGCCTCCGATTGGTTTGCTGGCTGGGTCTGGCAGGCTTGTTCTGATGGATTCATGAGCGGCATCGGCGATGGCAGATTCGACCCGAACAACCTACTCACCCGTGGTCAGATCGTCACCATTTTCAAAAATGTTGCCGATGTGATCCAGGCCAACCCCGGTGTAATCGGTGGATATATGGACACAAGAAACATTCTGGGTATTGCTTACCCGAGCGTCCCCGTCATGCGCACCGCCGCATGGATGGATGTTCCCATCGGCGCCTACTACGCCGAACCCGTTCAACTGGCTTATGGCTGGGGCGTTGCTGATGGCACCTCCGACACCACCTTCTCACCAGACCAACCTGCCACCCGTGGCGAGTACATCAAGATGCTCTACCGCGCCTTGAGCATCGTGCTATAAAATTTCCAATCAAGTTGACGGGCGAATCCGAACGGATTCGCCCGTTTTGTTTTTTAATGCAAGTTGCTACTATAAGATAAAAATCAAGTTCTAGCCGACGAAATACCATCAGGGGCTACTCGTATCCCCGCGCCCCCCCCCGCCCCCGGCGGGGGGGGGCTCCCCCCCCCCTTTGGGGGGGCGGCACCCCGCCCCCCCCCCCCCCCCCCCCCCCCGGCCCCTTTTCCCCGTTGGTTTGGACACTGAATTCATATGACATCCATGCATCTCGGCAAAGTGACCTTATTCACTCCAATTTAGTGACTTTCTTTTCGCCAATTCCTCGTATAATGTGTTTGTAATAAATTTCACAACATAGTTTTTTTCAACACCCTGGAGGCAAAAATGTTTGTCGGCGAAAGAATGTCGTCCCCTGTGATTTCAGTATCCCCCGAAACCCCGATCCATGATGCGTTGGTAATGTTCAAGAAGGAACATATCCGCCGCGCACCGGTCATCAAAGATGGAAAATTAGTAGGTATCGTTTCTCAAGGTGATTTGCTCAATGCGTCACCCTCTCCGGTAAGCAGCTTAAGCGTTTGGGAAATGAACTACTTGATCAGCAAAGTAACGGTCAAGCAGGTAATGACAAAAAAAGTGAAGAGCATTGATGTAAACACCCCGATCGAAGAAGCCGCCCGCATTATGGCAGATTCAAAAATTGGCGGCATGCCCGTGATGCGCTCCGGCGTAATCGCAGGAATGATCACCGAGACAGACTTATTCAAAATCCTTCTTGAGTTGATGGGGGCGCGTGAAAAGGCGATCCGCGTCAGTGCATTGGTTGAGGATAAACCAGGTCAGCTTGCCAAAGTAACAAAGGCCATTGCCGACGCAGGTGGAAACTTCGTTTCATTTGGAATATTCTCCGGACCAGACACAAGCTCGAAGATGCTCACATTCAAAGTGGCTGGCATGAAAAAGGAGACTGTCAAGACTGCACTCGAAAAAGTAGTAAAGAAATTCTGGGATATTCGCCAAAGCTAAATCCCTCCAACCTGACTTGAACAATGTAACTCGCCCGCGAATAAAAATTTCGCGGGCGGGTACGTTTTAGGACAATCTATCGCTACGAACCTGACGATCTTCGAACTGGTTTACCAGGCCTTTTTTGGATCGACCTAGGAGGTTTGTCCTTTGAATCTTTGTCTCTGGCCCAGCTTTTCTTCGGGGTAGATCGTCCGGTGAATTTTGCAGGAACAGGCCGCGGGTCTCTTTTTTCGCCTTTCAAATCGGAGATCTCGTCAGCGGTCAAATATCGCCACTGACGCGGTTTGAGCGAGCCAAGCTTCAATGTCCCGATCCTCAAACGGATGATTTTCACCACCGGCAATCCCAGTAGTTTGCCCACTTCGCGGATCTGACGTTTTTTGCCTTCGCCCATCACCACCCGAATCCACGCTCCTTTACCGGAAGTGGAAAGAAAATTTACTTCTGCAGGTGCGGTCTTGTCGCCATCTTCAAGCACAACACCACGCTGCCATGCAGAAAGTTGTTTTTCATCCGGGCGGCGTGCCACGAGAACACGATATTCTTTTTCCTAATCATGGAAACTCCACACTGGTCATAAATCACTTGATAAAGCTAAATCGATTACCTCGCAGTCGTATATTTAAAACATTTTGAAAACGATTCAATCCTAAAGTGGCATCTGAAGAGTCAACTTCTCTCCACTTTATTTCCAATTAGTTTCAAAATACACCCCACAACCAGATGCACATACAACCATTTCTCTTCAGTATCAATTTCTCTTTCAATCAGAATCAAACATAAAAGCACCTCCTATAAACTTACCAGGCGGTGCTTCTGTTTAAAAATCTGCTTCTTGAGTTTCAACTCAAGCAAGGAAGCTTATTATTTTCTGCTTCAACGACGTTTTGTTCTTGAACGATCTTCGCGTGTTCGTTCTGCTTTTTCCTTTGTGGGAGGTCGCTCACCGCGAGCACGGTCTAAAACACGTGCCTCTGTTTTAGGAAAACGTTTCGGGCGGTCTGTAGGATGAAGTCTTTTAACAGGAGTACGACCACTACGAACTTCTGCCATCGTACCCTTTTCCCCTTTCAACTCTTTTATTTCATCCTGTGTCAAATGTCGCCATTGACGCGGTTTGAGGTTGCCCAACCTTAGTGTACCTATGCGTAAGCGAATAATTTTTACTACTGGCAAACCAAGCAACTTTCCCACTTCGCGGATCTGACGTTTCTTTCCTTCACCCATAATGATACGTATCCAAGCCCCCTTGCCAGACATAGAAATGAAGCTCACGTCAGCAGGAGCGGTTTTTTCTCCATCATCCAAGACAACTCCACGTCGCCAGGTATCCATCTGTTTCTCGTCCGGGCGGCGTGCGATCAAAACGCGATATTCTTTTGATGCCCAAATTTTGGATGAGTTAATTTATTCGTCAACCCGCCATCATTGGTCATCAGGATCAGGCCTTCTGAATCAAAATCCAAACGGCCTACAGGGTACAAGTGACCTTCCAACGGAATCAGATCGCGGACTGTTTCACGATCGTCTTGACCCTCTGCTGCAGAAAGCACATTTCGAGGTTTATATAGAGCAATATAGGTATACGTCAATGATTCGGCTTTGGGTAAAGCCTTACCATCCAAGGTGACCTTATCAACGGACAAATCAGCTTTTTGGCCAAGAGTGGCCACCTGCCCATTCACCCGCACACGCCCTGCAATAATAAATTCTTCACAACGGCGGCGAGATCCATATCCGGCCTGAGCAAGCAGTTTTTGTAATCGTTCTTCCATAGGGATAGCATTATAACGGATTTCAGTGAGAGGCAGGACAATTTAGGGCAATCGCATTTAGGGCCTGTTATGGACTTTAGAGTATATAAGCTATAGTTTTAACGAGGGTTTGTGCCATCAAGGTGACAAAAGCCAAAAAGTGAAGGTTGCGAAAAGTTTCAGGGAGTCTCTCAAAGTCACGAGCCAGACGGCGAAAACGTGAAGTCCATGGAAAAACTACGCTCAACGACCCAACGCCTTGGCAAAAGAACAAACCGTTTCTTGGCATTCTGACTTGAAGCGGTTTCTTCCAGCATAAAGAATGCCCATGGACTTCCCTGATCGGCGTAACCGCCGGTGCAAAGGGACGTTGGACCTTGCTCAATGACAAGTGCCGCACCGGGTATCCCAAGTTCTTTCATTTTGGTGCTGATATAAGTGTCAACTGCATCAAAATTCGCAGGCACGATCTGGGCAAAAGAAGGCTTGACTCTGGCTACGGACAAGACCGCAGCCAGAATCGGTATACTTAGAAAGATGATTTTTCGAGCCGATACGGTTTCACATTGATTCACGCTAATGAGGAAGAAATCCAGATTATTCATGTCTTGACTGGCGAACCAGTTCCACCATTTTCAAAATCGCTGAGACCGCGGCGTCTGGCTGATCAAGCTGGATTACATGACCGCTGTTTTCGGCAAATAAATGCTCACTATTGGAAGATAACTGGAGCAATTCATTCTGCCACTCCGGCCAGCCTGGGTTGTCATTCAGCCTGGCAGTCAGAACGATCAGAGGCAGATCACCAAAGGACGTCACGGCAGCAGCCTCGGCCGCCGAGGCTGGCAACTCTCGGTATTCGTTAGCCGCAGTTTGAAAGGTTTGTGGACGGAACAAGAGCGGATAGTAGGCTTCATCACCTGCCGGTAAACTTGGAGCGATTGCAGGCAGTTTCACAAGCAGTCGTCCTACTCCGACACGCGCTACCGCAGCTTCAATCGAAGAGAACAGAGCTAGTTTATTCGACAGCGACTCAGTTACTTGTTTGGGGTTCATCGAATCAACCAACACAACCCCGGCGACTTCTGAGGCATAGTCGTGGGCAAATACGCGCACGATCAACCCTCCGAGCGAGTGACCGACCATAACATAGGGTCCTTGGACATTGGCGTTTTCAAGCAACGCATGCAGTTCCCTGGCGAATTGTGCTGCATCGCTCGGAAGTGGATTTGCTTCGCTCCAACCCATACCAGCTCGATCATAGGTACAGACCCGTGTTGTCTTCGCAACTTCTGGTTGTACAACTCCTCCCCACGAGGTTGACCAGTCACCCAACCCAGCCACAATGACCACTGTGGGACTCCCCGTGCCGGTGCAATTGATGTGCAGACGATACCCATCAACGTCCACCATTTGACCAGGCGGCGGATATGCCTTTGCATCCGCGGCTTCTGCCATACGCTCATAAACAGCCCCTATTAGCGCCAACCCTATCATCACGACCACAACTCGACCCAGCCAGATTAAACTTGTGTTCATTCTTCTTTTTTCCTTTTTCGTTGATAATGCATTCATGGTCTCTTCTCCTGTAGGTAATCTCCGGCACTGTTGGCACAAAGCCGACTTTGTTGAGCGGCGCCAGTTTCCATTAGCCACTCCTTTGCCTGGTCAATATCAGTAAACACCTTTTCGTTATGTCCACGATTGACCATGACGTTTTCATGAAAAACATAATCATCCAGGTCTTTTGCGACGACATTCGCCCGTTTGTAGAGCGATACGTTCATAGCAAAAGAGGTGAATATGTTCTTTGTGCGATCAGGCAATCTGTACATCTCTACCATCGGCAATTTTTGTGACACGTTACGAAAATCAATGAAAATCGATCGGCAATCTTTCTCTTTGGCTATTTTTGCGATTTTGGTAACGATTTCCTCGGCTTCACCTAAAGTCATATCGCCTTGCAATTTTGATTCAACAAGATGCAATTCTGAGTTGTAAATGACCGTATGGGGCATGATGTCACCTCTTCAAAGACGAGCGGTGACTTTGTGAAGAAAGAGCGATAATCCCATTGTTTGTTTTTTTGACTTCCTTCACACAGCAACAATCACTTTGGCTGGATTTTTGGGGCGGCCAGCATGAATCAACATCAGACTTTTCGGGATTCTTTGCAATCGTCCCTCCGCAGGACCAGCATGGAGCCAGGACCGATTCGATGAGGGGAACCTGTAACAGGTCCGCACCAATGCGGGCACGTTCGGTTGAATCTGCGTAGGGGGCTAGTCCTACTTCCCCATCCACTGTGAAAGAGAGCTGCCCTACGAACTCAAAACCTGCCTTGCTCATGCCGGCGCCGGAGGGGAGATTTTCTGGCGCATGGATGATCCAAAACCTTTTGGCGTTTTGGATTTCCTGTTCAAGGATGGATTGGAGCAAACGCGGATAAAGCCCGCGCCCCTGCCAATCTGGAAGAGTGGCGAAATCCCAGAGATAGCGATCATCCGGCGAGAGTTCGACATTGATATCGAGTTCGCCGATGGACACCTTGCTTGTGGCGAGCCAGCCATACGCAACCGGTTGACCATTCATTCGCGCAACATACGGGCGATGCCCTTTATTTATTCGGTCAGTGACTTCTGCGGGAGTGATGCGATTGATCTCGGCAAGCTCATCCCAGTCGGATGTCGGACCGGCTGTAAATCCCGGTAATGTTGAAATCGAGGGCAGGGTATCTTCAATCCAAAAGGTGGCGAATGACATTTTATTTCCTCTTTCTTCGTAGTTTTATTTCGTTCTTATTGTGTTGTTTCTCTTATGATATTTCATCCAACGAATCTACGCGTCTGCGACATGATGTATTGTTGCTAAAACAAAAGACTGTCATCTGAAACGGTCTTTTGTACGTCAAATGATGTATTCGTAGCTGCATGTGTAAAGTCGTTTCAGTTATCCGTCTACTTAGGAGTGGTTGTAGTTAATGTTAAAAGAGCATTTTCCAATAAATCAAGACCCAAATCAATGCGGCCGCCGAAAGGGTAAGGAGGGTGTAATGGATGCGCGCAGCCGCGGTCCAGAAGCGCCTGACCCAGCTGATGAGCATAAACAACGCCATCAAACCTGCCAGAATGACCATGACCGGCGGAATCGCCATCAGCAAGCCCAAGCTGGGCGGGTTTTCAAAGTACAGGCGTGGCACGCCAAAGGCGGGTAAATTATCTGTGATCAAGCTAACCAGGGTAAACAGCAAAACCAGGAGCGCAATCCCAAAGAGGGCGGCGATCCAGCGGGCCAGCTCGGGGAGCAGTTGGCGCTTCTCGCGCTTACGCAACCCGGCGAAGAAGGCAATCGGCCAGCCAATCAGAGAACCCAAAAACAGAAGCACCCCTCCGGCTGCCACCAGCTTATGGAAGGCGCTAGTCCCGTACCAAGGGGTTTTCACCAGCGCAAAGGGTTGATTGGTCAAGAGATAGGCTTGGCCCAGATCATCCGTTTTGAACACCAGGCGCGATTCCGGCTTGTTTATCAGCTGAAACAGCCCCGGTTCCACTTCTGTAGCCTGGTTCGTCACGCCGTAGGTTGTGATCAACAACCGCCCGTTGCGGCTCAGATGGACAGAAGTCGGGTTGAAAAGTGTCAGCAATTTTTCAAACGTGCTGAAGTTGCTACGCGCCGGGTAGTATTCCCCCAGATATAGCGCCATTCGGGCGGAAAAATCTGCGCCCGGTGTAGACACGGGTTGGGTTGCCGACGGGTAGTAATGGTCCATAAAAAGCTTGAAAATAATCCCGGAAGTGATTTCTCCGCGCACCGCATTAGTGGAGATAAAGACGCCTACATTCTGCTCGGGAATTAGGAACAATCCGCTGTGAAAAAGGAAAGTGTCGCCGGTGTGTGAAAGGACGCGCTGTCCGTTGATCTTGCTGCTGAAGAAACCATACGCCATCCCTTCCAGGCGCGGATCGTGTTGGAATAAGAGGCTGTGCATTTGCTTCGCACTAGCTTCGGATAGGATCTGGGCCTGTTCGTACCGGCCGTTCTGCAAGTGAGCGATCATGAACCTGGTCATGTCCGCGCCTGTGACGCTGAGAGAGCCGGCCGGGTACGGCCCCACAAACTCAAAACTGCCTTTGATGTATTCCCCGCTTACAAAATTATAGCCAGAGGAAAGATCCCCTTGGAGGTCGGCTGGCAGAGGTTGGAGGAAGGTAGCGTGGCTCATACCCAGCGGGGTGAAAATATTCTTTTCAACATATTCGGTGAAAGGCAGCCCGGAAACTCGTTCAACGATGTAAGCTGCCAGCGCTGCGCCGTAATTGGAGTAGGCTCCTAGCTTGCCGGGCGAAAAGACCCTGGCCGGGATGTGAGTTTTAAGGTATTGTCCCAAGGTTTGCATCTCTTCGGCCTTGAGCTTGAAGAGATCCTGACCGATATCTTCGAACCCGGCTGTGTGCGTCAACAGGTTTTTGAGCGTGATCGCCTGCGGGAAAGTGGTCGGAATTTTGAAATCCAGATAGGTGTTGACATCCGCGTCCAGATCCAATTTTCCCTGCTCGGCCAGTTGCATCACGGCGGTGGCGCCAAACAATTTCGCGACCGAACCCGCGCGAAAGAGCGTATGCTGCGGGTCGACCGATGTCTGGTTTTCCAAGTCAGCAAAGCCATAGCCCTTACTGAAGAGAACCTGCCCATCCTCGACCACACTCACCACCGCGCCGGGAATATGCCTAGCTGACATTTCCGCTGCCATTGCCCCGTCAAAAAAAGCCTCCACTTCAGCCGGATTGCCGAGACCGGCTGCAGCGGACGCTGAATGGGTTGGGAAAAAAACCGGTGCCCAGGTGACTGCAAGTACTAGGACTATCAGAATAGTTTTATGGAATAAACGTGTCATGGGTAGCTCTCTTTCATGGAAAATAATGTATTTACCACTAAGCAATAGGCGCTTGGGGTGGTGTGGTTAGTTCAAACTTGAGCCTGATCCATTACACCACCAACACGAGTCGAGGAGCGCCGATGCCAACGCTTGCTGATGAATATAGTGATTGCCAGACTAGCAAACCCGAATAGGAGCGGGCGTATCGTCAACCATACCGGCCAGCCAGAACCTTCAGTTAGCAACGTTCCTGGTCTGTATTCGAGGCGCTTGGCATCCAGTATTGCCGTGGCAATATTTTCCTGATGCGCCAGATCCTGTAAAGGTGCATCAAAGGCGAATCCATCGGGGTTGTCTGCATGAAGGAAAACAGTCTGGGCAGCATTTCCATTCGACTCCCACGAGTTGACTTCAACTGTTGCAAGTTGCCGAGCTTGGCTGCCTGGTACGATCAAACGGGCGATGGTCGGAACATCTTCGAAATCCCAACGAGGCACAATCTGCAAACCATATCGGGTTGTGATCCATCCTCGGGTTTCAGAGACACTTTGCAGCTTGGTGGAGTAGGTCGCGGCGTACGTGTCAAATATGGAAGCCAGTTCAAGCTCATCGACACCATCGTACAGTAATACGCCATCCGTTGGATGATCCCAGTGAAAAAGGATGTTCATTAAATCTAAAGGCGTCACGCTGACGGGAGGATATTGTTCAACCTGTGGGTTATTCACATATGCAAAGCTGGGATAGTGAATTTTCTGGGAGACGGCCTGCGCCACATCTTCCCCATTATGCCTGGCGATGTAATGAAGTACAGCGTCGATACCTGAAGTGATGCCAGCGGATGTCATGTACGTATCCCCATCCACATAGCGCACACCTCGCACCCAGTTTACGGCCGGATATAGTTGTTCTATACGTGCAATATCTTGCCAGTGTGTCGTTGCCGTGCGACCATCCAGCAATCCCGTCGCTGCGAAAACTTCTGCCCCTACACAAATGGAGAAAATGAACGATCCCTTCTCCGATTGTTGTTTGATCCAGGTTAGGACAGGTTGATTGTCCGAGCTTGTTACTTTGGGAAAAGCCGGTATCATCACAACATCGGGTGACTTGCCGAGCAGCGCATCAAGTTCAGCATAGGAGAAGTCAGGCATTACTTCCAAGCCGCCGCTGAGGGTGGTTAATTTGCGTTCGGGCGCTACGGCGTAAACATTGTAGGCTTCTGAAGCTGAGAATAACTCGTAAGGAATGAGAAAGTCAGTGATCTCGGTCTGATCGTTGCCGAGTACGATGGCGACGGTTGGTTTTGTCGGATCAAAGCTTTTTGTGACCAGTGTAGCACCATCCGCCTTTGGAACAACAGCCCAGTGTGCAGGTTTGGACGCCAGTCCTACAGTCGAACGAAACCCGATTGCTGCAAGAGCCACGATCGGTAAAATGAACGCTAGTATGTACACAACACTTCTTAGAACAACTTTGAAAAACTTTTTCATGAGGTTACTCCTGGTAAACGGCCTATGGTAATGACGACATTTCCCTTTTTGTGTCCTGCCTCGACATACTTGTGAGCCTCGGCAATCTGCTCCAGCGGATAGCTTCGATCAATGACCGCTTTTATCTTCCCTGTCTCGATCAGTCCATTGAGAAAAATTAATTCTTTGGTCTTTTCATTGGATGGTCTCAACCCTGTAGCTGCAATCCCTACCTTCTTTCCGCCTGTCATGGATGTCCACAACATTTGAAGCATAGTCGCTGGCGATGGGACCGTTGTCAGATAGATCCCATTTTCAGTTAGCGAGCCTTTACAGCGTGAAAACGGACTCTTGCCCACCGTGTCAAAAATGATGTCGTACGTCTGACCATTCTTTGTAAAATCCTCTTTGGTGTAATCAATGACCTTGTCAGCTCCCAACGATTTCACCATTTCCAAATTCGTGGTGCTGCATACCCCAGTGACATCTGCCCCGAAGTATTTGGCAAGTTGTACGGCAATGGTTCCTACCGCCCCAGATGCTCCATTGATAAGAACTTTTTGTCCGCTCTGAATATTTCCCTTATCTCTAAGGAAGGGCAAGGCTGTTAATGCCCCGTTGGGAAGAGCGGCGGCTTCCTCATAGGTGATATTGGCTGGTTTAATTGCAAGCGCCCCTTCTTCAGGCATACATATGTATTCGGCATATGTACCTAATAAGCCCAGCCCGGTATTTCCATACACCTTGTCGCTTTTCTTGAATCGTTTTACATCCTTTCCAACGGCTTCCACTTCGCCAGCCAGATAAAATCCGAGTATGGGATTTCTTGGGTTTCAAAAAACCATTAAGACCTGGGCGAGCACGTATTCCTGGATCCTCTACTGCCACTGTTGTCGCAACTATTCTTATCAATACTTCATTGTCCCTGGGGGTAGGCTTGGCTACCTCTTTTAGTTTAAGGACATCTGGTGATCCAAATTTTGTGTACACGATTGCTTTCATAAGTATTCCTCCGAGGTTGTTTTAATTTTGGCGTTATTTTTTATCGTATGTCTTTTCGAATTTCATTCTTGCGATTGAATTTTTTCGTTTCCATCTCCTTTTACAAACAATAAATTAGTCAAGATCGCGGCGACAGCAGAAGGTGAAACTCCCTTGATCAGGACCGCCTCTGCCAATTGAGGCAGCCATTTGATATCCTGCACGTCATCCACCAATAACACCCGCATTGTTTCGGGAGAAAGCGAAATGATTTGCTCCAAAAGTGCCTCGGGCTTTTTGCCCGCCAGGGCGAGATCCAGTAACAGGATCCTTGGTTTTATGTCTTCAATCCTTTGCACAACATGTTCCATAGTCCTCACTATCTCCACTTTTTCGATCTGGGGAATGGCTTTTAGTAAAGCCTCCAGTCCATCCGCCAGGGGAATTGAGCGGGTTGCAATAACGACGATCGAGATCTGTTTGTTCATTTTCTGATTCTGTCCTATGTTCAACAGTTTATCGTTTTGGGATTCATCCCACATCGGCGGATAGATGGACTTGGGATAGGACAAATGATGTATTCATCCCACGAAAACAAAAAACCACTTCATCGGTGGTTTTTTGTACAACAATGATCTTATTGGAGTCCGCTTGAAATTTTAGTAAAATATTTTCAATTGAAATTCAACCGCACGCCCAGCTCAACTCAATATTGGCTTGCAAACTTATAAAACAAGGTAAGCCATTCTTCCGTAGGGATGCCATACTCAATACCATTGCGGACAATTACCAAATTCTTTTGAGGTGACACATAAATAAATTGTCCCTTGTTTCCGTACGCTGTAAAGTCGTAGGAATCTTCGGCGCGCGTCATTCCCCACCACATATATTTGTAATATCCCTGCCCAGGTAAGGTTGCAAACCATTTGGGGTAATAATCAGTATAGTTTTTGGGCAGCAACTGCTGGGTTGATTCATTCACCCAGGCTTCTGGAATGACCTGGTTACCCTGCCAACGACCGCCATTGAGGAAGAGAACTCCAAACTTGGCAAAATCTATTGCACGGGCATTCACGCCCGTCTCCATCTTCTCGAAATCACTGGTTTTACTATCGATAGACCACGAACCATCAAACTCCATCCCCAGCTTGTCCCAGATCCTAGTTTGCATATAGGTGGTGACTGGCATACCTGTGGCGCGCTCAAGAATCATTCCGAGAAGCTGCGGATGATATTTGTTATATTGGAAATGCAATCCTGGTGGATCAATAATTTGAGTGTTCTCGAGAGCGATTTTACGTTGATCGGGATAATACGATGTCAGGATATCATCGCTGTTAAAGAGTAGAGGACGAAACTCCTTATACTCCAAACCTGATGACATCAATAGCAGGTCGCGGATTTTAATTTCATTGAAGCGCGGATCGCGTTTGGCGAGTTCAGGAAGGTAGGTTGTAATTGAGTCATCCACACTTTTGATATAGCCTTCTTGAATGGCGATACCGATCAATGCAGAGGTAAAGGATTTAGCGCCTGAGAAAGAGGTAACGATTGAATCCCGCTGCGTGTTATTGAAGTAGTTTTCATAGACGACAGTCCCATCTTTTATCACAATAAATGCCTGTGTGTGATTTGCTTCAAGAAAGCTATTCCAATTCGTGGCACCAGATAGCTGTTGGAATACTTCATCAACGCGCGGGTCCTGCTTAACATCGAAAAGAAAAGGTATTGGGGTAGCGTGAAGTGGGTGATCAGGGAATTTTTGCCAATCAAACACATCCGAAGCCTGCCAAAACAAAGTACGATAAACGTATTCAGGGGGATAAATTATTAAAGCCGCCGCAACGGCGAGCAAAATTACCCCAACAACAACGATGACCGATCTGCCGAACACATTATTTAAGTTCATATTAGTTTTTCCTTCACTAATGGTGCCAAAGCTCAGCCTTTTGTTTCCCAATATGGAGCGGAGTGCAATAACGACGATCGTGATCTGTTTGTTCATTGTTTATTCTGTCCTATATTCAACAGTTTATCGTTTTGGACTTCATCTCACATCGGCGAATCGTTGGACTTGGAATAGGACAAATGATGTATTCCTCCAAAACAAAAAAACCACCTCATCAGCGGTTTTTTTTTGTTTGATACGACAACGGTTTATGTCTTTACAGCGAAGCCAGTCCTTCTTTCAAAGCATACAATGCGGCCAGTGTGCGGTTTGCGAGCTGCAGTTTCGCGAGGATATGGCTAACATGCGTGCGAACCGTCTTTTCGCTGACCACCAGTTTCTCAGCAATTTCATCATTGGTCAGGCCCTGCGCCACGAGTTGCAGGATCTCCACTTCCCGTTCCGTCAGCGGATCTTTTGTGGGCGGTAATTTTGGCGGTTGGTTTATTTCGCGCATCACCTTTGATGCAATACTCGGTGAGAGGAAGCCCTCGCCGCGCGCCACACTGTGAATGGCTTGCAATAAATCCTGAGGGGACGATTCCTTGAGCAAATATCCCAAAGCGCCATTGCGAATCGCGGAGAATACCTTTTCATCATCAGAGAACGAAGTTAACACGATAATTTTCGCTTCAGACCAACTTTTCCTGATCTCGATGATTGCTTCCAATCCATCCATATGCGGCATGACCATGTCAAGCAGGATCACGTCTGGTTTGAGAGCGCGCACTTTACTGACAGCCTGCAACCCATCATTCGCTTCACCGACCAGTTCGAGGCTTGGTTCTGTTGCGAGCAGGGCACGCAGTCCCTCACGGACAATGGCGTGGTCATCGGCGATAAAAATTCGAATCGTTTCCGTCATTTTTCACTCTCCTTACCAATAATTGATATTTCGCAAAAGTGTGTAAATTACTCTTTCCATTATTACACCGCAACAAAGCCGACACATTAATTCAAGTAGGATCGACCACTATTTTGACACTCGTGCCCTTTTCTGGAGTTGATGCGATCTCCAGCCGTGCCTTAAGTTTCTGCGCGCGGTCTTTTAAATTTGCTAATCCCATTCCGCCCGTTTCACCGGTCGATTGAACATCAAAACCTTTGCCATTATCCACTACCTGGAGTTCTACAATTCCATCCTTTGCGCACAAAGACACTGTCATTTTTGTGGCAACCGCATGTTTCAGAGAATTATTTAACGCTTCGTGTGCCATGTAAAAAAGACCCTCTTCAACCAGCGCCGGCAGTCTGTCTACATTCTCAACGATCAAGTTTGCATCCACGCCTGCGCGTTTTTCCACTGCATCCAGGCGATGTTGAAGTGCTTTTGCCAATCCCTCCCGCTCCAGGACGGGCAGGCGCAATTCAAACAGAAGCAAACGCATTTCCTTGAGGGATTGCTGGGAGAGCTCGCCCAAGCGTTCTGTCTGGGCAATGACTTGATCCATCTGTCCGCTTTGAGCGAGGCGCCGGGTGGCTTCTGCTATCAGTGTGAGACTAAATAAGGTTTGCGTAACAGAATCATGCAAGTCACGCGCCAGACGCTGCCGTTCCTCGATGGCGCTTTGGGCTTGTGCTTCAGCTAAAACAACGCGGCTGGTGATATCCACCACGGCACCAATCTGGTGAAGCGGTCGTTTGTCGTTATCATCGTAAATAAAATAACCACGATCAATGACAAAAGCATAAGTCTCATCGGCGCGGAGAAAACGATATTCGTCAGTCCAGTAATCTTCTTTGGCAACGTGGGCGTCAGTAATACTCTTAATTACCCTGTCCTTGTCCTCGGGGTGAATATGCTCCTCCCACCAGGCATGTTTTTGAACACTATCACCTTCATAACCAAATAGGGAATACAAACCATGATTCCAGCTTGTTACCCCCGCAACCATGTCCCAATCATAGATCGCATCGGCAGACACTTTTGCAACGAGTACTAATTTTTCCTCGTCAGTGAGTGCCCGCTTTGATGCAAGCTCCGCTTTTCGTGTGGACGACTGTAATTTATTCCGCATTTTGGAGCATTATACTCCGAATAAACTTAACATTCATGTTGGCGAAAAAAAGACCGCTCTGAGAGCGGTCTTGCGTACGTCATTTGACGGAGAGATATGGACTAGGGTTTGTCAGCCATTTCGTATCAGCATTGATAGCACCATCCAGTGTTTTCAGAAAGGCAATGATCTGGGCGAGTTGTGTATCGGACAGCTTCAGAGGTTCCAATTCGCTGTGACCGGCAGGTGCTTCAGGCGCAGTGTTGTAATGGTTAACCACTTCCTCGAGTGTGGTGAATTGACCGCATGCATGAAAGGTCCACGTGCGCTGACATTGCGAAGTGAGGGTGGTTTGAATTGGCGTTCCTGTTGGTGTGCATCGATCACCAGGAAGTTGAGCTCAGAACATTGATCAGGCTGGGCATCGCTGTAAATACTCAGACAGTTGAATTCATCTGCAACGACTTGCTCTGGCACCTTTGGCACGACCGGCATCTTCTGGCAGATCCTGCGTGGATGGGACACCTGTGTTGTGAAAATCGTTGTTTGTGAACAAGGGCCCGTTATGGCAGTTGGTGCAGTGTGCTTCGCCGATGAAGAGTTTCAAGCCTGCGATTTCATCAGATGTCAGAATCTGGTTGGCAGACTTGTAATCTTCCTTGAGCACTGCATCCACGTATTGATCGAATCGAGATTCACCTGGGATGAGATGCCGTTCATACGCTGCAATGGATTTACCCATGTTGACGTAGATACGTGTCACCGCTTCTTTATCTTGAGGCGACATGGCATCCCAATTCACAGCGGCCTCCGGGTCCGCTACGGGACCGGCATTCAGCGGCAGGCTGGAAAGATCAGGCAGAGGTCCGAAAAGAGCCGTGTATTCATCCGCATAATATTCAGCGACGAGATGGGCATATAGAGTGCGGTTGCCGCCATGTTCCACAGCACTTTCCATCGGACCGAGCGCCTGCGCCCATTGACTGTCCTTGCGCCCATCCCAGAACAACCAGGGACTGTAGGCAGTGCCGATGATCGTCATTGTGCGGCGGGTTGTGGTGCCGACGCCGTGTGCCAGCGGTGTGCCATCCTGAAATTGTTTCTCGGGGAGGTGACAGGTGGCGCACGCAACTTCTCCGTTGGAACTAAAGCGTGTGTCGAAGAATAATTTTTGACCGAACGCCGCTGCTTCAGAATCATCCGCATATTTGTTGGATGGGTCGGCCGGCAGGGATGGCAGACTGCCGATCCACAAGCCGCGCAAGGTGGTGAGGTCGTCTTTGCTCCAACGCGTTTCACCGAAAGCGGTGCAGGCGTTGATGAACAACGAAATGCCGATGAGTATGAGTAAGGCGGGAAGATAATTTTTTAGTTTCACAGGAACACCTCTTGTCGAATCCCAAGGGTTTCAGGCTCTTGGGATTTTGACTTATTGCTTCAACATCATATTGAAATGCACGCTATCGGTTTGTCCATTTGCTGTGACGTTGAAATCCATCACCCACCAGCCGCCCATTTGGAATTTCATGCCATCCACGAGATAATCGCCATTCCCAAGATTTTTGGTAACGCGGGGCTGGGTTGGCAGACCATGCCCATGTTGCGGCATATCGCCATCCAAGGTGATGGTGGCATTCTCCACAGGTTGACCGTCTGGGGTTTCGATGTGGAGAGTCCATTGATGCAGCTGGTTGACGGGAACAGTTCCCGTGGAAGCGATGTACGAAACATTGAACAAGCCGTTTTCCGAAAAGCGCGTGGTGGAATAATCCAAATCGGTGGGAACTTCACTGTTCATTTGTGCCATCATCATATTCATGGCAATCATGTAGATGAGCACGAGTCCGCCGAGCGTGCCAGAGGTCCAGATCAGTGCCCGGACGAGTTTTGATTTTGAGTTGGGTTGTTTCATTTTGTTCTCCTGTAAATTTTTTCTTATCATACCGATACAGCGTCATGTACACATCGGCGTTTAGATGGAGTTCATATCAAACAAAAGACGCTTTTCTGGCGATCTTCTGTATGACAAATGTTGTAGATTACTTGCCTGTGCGATGGCCGCCAATCACTTTCCGTGTGTCGTCCACCGTAATGAAGGCACCGGGATCTACTTCATGGATATTCTTGAGCAGTCCGTCCAGATGCTTGCGTTCTGCAATCGTGCCGACAATGCACACGGGTCCTGATGCACCAATACCCTGAAACTGGGTCACACCATAACCAGCGGCGCGGATAGCCTCGGCTACCTGAGTGCTTTTTGTCAACGAAATGGTATGCACTTCCACTGACCCGAACGCCAGGCGGTTCTCGATCCACATTCCCAGCCAGGTGCCAACGCTGTATCCCAGCGCATATCCGGCGATATTCCATGGGTTATCGAGGTGACCCATGACTCGTCCCATTGCCGTGATCCAGATCGTGACTTCCAGTAGCCCCAACAGCGTTGCCCATGTTCGCACGCCGCGCACCATCAAGACCGTTTTCAGAGTTCCGATCGGGACATCCGTGAGACGCAGCCCAAAGATGAGAAGCGCACCTCCCATTGATTCCCATGGTGCAATCTGAAATACTTTTGTGAGCATACTGGCAATCATCTCTAGATTTGAAATGATGAGACTGACGGCTCCTAGTGTGACGACCATGCCCGATAAAAGATGTTTCTGTTTCCACATAATAGGATTGGCGATTGGTGATTTGATCATCTGTATCATTGTTTTTCTCTCCTTTAATTTTTTATTTACCCCTACGATACAATATTGGCGAAGGAAACACATCGGCGGAGAGATGGGATGTACTTAAAACAAAAGACCGCTTTCATAGCGGTCTTTTGTACGACAAATGATGGATACTAATCGGATGGTTACGAGGTGATTTCGAAGGTATTAGGACTACCCGACTGACAGTCGCGGCGGAAGGCCTTGCAGAAAAAGCAACAACAATCGATGTTATATGAATTGCTCCTGATTGGCACTAAAAAATGTAGACACAACTTATTGATTTCAGCGGTTCAAATTCAACCTCTTATTTCTAACAGAGCACGAAAAACATGTCTAATTGTGTATACCTCTGTCCTTAGGACTGTACACAATTGAATAAGGCTGTTATTTAAATTCGACCAAAATGTGTCTAGTCCTCCCAAAAGACATCATTTAAATTGTAATCACCATTTTTTATGGTGTCCAGTTTCATATATACAAAATAAGAGTTTGGCTATTCAAAGTAGGCTAAAGCAAATAAATAGGTTTTCTTCAAGACCTAAACACAATAACTACGGAAAAAGGATAGTTTTGTCAACTGATTTAATCCTGTAAGTATGTTATTGGAAAAATCAAACCGTAAACCAAGCCGGGCGCTCAGCAATGACAATATTATAAATTGGGCAATCAGGGGTATGAGCACCCGGCAAGTATCCCGTGCTCATTAGAAATTCTTTGACTATCTCCCCTCCGGTAAATACAAATGTATGTTTAAATAGTTTGGTCCAGTTTTCTAAAGTTTGTGGATGATGGCTATCTAACCACCTTTTGAAAGAACCATATTCATTACGCAAAACTTGGATGCGTCGAGCATTTTCAATAGCAGCGTTAACCTTCAGGCGGTTCCGAATTATGCCAGCATCACTTAACAACCGGAGCCGATCCGTTTCATCATAGGATGCGATTTTATCAATATCAAAAAGACTATACGCAGCACGAAAGTTGTCGGCTTTCTTCAATATCGTTATCCAAGAAAGCCCAGCCTGGTTGATTTCCAAGATCAACCGCTCAAATAATAAATTATCGTCTTGAAGGGGAAAACCATATTGTGTCTCGTGATAAACCTTATTAAACGTATCTTCAGCGTGAGAATTACAATATTCGCAGTAAGAGGTCATACTGTTATTTTACTATTACCCCGAAAAAACGTGGTATCGAGAATCACAAACCATTGTCATGCCAGGACCAAAAAACTGTTAAATTTCAGGTCAAAATTGACCCGTCGGCGCTTGAAAAGACACATTACGGGAATATTACTCTAAATTCTAAGAAAAACTTAGCCTTAGCAAGCGCGGCACCTGGTCGATGTTAGTTTTTAGCCTTGCTGCAAACAAATATTTTCCTGGAATTCAAACAACCATATTCCTGGAAACAAGGAGTATGGTTGTTTTGTTATAGATAAAAATTCTTTATGTGATTTAAATATAAAGGAGCAATTCTCGATTTTGTTTTCCATCAAGCTTGGAGCAATGAGCGGGAGAATTATTTTCCGGTCAATATTTTCACAGCACCTATCATTGTATACGGGTATAAATTCCCTTTACAATGATAGGTGCTGCGCTGAAGATATTATGTGATGCTATAGCTTTTAACATTTACCGAAACCACCATTTGGCTGGCGACGTTGTTATTTGTTTGTGTAAAATGACTCAACTGCCCGTTGGGCTGGTTGACTGTCATTGAGTAAAGCCCGCTCAAACTTGTGTTAATCATCTGGTTGCCTTGACATGACAACCCTGGCGATTTGATTTTTCTGGTAAACCCCAAAATTTTTGGATGTTAGTCTTATAATTGATTCATGTCTACGACAATTTTAGCCACAAAACTTTATACCCCCCTACCTCGGCCTAAAATTGTCCTGCGCCCTCGCCTGATCGAACGGCTGAACGAGGGACTCTCTTCGGGGCGCAAGTTGACTCTTATCTCAGCATCAGCCGGCTTTGGTAAAACCACGCTGGTCAGCGAATGGATCGCCTGTTGTGAGCGACCAGTCACCTGGCTATCACTGGATGAAGGAGATAACGACCCTGCACGCTTTCTGATTTATCTCGTCACTGCTTTGCAGTCGATTGTGGCGAATATTGGAACAGGGGTGTTGGGTGCGCTCCAATCTCATCAGCCGCCATCCATCGAATCGATTCTAACAGCCCTGCTCAATGAAATCACCACCATCTCGGACAATTTCGTCCTCGTCCTAGACGATTATCACATTATTGATTCCAAACCAGTAGACAACGCACTCACCTTTCTGCTTGAGCATCTGCCACCACAGATGCACTTGGTCATCGCCACCCGTGAGGATCCACAGCTACCTCTGTCCCGATTACGCGCCCGGGGCCAATTGACCGAACTGCGCGCCGCAGACTTGCGTTTTACTCCCGCTGAAGCCGCTGAATTTCTCAACCAGATGATGGGACTGAATCTCTCAGCTGAAGACATCGCCGCACTGGAAACCCGCACCGAAGGCTGGATTGCCGGCCTGCAATTTGCCGCAATTTCCATGCAGGGACATCAAGATACCGCCAGCTTCGTCAAATCGTTTACCGGCAGCCACT
Source organism: Candidatus Villigracilis affinis (assembly GCF_016705895.1). Classification (NCBI taxonomy): domain Bacteria; kingdom Bacillati; phylum Chloroflexota; class Anaerolineae; order Anaerolineales; family Candidatus Villigracilaceae; genus Candidatus Villigracilis; species Candidatus Villigracilis affinis. Next base: position 74,716 of record NZ_JADJKT010000006.1, on the reverse strand, counting down.
ATTTTGTGCTGGATTATCTGGTGGAAGAAGTCCTGCAACAGCAGTCAGAAACAATCCAGACTTTCCTGCTGCACACATCCATCCTTGAGCGCCTGTGCGGTTCTCTTTGTGACGCTGTTCTGCTCAACCCCTCTGCTTCCGGGCAGGAAACCCTGGAATATCTCGAACGCGCCAACCTGTTCATAGTCCCTTTGGATAACGAGCGACGTTGGTACCGCTATCACCATCTCTTTGGCGATTTGCTGCGGCAACGACTACAACGAAGCAGCACTTTATCTAGTGAGAAAGAACAGGGGGGTGTGCACGAATTGCACAGACACGCGAGCGAGTGGTATGAGCATAATGGTTCGGCGGCTGATGCCATCCGCCACGCGCTGGCTGCAGAGGATTTCGCGCGAGCCGCGGACCTGATCGAGTTGGCATTTCCAGCCATGAGCCGCGAACGTCAGTTCGCAACCTTGCTGGGCTGGCTAAAGTTGCTACCCGACGAGGTGGTTCGTGTCAGGCCCGTACTCTGTTATGAGTATGCCTTCTCCTCAATGTCCTGCGGTGAAAATGAAAGCGTGGAGCCCCGCTTGCAGGATGCCGAACGGTGGTTCAACATGGGAGAGCGACCAGAATCTCAACCTGTGGGAATGGTTGTCGCAGATCAGGAGGAATTTCGCCGTCTGCCTGGTTTGATTGCCCTGACCCGTGGAGGACAAGCCTTGGGGCGGGGCGATATGCCCGAAACCGTGAAATATGCCCAACGGGTGCTCGATCTCGCGCCTGAAAGGGATTATCTGATGCTCGGTGGGGCGGCCGCGCAATTGGGTCTCGTCGCATGGACGAGTGGGGATCTCGACACCGCCCGCCGAATGACTGCCGAAGGTATGGAGAATTTGCAACTAGGCGGATACATCTCTCCCGTCATTGGTTGCGCCATCACCCTGGCGGATATACAGATTACGCAAGGCGATCTCCACAAGGCAATGACCACCTATGAGCGGGGATTGCATTGGGCAACGAGGGCAGGCGCGCCAACGCTTGCCGTGCAGGGAGCGGCCGACATGCATGTGGGCATGAGCAGCCTTCACTATGAACATAACGATCTGGAGACTGCCACACAATGCCTGCTAACAAGTCAGGCTCTGGGTGAGCTTGCCGGGTTGCCGCAAAACCCATATCGCTGGTGCGCGGCGATGGCACGCATACGACAAGCGCAAGGGGATTTGGATGGCGCGATTCAACTGCTCGAGGAGGCTGAGCGCGTATACGATGGCAACTTCTCCCCGAATGTGCGCCCGGTCGCGACGCGGAAGGTTCGGGTGTGGCTGGCGCAAGGCCGGTTGGGTGAAGCCCTGGACTGGGCGCGCCAGCAGGGATTGTCCGCTGAGAACGAACTGAGTTACCTGCGCGAGTTCGATCACATCGCCCTGGCAAGGGTGCTCCTAGCCCGCTATCAAAGCGACCGTGCAGATGTCTCCATTTCTGGGGCAGTGGGGCTGTTGGAGCGTCTGCTTAAAGCAGCGGAAGAAGGCGGGAGGATGGGAAGCGTGATCGAAATTCTGGTATTGCAGGCACTTGCCCATCAAGCACAAGGCGACCTCCCTGCTGCTCTTTTGCCTCTGCAACATGCTCTTGCGTTGGCTGAGCCAGAGGGCTACGTCCGGATGTTCCTTGACGAAGGCCCAAGCATGATGCAACTGCTTCGCGAAGCTTCCGCGCGTGAAATCATGCCAGACTACACAGACAAGCTACTGGCAGCATTTGAAGCTGAGAAGCGAAAAAGCGAAGACAAACCTGATCTACCTCCCACCCAGCCCCTTATTGACCCATTGAGCCAACGCGAGTTAAAAATACTACAACTCATTGCCCAGGGACTCTCGAATCGTGAGATTGGCGAGAGGCTTTTCCTCGCCCTGGACACGATCAAAGGGCATAACCGCAAAATTTTTGACAAACTCCAAGTTCAAAGCCGCACCGAAGCTATCGCCCGCGCCCGCGAACTGGGTTTGTTGTAAGTATCTATTTTCCTCGACATTTCCCCAATAACTAAATATAACACCGATAGCCCACACTAAAGTGTCTGTTCGTTAACACTGTGTTGGGCATATTATGCTTGTACATTCCCGTGCAAACATCGGGACCAGGAACAAGTGGCACGGACTGTAATGACCGGCCACAACAGGTACAAGGTGATGTCAAACGAACTCGAACCCAAACCAACTCCAAGTCAACCCGTGGTCTATCAGATCAGACTCAAGGGCCATTTGAGTTCTCAATGGGCGGACTGGTTTGAGGGCTTAACCATCACGATGGAAGAGGACGGCAACACGCTTCTAACCGGCCCGTTGGTTGACCAGTCCGCGTTACATGGGTTGCTAAAAAAAGTCCGTGATTTGGGAATGCCATTGGTCTCGGTCAGTCAAGTCCAACTCAATGAAACTCATCCATATCGTTCAAATAAGGAGATAAAAATGAACACGACCGAAGGAAGTCCCCATGGGACAACCAAATCGATTGCCGGAATAGACCCAAGAGTAAAACTTTCGTTGTTATGGATATTTGTAGTACTGCTTATGGTTTATGCGGATATTGTTTCTTTACTGGATCCCACGTCTCCAATCCGCGAAGTAATGGCGGGAGCTCCATTGCCTGCAGGCGGTTTGATGGCGGGCGCAATATTAATGATAACTTCAATTTCCATGGTTGTGCTGTCCTGGTTATTGAGCTACAAAGTAAATCGCTGGGTAAGCATCATCATTGGTGCATACATGATTGTTCATATCGTTATAGGCGGGCACGGTTTGTATTATGTATTGTTTGAAACAGTGGAAGTTGCGTGCATATTACTAACTATCTGGTTTACCTGGAAGTGGAAACCAGTAGTTGAACCTATTTGAGCAAAGTAAAAAAGGAGATACAAAATGAATTCAACTCGAAAGATTGCCGTGATTACAGGCGTGATTTTCATCATTGCGACTGTCCTGCCCATCCTGGCCTCGTCGCTCGTACCTGTCCTCACTGGTGCAGACTACCTCACTCAGTTATCTGCACATACGAACCAGGTAGCCGCAGGAGTGCTGCTCATTCTCATCGGGTACTTCGCATGTGCTGGCATAGCCGTCGTGATGTATCCAGTCTTGAAGAAGTGGAATGCGGGCCTAGCCCTTGGTTCTGTTGTTTTCAGGACCATTGAGACGGCCTTTTACATGGTCGGCCTCGTGTGCCTGCTGTCCCTTCTGACACTCGGCCAGCAGTTTACAACAGCGGGAGCTGCCGATCCTACGTCGCTTCAGGCTATCGGTAATTTGTTGGTGAGCGTACGCGACAACGCTGCGTTGGTGGCGGTATTCGCCTTCTGCCTGGGTGCATTTATGTACTACTACCTTTTCTTCCAATCACGGCTCATTCCCCGATGGCTGTCGGGCTTTGGAATCGTCGCGATCATCCTGATGATCGCGGCTTGCGTGTTAGCCTTGTTCAGCGGTAACCGTATTACCAGCTACATTCCCCTGGCGGCTCCTATCGCCGTGCAGGAAATGATTCTGGCGGTATGGCTGATCGTTAAAGGATTCAATCCATCTGTAATCGCTTCTCAGTCTGCGAAAACAGAGACGAACTAGCTTTTGAGCGCGGCATAGATTTGCACTAGCGGGGAGAGGGAGGGCTGAAAAACACTCCCTCTCAGCTATTTGTAAATGCTCGTGGAATAGACTTAAAAAGCGGGCACAACGCATTACAAGGAGAAAATAAAATGCTAAAAAAAGGTTCGATTGTTCTTTCAATATGGTGCGTCATCAACTTTATGCTCGCCTTGATCATATTGTGCTATGTCATCGTGCTCAAGAAAGACTCCCCAATTTTGCAGGTGGCGTCTTTTTCAGAAGCTGAAATTGCCAGCCTCAGTGCCAAGACCATTGCATCGCTCAATGCTTTTACGATCCTGTACAACTCTTGCTCACTGGTTGTCTCGATGCTGACGTGGCCGCTCATCCGCAAAAACCTAATTGCTGGTCAAAAATCGGCTTTCTGGACGTTAGTGTTTGTGATCGGCTTTATCGAAGTGATGGCATTTTTCGCTTCCGCATATATTGGGCATGGTCGCTGGCAGGTGAATGTCCTTCAGAGCGTTTTATACATTGTGGGCATTGGTCTGTCGGGCTATTCCCTATTCAATCGTAAATTGGCGTGAGCGTCTTGTTTACGCCAAAATCAATCACAATAAAAGGAGATAAAAAATGAATTCAATCAATAAGACCGCAAGAATGGCAGGGTTCCTGTATCTCATTTACATGGTGGTTTCCATCTTTGCAGATGTGGGGGTCGCTCCAAACTGATTGTCCTGGGAGATGCCGCCACAACCGCCAGGAACATCATGGCATCTGCGTTGCAATTCCGGGATCGGCTTTGTGGTCGATCTGGTTGGTGCGGTGCTTTTCCTTTTGACAGCCTGGGCTTTGTACGTATTGCTAAAGCCGGTCAATAAGAACATCGCTTTGCTGTTCCTGTTATTGAACCTGGGCGGTGTCGCCGTATGGTGTTTTAGTGATCTTTTTCTAATTGCCAGCCAGCTTCTTTTGAGTGGCGCTGATTACTTGAAAGTATTCCAGTCCGATCAACTGCAAGCCCTGTCCATGGCATGCCTGTATATCTACAAAAATGGGTTCTCAGGGGTCTCCCAGATATTCTTTAGCGCCTGGCTCTTTCCGCTGGGTTATCTTGTTTTCAAGTCCGGCTTCCTTCCCAGAATTTTGGGCATCGTGTTGATGGTTGAATGTTTTGGCTGGCTTTTGTTTCCAATTCAGTTCTTCTTTTTCCCGGGCAACTTAGTTCTGTTTTACCTGAGTTCTGCGGTTGGTTTTATTGGAGAATTTTCACTTATGTTGTGGCTTCTGATTATGGGTGCAAAGGATCAAAAACCAGCATGAGTTGAGGCTGGTTGCGAAAACAGCGACGAACGAGGTCTTGAACGCGGCATAGATTTGCACTATCGGGGGCCGGGGAGGGCCTTCAGCCCTTCCTAACCCGCTCCCCGCTCAACAACCATGTTTTGCTCGTGGAATAGACCTAGTAAAGCGGACACAACACGTCACAAGGAGAAAGCCAAATGTTAAAAAAAGGTTCGACCATCCTCTCAAAGAAGCTGTTCATACTAACTATTGGGGGCGGAGTAGTATTCTGGCTAACTACCATCGCAATTTCCCTGCTTCCCGTCGCAGCGGAGTATAGATCTGCCTTTTCAAAAGCGAATATTCAAACGGTTTGGGTTGCTTCTTTGCCTGCTGGTTTGATTATCGGATGCTGCGTCAGTTATTCTTTGCTTCGTTTTTTTGACAAGATTCCAACAAAGAATCCAATTCTAAAATCCGTGATAATAAGCCTCATCGCCCTAGTCATTATGACAATCCTAAACCTAGTTCCCTATAGTTTTCTTGGGCAGCGTGATATCTTGCATTACTTTCTCATCGGCATAATGCTTGACGCACCAAGGTTTCTCTTTCTTGGAATAGTTATTGGCTACCTCTACAGACGGCTGCACAAAGGATTCGATCCATCCGCAAATGCTTCCATGTCTCCTCAGGCGGAATAGGTGGATAACCATGGAAACCCAAGCCACAGGTCGAAGCAAGCGACAGACGTCACACGAGTTCTACAAGAAACTGTTTAAGTTGACTGGAGCGGGAGGCGCAGCTTTCTGGATAACTGACTTCGCAATCTCAGTGTCTCCCATCGCTGCGGAGTATAGAGCTGCTTTCTCGATTTCTAATCTTCCAATGGCTCTTGTTGAAGCTTTGGTTGGCGGTTTGATGATCGGATGCTGCGTCAGTTATTTCCTGCTGCGTTTCTTTGATAGGATCCCAACAAAAAATCCCATCTTAAAGGCATTGATTCTTAGCTTTGTCGCCATGTTGATGATCGAATTCCTTTCAACTCTTGTTGATCCAAACAATGCCTCTGTCTACCTTTTGATTGACACAGGAATGAACATGCCAAGGTTTCTTGCTCTTGGAATGGTTGTTGGCCATCTATACGATAAGCTCAATGGAGGCGCGCACTCATGAAAGCAATTGTCTGCACAAAATACGGTTCCCCGGATGTTCTTCAACTCCAGGAGGTGGAAAAACCTACTCCGAAGGATGATGAAGTCCTGATCAAAATTCATGCGGCATCCATAAATTCCCGTGACTGGCGTATGATGCGAGCAAATCCGTTTTTTATCCGCCTGGTGCCGGGAGGCTTTCTTCAACCCAAAAACAAGATACTCGGGGGTGATGTTGCCGGGCGGGTTGAGTCGGTTGGCAGATACGTCAAGCAGTTTAAGCAAGGCAATGAGGTTTTTGGGTACTTACCTAGTGCAACGGGTCGTGGCACTTTTGCTGAGTATGTATGTGCCGATGAAAATGCAATAACGCTGAAACCGGCCAATCCATCGTTTGAGCAGGCTGCAGCTGTACCGGTAGCAGGGCTGACTGCCTTGCAGGGATTACGCGACAAAGGAAGCATTCAGCCCGGGCAAAAGGTTTTGATTAATGGCGCCTCTGGTGGTGTGGGGACATTTGCCGTGCAGATTGCCAAAGCGTTCGGGGCGGAAGTCACAGCGGTGTGCAGCGCGAGGAATCTGGATATGGCGCGTTCGATTGGGGCAGACCATGTCATTGATTACACGCGAGAAGATTTCACTCGAAACGGTCAGCGCTATGACCTGATTCTGGCTGCGAACGGACATCATCCGATTTCAGATTATCTGCGTGCCTTAAGTCCTGACGGAATCTATGTCGTCGCTGGAGGTTCCATGCTTCAACTCTTCCAGGCTGCGCTCCAGGGACGACGGAACTCAAAGGCGGGGAGCCAGAAAACGTATGTTATTTCGCTGACGCAAAGCCAAAAGGATTTGATCTTTATGAAAGAACTCCTTGAAACTGGAAAGGTCGTCCCTGTGATCGATGGATGTTATCCTTTAAGTAAAACTGCTGAGGCTTTCCGATATTTTGAAAAAGTGCATGCCAGGGGGAAAGTAGTCATCACGATGGAAACTTCATAGCGAAACCTGACAAGGCGTGCGGAGAATACTTTTTGAAGTTTGATGAGCGTTGTATAATGGATTTATGTCTACGCCAATTTTGGCTACTAAACTTTATGTTCCCCCACCTCGGGCTAAAATTGTCCTTCGTCCCCGCCTGATCGAACAATTGAATAATGGATTACATCGCAAGCTGACCCTCATCTCTGCATCTGCCGGGTTTGGTAAAACCACGCTGGTCAGCGAATGGGTCGCCAGTTGCAGGCAACCGGTTGCTTGGCTGTCGTTAGACGAAGGGGATAACGACCCCACCCGTTTTCTAACTTACTTCATCGCTGCTTTGCAGAAGCTTGTCCGGAGCGAAGTCGAAGGGATAGCTCCAAATATTGGCGCGGGAGTATTGGGTGTACTCCAATCCCCTCAACCACCGTCAGCCGAATCGATTTTGACAACCCTGATCAATGAGATCACTACCATCCCCGACAACTTTATCTTTGTCATTGACGACTATCACATTATTGATTCCAAACCAGTAGACAACGCAATAACCTTTCTGCTTGAGCACCTGCCGCCACAGATGCACCTGGTCATCACTACCCGCGAGGATCCTCCGCTTCCGCTGGCTCGTTTGCGCGCCCGCAGCCAATTGACTGAACTGCGCGCCGCTGATCTGCGCTTTACCCCTTCCGAAGCTGCTGAATTTCTAAACCAGGCGATGAGCCTGCAACTCTCCGCAGAAGATATCGCCGCGCTGGAAACCCGCACCGAAGGCTGGATCACCGGCCTGCAGCTGGCCGCCCTGGCTTTGCAAGGATCACTTTCCATGCAGGGACACCCAGACACTTCCCGCTTCATCCAATCCTTCACCGGCAGCCATCGCTTTGTGCTGGATTACCTTGTCGAAGAAGTGCTGCGCCGACAGCCGGAACACATCCGCAGTTTCTTACTCCAAACCTCCATTCTCGAAAGGTTAAGTGGTTCTCTTTGCGATGCTGTCACTGGACAGAAGGATGGCAGAGGGATATTGGAAACCCTGGAGCGAGGCAACCTGTTCGTCATCCCGCTTGACGATCAGCGCCAGTGGTACCGCTATCATCACCTTCTCACCGAAGTTCTCCTCGCGCACGTGCTGGAGGAACAGCCCGGCCAAATCCCGCTCTTGCACAAGCGGGCAAGTGCCTGGTATGAACAAAACAACCTGCCAGCCGAGGCAATCCGCCATGCACTGGCCGCCAGGGATTTCGAGCGCGCCGCAGGGCTGATCGAAAAGATGTACCCGGCCATGGACAACAGTTTCCAGCACACCGCCTGGCTGGGTTGGGTCAGAAAATTGCCGGATGAAGTAGTGCGTGTCCGGCCGGTTCTCAGCGTTGACTATGCCAGGGCGTTAATGGATATCGGTGAGTTTGAGGCCGGCAAGCCCTGGTTGCAAAGCGCCGAACAATGGCTGGAAGGCTCAGCGGACGGGATGGTCGTGACGGACGATGAGCAGTTTGGAACCCTGCCAGGCATGATTGCCCTAGCTCGTTCCAGTCTTGCCCAATTTCAAGGAGATATCGAAGGTGCGGTGAAGTACGCCGAGCTGGCGCTTGAACTCAGCCCTGAAGAAGACCATATCAATCACGCCATGGCAGCCGTGACCCTGGGGACGGCCTACTGGGACCGCGGTGATCTGGACGGGGCCCAAAGGGCATTATCTGTTTGGATAGACTATTGTCAGAAGGTGGGCAACATCATTTTTGCCGTTGCCACCGGCGCCTACCTGGCAGAAATCATCGTTGCCCAGGGGCGCCTGCGCGAAGCAGAAAGAATCTACAAGCAGTCAATTCAGCTTGCCTCAACGCATGACCAAGTACGCCATGTAACTTCCAATTTATATTTGGGATTGGGTCTGCTGTGTCACGAGCAGGGCGATCAGCAATCCGCCGCCCAGCACCTGCGCAAAAGCGGGGAATTGGGTGAGCAGACTGCCTTAAATGACTGGCCCTACCGCTGGCGATTGGCCCAAGCCCGATTGAAAGAGGCCGAGGGAGATCTGGAGACTGCGCTTGACCTTTTGGATGAGGCCAGGCGTTTGTATGTCAAGACTTCCGTGCCAGATTTCCATCCCATCGATGCGTTGAAGGCGAGGGTATATCTCCGGCAGGGCCGGTTGAGCGAAGCCCTGGCTTGGGCGCGTGAGCGCGGCCTGTCTGTGGATGACGATCTCAGCTACCTGGGCGAGTTCGAGCATATCACGCTGGCCCGGGTACTCATCGCCTCGCATCAAAACGACCTGCTAGCTGGTTCCATTCATCAGGCATTCGCTTTGCTGGAGCGACTCCTGCAAGCGGCAGAAGCAGGCCGAAGGATGGGCAGCGTGATCGAAATCCTGGTGGTGCAAGCGCTCGCATTCCAGGCACAGGGTAATGTCTCCCAGGCTCTCGCGTCACTGGAGCGTGCTTTGGCACTGGCCGAGCCGGAGGGCTATGTCCGCATCTTTGTGGATGAGGGCGAGCCAATGCGATTGTTGATTGCTGATTTTCGATTGATAATTAAGAAACAATCGCCCCAGGATGCTCATCCGCTGTGCGAGTATGTGGAGCGACTTCTGGCGGCTTTTCCACAGTCATGCGCAGCCAATCCAAAATCCAAAATCCAAAATCTGAAACCCATCAGCTGATTGAGCCTTTGAGCGAGCGTGAACTGGAAGTGCTTCGGCTTCTCCGAACCGAATTGAGCGGCCCGGAAATTGCCCGCAGACTGATCGTGTCCCTGAACACCTTGCGCACCCACACCAAAAACATTTTCAATAAGCTTGGGGTGAATAATCGCCGGGCGGCTGTCCGTCGCGCAGAAGAGCTCAATTTATTCTAAAAAACAAAATTGAACAAACCCAGCCCTGACAGGAGTCTCAAACACCTGTCAGGGCTTTTTATTTTCCTCTCTACCGTACATCTCTCCAGATAATGCAGCGAGCTGCCGTAAATGCTCTTAGGCGGCGGGAAGCTTCTTGATCTGAAATTCCTAAACCGTTGCTCCCTGCCCGCAATGACATTTCAGGGATTTTCCACAACCTCCATAAAAATCACCACCTCAATCACCACATGATGTGATGACGTCTCACCACATTCTCTTGTATCCTTGGGTCGAAGCAAAGAACGAAGCCAGCGCTTTTGAAATCCATCCGCTCAAGAGGCACAGAATGAGTGAAACACCCACACCAATAAAAGCTCATCCCGAGCCTGAACTTTACGAAATCCGCGTCAGGGGACACCTGGATGCCCGCTGGGCCAACCAGTTTGAGGGCCTGACCATCACGCTGGAAGAGGACGGCGACACGCTTTTAACTGGTCCGGTGATTGACCAGGCCGCGTTGCATGGCTTGCTCAAAAAAGTGCGTGATTTAGGTTTGCCGTTGGTTTCGGTCAGTCCTCACAAACACGGCCCCTCAACTACATTCGGGACAGGCCAGGCGGACGCGTGAGCGGTCAGACGTCAAATAGTAAATGGATATAAGCTACTTGGAAAGGAGGTTTGCCTTTGATAACATTCCCAGCCCATTTCAACCCCCGCTAACCGGGTGGCGACCGCAATTTTATTCAAGTCCAAATTAATGAAACCCATCCATATCGTTCAAAAAAGGAGATAAAAATGAATACGACAAAAATCGCGAAGCTTGTACCCATGGACAAACCAAGCATTTGCAAGAAATCTGCTAGATGTGAGGATAATCCTAGCAGTGCTTTGGGTGGCTGGAATGTTAAGTAGTGTAAATGGAGATACGTACCGCTTATCTGCGGCTACCGGACCCCTCGGAGCAAATCCCGAATTCTTGTCGGTGTTCGCGGTGGTGATAGTGGGTCACATTTTTATGAGTGTCTTGACCCTGATGTTGAAGGCTCCCGTGAGTCGTTGGGCAAACCGCATCATGGGCATATTCTATGCATTGATTATTCTTGCTTTTTGGGTTTCAACTTTCGTATCGCGACTCCCTGGATATGAGATAGTTTGGGCCACAGGCCAACTTGTGTGTGCCTTACTGGTTGTTTGGTACGCTTGGAAGTGGACTAACTACCCTGAAGGTTAGCCCGGCAGACGCGTGAGCGGACCGATGTCAAATAGTAAAACTCATCGATAGCATTCAAAAAAAGGAGTAATAAAAATGAACTCAATCAAAAAGACCGCAGAAAAGATGGATACGAAAGTTCTGCTCTCAACATTATGGATCGTTGTCATGATTAATATGGCTTTTGCGGATATTCTGGGATTATTTATCCCTGGGGCCCTAGAGGAAGTGGCGAAAACCTCAGTCAGCACCGGCACCACGATTCCCCAGCTTATGCTGGGCGGCGCAATAATGTTGGAAATTCCGATTGCCATGATTTTACTCTCTCGAGTATTGAAGTTTAAGGTGAATCGTTGGACAAACATCATCGCAAGTGTATTTACTATTGTGTATGTTGTTGGTGGTGGAACACTATCTCCCTCATTACATATTCATAGCAACTATAGAAGTTGTGTGTATGTTACTCATTGTTTGGTTTGCATGGAAATGGACTAACCCTGATGTTTAGTCCTGCAAATGCACCAGATGTCAAATAGTAAAACTCATCCATATCGTTCAAAAAAGGAGAAAAACATGAAAACCTTGCAGAAATTAGGCGGTTTCGCCGCCCTGTATATGGCAGCCGCCCACTCGATCGGAATCGTTATCTTTATCGTCATCTTGGATGTTCTCAGTATCACCGACCCGGCTCAAAAGCTCGCCATGAACATCGAAAAACAGACGGTCATCTTCTCGACCAACCTGCTCATGTACGTGTTCTTTGGCTTTGCGCTGATCATCCTGTCGCTGGCGTTGTATGACCGCTTGAAGTCCGGCGCACCGGCGCTCATGCAGGTGGCTACTGCGATCGGAATCATCTGGGCTGGCTCGCTCATTGCCAGCGGCATGGCCGCAAATGCGGGACTCGCTACTATCGTCGCGCTCTACGCCAAAGACCCGACCCAGGCTGCGTTGACCTTTCAGGCGATTGAGGCCATCACAAACGGGCTGGGCAACGCCAATGGCGAAATCCTCGGCGGACCTTTGACGCTGTTGGTCAGCCTGGCGGCGATGCGGACAGGCGGGCTTCCCAAGGGGCTGAACATCCTCGGCGTGTTGGTCGGCGCGGTGGGCATCATCACGATCATCCCAGCGCTGAACGCTTTAGTTGCTGTGTTCGGCCTGGGTCAGATCATCTGGTTCGTCTGGCTGGGGATCGCCATGCTGCGCAGCAACCCAAGCACGGTGGCGCAAAAAACAGATGCGTTCATGTCGCGCCACAGCACAACAAACATCTAGACTTCAAGTTTCAACAGCAAACAAGAGTATCAGAGAGGGTGAGAGTCAACCTCTCCAATTTTGAAAAGTAATCCAGGAGGAATACTCATGAAAGCGATTGTATACACAAAATACGGACCACCTGATGTCCTTCAGCTAACAGAGGTAGAGAAACCTGCGCCCAAGGACAATGAAATACTGGTGAAAGTATATGCGACAACAGTATCATCAGGGGTGTTGTGGGCTCGAACTGGCAAACACCCAGATTCCAGATTTTTTACCCTCGCGGTGCGAATGGTGTTTGGTCTCACAAAACCCAAAAATAACATACTGGGGTATGAGGTATCCGGTGAAGTTGAAGCTGTGGGCAAAGATGTAAAACTGGTTAAGAAGGGTGACCAGGTTTTTGGAACTACCACTGGGTTGGAGGCCGGTGCTTATGCCGAGTATGTATGTCTGCCTGAGGAATGGAAGCAAGGAGTAGTAGCCAAGAAACCTGCGAATATGACCTATGAGGAAGCCGCCGCCGCTCCTATCGGAGGTATGGCAGCGTTATATCTTCTTGGAAAAGCAAATATCCAGAGGGGACAAAAAGTCCTTATCTATGGCGCTTCTGGAAGTGTAGGTACTTTTGCGGTGCAGATTGCCAAGCACCACTTTGGGGCAGAAGTAACCGGAGTGTGCAGTACTTCGAATTTAGAATTGATACGCTCTCTAGGAGCCGATAAAGTAATTGATTACACCCAAGAGGATTTCACCCGGAGCGATGAGAGCTATGATGTTATTTTTGACGCAGTGGGCAAGATTTCGTCTTCACGCAGTAAAAGCTCCCTGAAGAAAAAAGGAATATATCTAACCGTCAAATCCCCGACAAGCGAAAAGGACGAATATCTGATCTTGCTCAAAGAACTTATTGAGGCGGGAAAGATAAAGACGGTCATTGATAGACGCTATCCATTAGTACAGATCGCTGAAGCTCACCGGTATGTCGAAAAAGGACACAAAAAGGGAAATGTGGTAATAACTTTGGAGGAACCTTTATGAAAGCAGTTATATACACAAAATTTGGCTTGCCCGAGGTTCTTCATCTTCAAGAGGTGGAAAAACCCACGCCTAAAGATAATGAAGTCCTAATCAAGATATCTGCGACAACCGTCGTAAAAGAAGACCCAGACATGAGGGCTTCCCCAGGTTTTAATGGATTCCTGAAACCCAGAAATCCGATCCTGGGGCAAGAGTTGGCTGGGGAAATTGAATCTATCGGCAGAGATGTGACCCGATTCAAACCCGGCGACCAGGTATTTGGCTTCGACATGTTTGGCGCGTATGCTGAATACAAATGTATGCCGGAAAACGGGGCATTGGCTATCAAGCCGGTCAATCTGAGCTATGAAGAAGCTGCAAGCATCCCGAATGGGGCATTAACCGCACTGCCTTTTCTTCGAGACAAAGGCCAAATCCAGAGCGGACAAACCGTGCTGATCTATGGGGCTTCCGGCTCGGTTGGCGCGGCAGCGGTGCAACTTGCCAGATACTATGGAGCGAAGGTCACCGGGGTATGTAGTACTGCGAATTTGGAATGGGTCAAATCTTTGGGAGCCAATCAGGTCATTGATTACACCCAGGAGGATTTTACCGAAAACGGCAAGACCTATAACATTATTTTTGACACGGTCGGCAAGCGTTCATTTTCAGAGTGCAAAGGCTCGCTGACGGATGAAGGCATCTATCTTGCTACGGTCCCTACTCCGGTAATGATGCTTCAAGCGTTATGGACTGCAAAGAGCGGCAGCAAAAAGGTAAAGTTTGTGGCTGCGGGTTTGAGGCCAGCAAGTGAAAAGATCAAGGACCTTGTCTTCCTCACCGAGTTGATTGAGGATGGGAAGCTAAAACCGGTCATAGACAGGTGCTATCTGTTGGAACAGATACACGAGGCGCACCGCTATGTCGAGCAAGGCCACAAAAAGGGCAATGTGGTTATCACAGTAGGAATTAACCACAAAGAACAAGGAGAGAAAAAATGACCAATCGAAGTTAAATCTTTATCAGGTTGTTGGAAATTTGGTTTTAATTTGCAACAGTTGAAATATAAAGGAGAAATACAAATGAATGAGTATTATTTAGTTTTCATGGTCATAATAGCCTGGATAATCTTCCGTTTATTCTTTTGGCAACGGAAAAACTACGGTTATAAATGTCCCCATTGCCACGCTGAGTTCCAGCCAACGAGTTGGTCAGTCTACCTGGGACCTCACATCATTTTTCGTAGGTACGTCAAGTGTCCGCAATGCCATAAACTAGGATGGGCTTCGGTGATACACAAGTAAGCAAGCCTTGTTCGCGCTGGCATTTCTAGCTGTGTTCCGCGAAGGTATCGAGTTGGCGTTATTCCTGCTCGCCGCAAGGTTGACATCCAGTCCGTTGCAGACGATAACGGGCGCATTGCTTGGATTGATTAGTGCAGGAGTTTTGGGATGGATATTGTTTACATCAACAATGAGACTCAGCCTGCGTAATTTCTTTGGTGTAACCAATATCCTTCTGATTATTTTTGCGGCGGGTCTGGTTGGGTTAGGAGTTCACGAATTTAATGAATCAGGCGTTATCCCTTCGGTGATCGAGCATGTCTGGGACTTCAACGGAATTCTGAGCGATAAGAGTGAGATGGGGTTGCTTCTCAAAGCGCTGGTCGGGTATAACGGCAATCCATCTCTGACGGAAGTCGGCGCTTACATTAGTTACATGGCGGTTCTGGTTGTCCTACTGATGACCCAGAGGAGGAAACGAAACTCAGCGAGTGTGACAATAAGATAACAAAATGCCTTTAGAATGAGGTGCTTTCTATTCGTGTCTCGCTTTAGAGGTTTAGTTCATAATAGCAGCGGTCTTTTTTCTTTACCCCATCATCAACTTCAGGTAGTACTACAACGCTACAACGCCTCCGCCAGATGCAGCGATCGTATCTCTTCACTGCCCGACATGTCTGCGATAGTGCGTGCCAGTTTTAGGATGCGGTGATATGGCTCGCGCGTACAAAAAGATTACGCCCTCCAAAATTGGAGGGCGTAATTGCACTACATAGAAAATCAATTACCAACCAACGGTAATTTTTTCAGCCATTACTTTTCAACCAATTCCTTCAAGACAAAGTCCGCACCATCCACACGAGAAAGTTGTGTGCCTGAATCTTTGCTGACATACCCAACCTGATATTTACGTGTATGGTCACCATTCACTAGACGCGGATAACGCACAACTGTCCAATCCAGGTCTGATATCTGGATCACCGTTACATTTTCTGCCGAATCCAACACTACATCCTTTGCCAATACATTAAGTAGAAAGCCAATAAAATGGTCAATTAATTTTAGTTGATGTTCCGATTGAAAGATCTGCGGCAGCCGATCATGCAATTTGCTTTTCATTCAGTTGACGTTTGAATACAATACTCAACAGGACACTATTGATGATCAACACCAGCCAATCAATGGAAATGACCGCGACTTCAAAGCGATCCTGTCGATCTAGCCCATAATTGATCGAGATCAGGGTCAAGGCAAACATGGTCAAAAGGAAACTGATGACAAATACCCAGCGGACAGCAACTTCCAGACGGTTCTTGTTGACAAACACAGGCGCCATGAACAGGAAAGAGAGACTCATCAACAGATAGCCCAATTCCTCCATAACAATGAAGACCCCGTGTGCGTTGTATTGGGTCAACAAGGTGATCCCTTCCGTTTCCCCGCTCATCAGGCTGATCGGGACGACCGAGAACTGCACAAAATAATCGCCCACCAGAACCATTGTCGCCAGGAGCGCAAAGGACAATCCGATCTGGCTGAAGATCTTCCTTTGGCTGGAGGCGTACACATGAATGGAAACCATCAGCACCAGATAGGATAGGGTTAGGATGATCGCAAGCGGCATCCAGAGATAGTCCTTCGGAAATTGCGACAGGGTGTTCAAGTACGGATACTCGATGCAGAGATCGCCGCAGTTTGCTCCGGAGATGGGAATGGCGGTGATCGCAAAGCCGAAGGTGACCACCGTCATGAACACAGTGAAGATCGCCGTATAGAATCCAACCTGGTGGGAAATTGTATGTTCAGAGCCGTTGTCGGAAACTTGTGTAGTTGCCATCGTTCCTCTTTTCTTTTTGAATACTCACTGTCCTCGAGCGCGAATATATTCGCTGACATCCACGTTGTAAACTGTTTCTTCAAGTGAAAAATATGCCCAGGGACTGCCCTGATCCAGCCAGGTGGCGGAGCTGACCGCGCTGATCTTCATATCCGGCAGAGTATTCCCTGGTTCATTACGCGTGATCCACAAGATCTTGGATTTGCCCTCGCCAGCTTCGCGGTAGCGCATGGCTTCCATTGTGTCGATCAAACCGGTTTGTGGATTGAAACGCACGACGAAGTTCTCGACTTGATCTTCGAACGGCACGAACAACAAAGCGGTGTTCTCATCCACCGCCTGCCAGCGGACCCGGGAATCGGTCAGCCAGATTGAAGGGAACCATCCCGCCTCCGCCCAGACCGCCAGATTCGCGCCTTGGTTGGTGTTTGGGTCATCATGAAATGTACCCATTGGGCTCTCAAAGAAACTTTCGCCTTCCAGATAGCCTTCGTTTACCTTTAGGAAAGGCAGTCCCAAAAAGGTGGCTTCGATGTAGTGGCGATAATCTTTTCCAGCATTATGGACAAAGACGAAGCGCGCCGGAAGCCAGACACCGAATGGACGAATCTTTCCGCGCCCGATGAACACGGCAGTCTCGATTACGGGAATCTGGTCACCATACACAGTGCGATAAAAGCGCTCAACGGGTGCAGGCAAGCCGCCTGGAAGTGAAACAGTTTTCGGGTCCGTTTTTTGAAGTGTGGGCATAGAAAAGGATTTGGGTTGTATGTTCAATCCGATCCAGCCGATGAGAATAAAGGCTGCGAAGATAGCAGCAAGGATATATAGGATTTTCATTTTCTCTCTTCATGAACAGGTGGCTAGACGCCATCCCTGGAATTTCCCAAACGGAACAGTCGGATGGTGAACATGACCATCCAAGCCATAGATAATAATCCGCCTGGCATGGCAAAGGCTGTTGCTGTATCTTTTATGTTGGGTGCAAAAGTCACCAAAATAATATAGAGTAGGATTAAGGTACTACCAGCAATCCCCAAGTACGAAGTAGCTTTGCTAAAAACCTTCCCTGTTAACATGGTGAATGACATGATCAGACCTGCGATGTTTGGCAATAGAAAGCCTATAAATACTCCTAAACTACCATGTGTACCCCTTGCAAGCATGGCTTCACCTGCGGCGGCAAGTAAAGTTTTTTGGGACTCTGTTGTTGCGGCGGCGTATTTATGACTTAGTTCAAGCATGGGCAGGGCAGTATTTGTTGTGACAAAAATTGTCGTCCCTACCAGAAAAATGATCAAGGCAAGCAAGGCATACGCAATATTTGTCTTGCGATGGGCGGCAAAAAGCGCAAAATAAGCGGGAATAAAAATCATTTGATTGATGATGTTCAACAGGTCGAGATTGTAGAGACCAAGTAAGGGATTTATTTGAAATTGTGCAAATCTGTCAACGGCTGTTTGTGGCAGAGCGGATAAATTGCCACCCGTCACAGAACCAAAGATTACATCCAGCACAATCCCGATTAATGCAATGATGGTGGCAATACCACCAAAGATATGGACACTTTTCCATTGACGTTCATTTTGATTAAGATCAGACATTTGTATTTTCCTTCTTCAGCAGATTTACTCCAGAAAACGAATGACAATCGCGATCAGGATTGCCAGTGATGCGCCCAGGTAGATCTAACGAATGTAGGTCAAGGTAATCTTTCGGGGAACATTTACAGCTCGCGCCACAGTGTTGCTCATCCTGTTCGTTAATTTTTTCGCGCGACAATACCAATCCACTCGGTATCTTCTGAGAAGGGGGTCCCAGTGAGATCGTTCCAGACGCTTTCCACCGTAAAGCCGCCAACCTCCAACTCGCTTGTGATCGTTTCGCGTGTGAAATCCTGAAACCAATTGCGATAAACCGAAACGTTGCCGCCTTCCTCGATCACGATGGCTTGATCCAGAAAGATGGATCGTTCGGGATAGTCGTAACCTTCCTCCAAAACCAGGTGCGGACCTGGCTTCCAGAATCCTGTCTCAACTGCGTACCATCCATTGCGATTGCCATGTTTTTTACGATGGGTGGGTGTGGTTACATCAAGGACAAAGTATCCGCCGGGTTTGAGGGCGCGGTGAACATTGGCAAGCAGCCTTTCGCGTTGTTCAGGCGAGAGCGGACAGAAATCGCCATAGATCAAAAGGGCGGCATCGTATTGATTTTCATCTTCGATGGTCAGGTAATCCTGATAGCGGTAACGAATATCCAGATTGTTCTGTCGGGCAAATTCTGTTGCATAATCAATCGAACGGCGGGAATAGTCCACACCCGTGACGCGCAAGCCCCGTTCCGCCAGACGGGCTGAATAAAGCCCAGGACCGCAACCCAGGTCCAGAATGGAGTCACCAGCCCGAAGTTCGAGGGATGCGATCAGCCAACTCACCGATTTTTGAATCGTTTCCGGTCGGCGGCTGGCAACGTCATTTTCCGGATTGAGATGCCATTTCAACATCTGCGCCGAAATATGCGGGTCATCCCAAAAGAGCGGTTCGCCGGGGGTGAAGGGCTCAGGTTTTTCCTGCAGTTGTTTGATGATCTCGATATTCATTTTGTCTCTGCTCTCTCGATGAACTCTTCGATGCCATAGCCGCTCTCGACCATTTCCTTCAACCTTTGGATGAAGCGGGCTGCGGGAGCACCGTCGACAATGTCATGGTCGATTGTGATGGTCATACACAGGAACTCGTGGTTTTCCAGTTGACCGTTATTCAGCACAGGCTTCTCTGCCATGCCGCCCAACGTGATCTGAAGCGTGTGATTGGAAACGGGGATTCCCCAACCGCCGCCGTTACCGAACATGCCCACAGCGGTCAAAGAGACTGTGCCGTTCATTTCCTTCAACATCTGCGGGTTCTTGAATAGAATCCCCAAAAAGAATCTGCGGATGAAGGCAGGCAGAAGAACGAAACTGTCAATAAACTTCGCTTCCCGTCCATGCTCGTGATCGCTTTGAAAGGCTCTGATCTCGTCATGGATTTCGCGCAGGGTCTTTCTATTGACCGCCCGAATGATGTGCGGGCGGATGATCTTGCGACCATCGACTTCGACCTCAAACATCGTGTTCACATCCACGTCATCGAAGAGCGCCAGTTTTTCCCGCCAGGTGCGTACGGCTTGCATGTGCTTGTTCCTATCCACAACCTGTCCAAGGCACGCGGCGATGAAAGCGGTGAACGATAACACCTGTCCTGTCCGCGCCTTGTGTTCGTGGATCATCCGACGGGCGTGAGTGACGTCCATTTCCACCAAGCCGTGGATCAAATGCTTCTGGCGCGCCATGTATCCGCCATCCACCATCAAGCGGCGGATTTTGGGAAAGGGGACGAGTTGATAACTCTTGTCGCTCATATCATGCTCCCAAATACTGCGTGACGATTTTCACCGCATTGCCGATGCCATCCTCCGAGCGGATCATCCTCCCAAGCGACTCGGCTCTTTGCCTGATCTGCGCTGCGCTTGTCGCCCGGTGAATTGATTCTGCCAATTTATCTGCCGTCAACCCTTTGGCTGGAATCGGCTTCACCCCAACGCCTATGTCATGCAACCGCTCTCCCCAAAAGCGTTGGTCCACGATAAACGGAACGATCACCGTCGGCGCACCTGCCCGCAAACCTTCGGCGGTCGTCCCTGCGCCGCCGTGATGCACAATTGCCGACATGCGTGGGAAAAGCCAGTCGTGCGGTGCAGAGTCCAACATAAACACATGCTTTGACGCGTTCGTGGCGTTCAAGCCGCCCCAGCCTGTCGCAAGCACGCCGCGTTGACCGCTCTTCGACAACGCTTCAAGCACAAGCGCGGTAAGACGTTCGGGGTCGCGCCCTGCCATACTGCCAAACCCGACATACACAGGCGGTTCCCCTTGCGCGAGAAAATTTTCCAACTCAACAGAAGGCTGCCAGAAGGATTGCGAATCTTGAAACCAATATCCTGTGATATGGACGGTATCCGACCAATCGCGCGGACGGGGAATCACGTTCGGGCTGTAGGCGCTCAATAAAATAGTGGATGCCAGAATGCGATGAAAGCCGGAAGCGTTCATCCGCCGCAAGCCAAAGCGCTCTCGAAATTCGTTCACAAAGGGGCGATACCATTGCCAGATGACGTTCAGCATGGCAAAGCCTGATAATCGATTGTGTATCCCGCCCAGATCCTTTTGCACGATCCATCCTGGGGCGGGAAAGTTGCGCGTCGGGAGCACGGGCGTCGGCTCGACAAGGATGAGCGGGATATCGCAGATCTCGGCAATCGTTTTTCCAAACGGGGCAAAGACCGCCAGCGTAATAAGCGCGTCAGCATCGCGGCACGCTTCCAGTAAACCCTCCGCCATTTGAATGGCAACCTGCCCAACCATGTCGCGCATGTCGCGGATCGATCTCAGCGGATTGGCACTGCCTTTTTCCATGAAGGCTTGCCCCGTCTCGCCCGCCATGATCTTTTGCACATCGCCACGCAAGGAGTGAAATGGCACACCTTGTTCCCTGATCAGGTCAGCAAAATTCTGCGGAGCCGCCAAAAGCACCTGAAAACCCGCGCCTTGCAGGCCTTTCCCTAATCTCAGGCAGGGTTGGATGTCGCCCTGGGAACCTGCGCCGAAGATGGTGATACGCATCATCGTCAGACCGAAGCCAAAATGATCAACCCAAAAATATCGCCCAACAGGTGAGCCAGCCAGACGACCCACAGGTTGTTGCGGCGGGCAAACAACACGCCATAAAAAAGGGAGGAAACAACGATCAGACCGACATCGGTCAACACGACGATTCCCGGTCCCGGCGCAAAGTGCGCCAACCCAAACAGAAGCGAAGCCACGCCAATTCCCGCCGGCGTTCCAATGAACTGAGCCAGCCGCCCCTGGATCAGCGTGCGATATGTCATCTCCTCGCCGATCAGTGAAATCGCGAGCAACGGCAGGAGGATTCCCCAGCCCAGCCCATTCTCGAAAGGAAGCCGCGCCTGGACGTGCGCCAGGAATTCAGGAAAATATGTTTTTGCCCATAGCGCTGTGGCTGGTTGGATTACGAACCCCATGAACACGAACAAAATCCAGTTTGCGCGTAAATCCGCCCAAATGGTTCGACCCTTGAAGCCCAAATCGCCCCACGTCCGTTTGCGGAGGCGGTGTTCGATGAGCAGGTATGCCACCGGGAGCAGAGCAAAAAGGAGTTTTGCGGACGGAATGAACAACATACCCATCAGGGTGATGATGGTGACAATGATGGTTTCGAACAAAACTCGGCTAGATTGCATATGCATCCTTTCCATCTCGTTTGAATTCAAGGCGTTTGTGATTCCCTTATCATTTTGTCAACAACGGATTCAATTCCATTGCCCACTGACGGATGGCATTCCAATTGCGATGGTCGCCTTCCTTCCAAACACCGAACAGGACGCTCAATCGGAATTTCAGGCGGTCGCTGAACGAGGGAATTTTGTGGATGTCCAACCCACCTGCGAACAAACCTTCACTTACGGGTCTCACCAGCGCGCGGACAGGATCCAGCCATGAGGACACATGACTGCGATATTGCTCGCCGTTCTTCATGGTCAGTGTCATACAAACTAAAAATGCTGCAAACGGCTTGTGCTTCAACTCGGCTTGATGTCCGGTACAAACTGCATGGCTTCGGGCAGCCACGCTCCGCCATTGACCGCGCTTCCCGCCACCACCGCATCATACGGGGACAAGTCTTTGACGTCGCGCATCGGCAACACATCCACCTTCGCGCCATTTTCAGCAAGGGTTTTACCGATACTTTTTGCGACACCTTCGGTGGAGCCAAAACGACTGGCATAGGTTACAAGGATTTTATTATTCATGTTCCATGTCCTTTTATGGTCGAACAGACAGGTCTGTTCGTTTTTTTGTGCGGTAGTAAAAAAGGATGGCTGCGGTAAGAATCACAAGATCGAAAATGGTCATGAAAAGCAAACCAATACCTGAATTTTCCATGCCGAGTCCAACCAGTGGTGAACCTTTGAAGAACAATGGCAGGTTGGAGTGCATCAGGAAGTCGAGCAGCCAGTGGCTGAAAACCACCAGCCCAAGGAGGATGCCGCTGCGACGGTCTTTGTAAAAAAGAAAGCCCATCAACGCAATTGTCAGCGACCAGACCACGGACATAAACAAACCATGCGACCAGGGATTCAAAGCGGGTGTCAAATATTTGACACCCTGGTTGAAATCCATTGTCATCACCGCTTTATGCTCAAGCCCAATGAACGCAAACAGGAAATATAGAATGTCGTTTGTTTCGCTGGCAACCAGCAAGACCCATAGCGGTATTTTGAGTTCAACTGGTTTTGCGGCAAAACCCGCTGCAAGATGACCGATGCCTGACATGATTTATCCTTCCTTACTGATGCAGGTTTCGATAGAAAAGCCCGCAGGCCATCAAACCCAGCACGGTAAGTACGACCCACAGTGGCACTTGACCTGCCACGTCCGGCACACCCGCATTCGCCGCCCAAAGCGAGCCAGCAGTCAACACGATTGTGTATAAAGGTCCCTTGATCGTTAATATTCCTGCCAGTACGAATCCCCAGGGCTTGCGCCTTAACAACAAAATTGCGCCCAGAATCAGGAAGGGAACAAGCAGGGTCAGATCGAGTGCAAAAACAACATTGGTGGGGTGACCTGTGTTGGTAACAATTGCTGGAACATCGCCGGTGAAAATAAACCCGATGGACTGTGTAATATAGATCAGGGACAGACCCGTGGCTACGAATAACATATAGGCTGCGATCCACCCAACAGGCATTCGTTCGTGGACATGCCGATTGATCTCATTCAAGTCGAGATGGATCAACCCGAAGATCAGTGCAAAGATCGAAAGTCCCAGAAGGGCAACATAGAGTAAAAAGAACCAATTGAACGCTGAACCAAAGAGATAGAATGCATAATTGTAGAGCATGTAATCCAGCGTGCCCATCCAGACCAATTGCGCCTTGAGCGAGCCGTGTTTGGAAAATATCATTGCCATGACCAGGATCGGCACAGCCAGGAACAGGGTGATGACATCGTTCCCCATCCACGCAGAGGTGACGAACATGTTGTCACGGTACAGACCGGGTAAAAGCAATCCACCAGCGGATGCGATTGTCGCGAAAACAGCAATGAGGATGGAGAGGGTATAGGGAGTTTTCGATTTCATGCTTAATCCTTGAATTGGAACGGGTAAAGTTAAAAAAACATCCAGCAACGAAATGCCGGATGCACAAAGAAGTCCGATCCTGAATTGACACTTCATAATTTGATGTGCCAGGAATGGCCCCGCCTAAGGCGGTCATTGAAGAATACAGAATGGGTGCGGGTAGGTCGGATAGAGAAAGAATCCTGAATTTCATGCCGGGAAAGAATTTTAGATTGTCCGACAGGTGATGTAAGGGATGAATGTAACAACTTTCTGCGCAAACAGTCACCCCACAAAATTCCATAAAATCTATATCGACTGGTGGTTCTTCAATTCAGGAATAGATTTTTAGGCAAAAACACAAACACGATTCCGCCCCGCTTCCTTTGCTTCATAAAGCGCATGGTCGGCATGATTGATTAAATCCAACAGAGAATCTGATTTAGGGTTTAGCAGAGCAACTCCCAAACTGGCAGTGACACGAAACTCCAGTGAATCCTCGCCAGTAAAATTAATTTTTTCAATCGCAGCGCGGATCCGCTCTGCCACAACCACGGCCCCCTCCAGCGCGGTTTCAGGAAAAAGGATGACAAACTCCTCCCCACCGAAGCGACCTACGACATTTTCCGATAGTTCTTCTTCCGCATATCGACCGACTGTATCTGTTTTACGGATCTGTTTTGACACCTCCTCGGAAATAGTACGTAAAACAAGATCTCCTGTGGCATGTCCCCAGGCATCATTTACATGTTTGAAATGATCCACGTCGACCATGGCAACGCACAAGGGGCTCTCAAACCGAAGGCAACGCTGATATTCGCGTTCTCCGATCTCCAGCACACTTCGGCGATTATGCGTCCCGGTTAACTCATCGGTCGTTGCCAGTCGATTCACTTCCTGATAGAGCCGTGAATTTTCCATAGCCAAGGCGATACTTGCCGCCAAACGTGTGGCAGTAAGTATATGCTCCTCATGGAAAGTATAACCAGGCCGGTCGCGTGTCAATCCCAGCACTCCAAGGCATTTTCCTGCGATCAAAATGGGAATGGCGGCTGCAGCATGAAACACTTCCCCCTCATAAATTCTGTTGCGCTGGGGCCAGGTGGAATAATCCTCCAAAATGGCCGGTAACCCAGAATCGAAGGCTTGCCAGCTCAATGGTCCCGAACTACGGGTGAAACGATTGCCGGAAAGGAACGGATTATTACGGGTAAACGCCTTGGCTACCAATTCCTCCTTATCCGGCAACAGAATCTCACAATAACTCACCTCTAGTAATTTAACTGCCTGATCCACAATGAACTGTAACAGGTCCTTGATATCCCTACGATTCAAAAGATCCAGAGTGATCAGATGGAGGGTATTCAACGAGTCGTACTGGCGAATGATTAGGTTTTCAAGGCTGATACGTCCGCTGATGTCCCGCAGGATGGCAGAATAGTAATCTTTCCCACCAATGTAAATATGCGAAATCGAGGTTTCCATTTGAAATTCCTCGCCACTTGCCCGCAACCCTGTAAGTATGCCCAACGACCGCATGGTTCGAGAAGTTACACCGGTTTCACTAAAGCGTTGAATATGCCGTTGATGACTTTCCCGAAATCGTCCGGGCATAAGCATGCCAAGCGGCTGCCCGACAACATCCGATTGGCTGAAACCAAAGATTGTTTCTGCAGCCGTGTTGAATTCCAAAATTCTCTGTTGAGAATCCACCAGAATGATGGCGTCCATCGCCGTAGACACAAGGCTGGAATGAAGCGTCTCCATCAGTGCTCTATCAGTTTTCAATGCGACAATTTGACGAAGCGTGTCCAATTCTTCGATCAATTGAACCCTGTTTTTTTTTCGATCGTCCATAAGTTGTGTCCTTTCCCAACGGTTACACATTAAATATACACCAAACAAAGTTTATTCGGATTGGAAGCTCAAGTTGAGGGCCATTTTCTTATTTCTTCAACCAACCTCACTACTTACACCTAGAGAGCAAAAAAGGAACAGTACGACATTTAAGCTTATCCCGATCAGCAAAAAGAGCAAACTGCCTGTGAATCACGCCATTAGCACAAGAAGCATGCTAACGATATGGAGGGTAAATTTGCAGAAAGCCAGCTCAGTCCGAATTGCAACTCTACCGAAACCGGCAAGAATGGGCAGAATAGATTGGAGGTCAAAGTCTGAATCAATAACCTGATCATCTGATGTAGTCTCCCAAAACCGAGTGCAGGCAAATGGTAGTCACGGCGAGTACAATTCGAATCAAGTCAGACATGAAAACATTTCAAATTCCCCTGATACGTTGGATATTTATAACCTTTTGTTTTAATCCTTTGGACCAAACCATTCAATAATCCTTGTTTGTCTTCTGGTTCGGAAATTTCCGAACCGAACTGCGAGATCATCTTTTTGGTTTATGGTGTGGCTTTCTTTCTGATGCGGTTTGCAATTCCCATACCCGTTGTGTTCATCGCATCTTAGCCTAGCGCGCAGTTGGTGCTGGATATTCGGCGTTACGACAGAAGCGACCTGAAACAGGAATATGGAGATATATATTATGGAAAAGCGGGTCACCTTGAAATCAAGGTGACCCGCAACCATCGACTATACCAAGTCGTATCTCTTCAACCCATCACGCGCGATCTCTGCCAGTTCCCTGAGCGGATGGATCAGCGCCAGCGTGTAGAACACAAACGCAATGCCATAGACAATTCCCTCGGCAGTTCCGCTGAAGATGCTGACCCAAACGAGGACACTGCCAAGGTTCGCCAGCGCAAGACTGGCCCAACATCCGCCCAACTGCGGCTTCTCATCTTTCAGGAAGAAGCGGCGGGCAATGTATGGGATGAGGGCAATGCCAAATTGCAGCACCCAGCCATAAATTAAGGCTTGAGGCGCGGTTGATTCGATAGGGCCCGCTTCAAGGATGCCGAGCAGCAGCAATGGCGCCATCATCACGGGCAGTAAAATCCAAATATAGGAAGAGACGAGATGCCATCCGCCTGCGCTGTTCAGGTTTCCGCTTTGCTTCAGAGTGCGGATCATCGACACGAGCAGTACGACGGTGGCAGAGATGTGCAAGACCAAACCCGCCACGGTGGGAGGCAGACTTCCGCCCAGCCACGGGCCGAGGACAAGCCCGAACGCGCCGAGGGTCATACCCCAGAAAATATACGCGGTTGCATTTTTAGAGGCGAGCGGTTTGCCTGTGACCATTGGGATAAAGTCCACGAGCAAACCAGCAAAGACCAGTGACATGAAGCCCCATGAGTTGGCGTGGATGTGCGCTTCAAGCGGCACTTTGATGTAGAGCGCACCGCTCCAGTTGAGGAATAAGCCTGTGCCGATGATGATACCGACCATCAGATAAAAAATACCCGTGATGTAAAACTTGAGGCTGACTGGCGCATCGCCGCCACGAATGCTCCAGAGTTGAAGCATCAGCAAGAGTGCAGCAATAAAGATGAGCGTGCCGCCTGTGAAGATCATCGGGTGGTTCATGCCGCCAAAGCCAGCCACCAACGCCACCAAACCCGCATTGATCGTGAGCCAAATATCCCAACGCATGGATGGGCGTACTTTTTTGGAAAGCGAAGCCGTGAGCAATGGCAGCAGACCGAATACCACCTGCGAGAGAATCCCCAATGTAATGAAATGAACACGAACCCAGCGCAAGGCAGGGAAGGCGCTGAAAACACTCATGCTGACGAGTGAAGCATCTGCCGCGGCAAGCAAAGCGACGAAGGTATAAAGCAAAGTAGTGAGTAAATATGGGATTGGCATTTTATTTTCCTTTTTTTGTACACGGATCACACGGAAGTGCTCGGATTTTTTATTACTTTTCAAATGGGTGTCCGTGAAATCCGTGACTTCCGTGCACAAAAGTTTTTCCTTTTTTATTTTCCGTACCACATGCGCGCGAGAAGATTATCCTTGAGCATGAATTGATGATAGAGCGCCGCGCCGACATGTAAAAAGACAAGCAGCAATAAAGCAGGCACAATGAAGCCGTGCAGCATTCGCGCCGTGAAATCGAAGAAGTCTGCGGGGAGTGGGGAACCTGAACCGCCGAAAACGATCGGCACCAGCCCAGCCTGCATCGAAAGCGACATGCCGCTGACCGCAGTCAGAAAGACCAGCAGATACAAGGCATAATGCACCGCTTTACCGATCCAATCGAAGAAAGCATTGCCCGCTGTAACATGCTCAGGTTTGGGGAGTTTCATGCGTGTGATGAAACGTGTCACGATCACAACCAGTGTAAAAATTCCCACGCCCATGTGCAACGCCAACGGCGCAAGTTTGTTCGCATCGTTCGGCAGCCCGCTCATTGATTTGCCCATCACAAAGGCGGCGACCACCAAAAGCACAACCAGCCAATGCAATGACACTTGAACAGGATGATAGCATTTGGGAGCATTCATTATTGTTCACCCTTCGCGCCCAAAAACACCACGCGTGTTTTTGCGTTCATGCCACGTTTCGCGCCGCTTGGCACCACCACCGTCACGCCGGGTTTGATGGCAAAAGTTTCATCACCCACCGTCATCAGCCCTTCGCCTTCGAGAAAGTGATACATCGCCGCCTCGCCAGGGTGAACGGGAATTTGCCCGCCCGCCTCCAGCCCAACGACCAGTGACTTGAACTTTGGCGTGTCAATTAAAAACTGCGGCTTTGGCCCATCTGCCGCAAAGACCGCTTTTGATTTTATTTCTGCAAAATAGATTTGACTTGTCTCAGACATATCGTCTCCTTTGATATGTCTGACTTTACTGGAAGTCCCCGCTTCATACCCCGACTTTTGTCGGGTTTTTCAACCCAAACTTTAATCTCCCTGTAACATGGCTCGCTCCGCCAGGCCCGCACGGTTCAGAATGCGGATGTGCTGCTTATCCATCTCGATCAACCCCGCCTTCGTCAATTCGCGGATGACGCGGCTGAGTACATCGGGCACGGTTCCCAAGTGCGCCGCCAACTCCGTCTGATTCGTCCAGCGGCGGCGTTCGATCACATCGCCCTCGGCTGAATCCAATAACAATTTGGCAAAACGCGCTTCAACCGTCTTCAACGATAGATCCGCCGCCAACGTGACCAGGTCGATGATCTTATCTGCCATGTTGCCGATGATCTGCAACGCCGTCTGCGGATATTTCATCACCACCTCTTCCAACGCATGGCGCGGAATGAGCCAAATGCCCGACTCTTCCAATGCCACCGCCGTCACAGGGTTGGGACGTTTCGCCAGCACGCCGATCTCATTGAAGATCTCGCCCGCATCCAAAAAACGTAACACCTGTTCCCGTCCATCAGGCGCAGTCCGCAGAGCTTTCAACGAACCATATTGCAGGTAATACAAATTTGACTCGGTATCGCCCTCCCAAAATACAACCCCATGAGGCGCGAAGACCTTCCATACTGCACTCTTTGCAAGTGCCTCAATGGTTTCATGATCCAGTCCGCGCAGGAATTCAAAATCTTGCAGGCGTTTTAGAAGAATGTCATTTTTCATGGGCTATGCTTTTGCCAATATACTATTGCGAATGGATAAAACCGTCATGGCGATAAACAGCAAAATTGCCGCCTCATTCAACAGCCCGCCCCACATGCGCAGGGTGTGCAGGTTTGCATAATCTGCAACGACACGCAGCAAAAGCGAAACATGCAGCAAACCCAGATGGATGTAAAATGCGGGCTGAAAATTGATCGGCACACCAAGAATCGCAGGGAAAATGATGGGTGCATGACCGAAGATCATCGAGATGACGAAGCCAACGAAGACTGCGTGCAATGCCGCATCATATCTTGGACCTGCCGCCTGTGCGCCAAACACGAGGCTTAATCCACCGCCGAAGCCGAGCCAGATAAAGCCGAGCGCGAGGCACCAGGCAATATAACGTGTGAGCGGAAGTTTATGCCGAATGTTGCGCCAGGCGATGTCGTTGCGCAGTGACCAAAGTGGCAGCAGAAGTAACCCAAGTCCACTGAGGCGTGTGCCGAGTTGCAGATTGAACAGGGCGAGAACGATGCCAGCTATAAAAACAGCAACGATGCCTCCGAAGAGCATCCGCTGCATTTGTGTAGGGCGCAGAACGCGGCTTAGCTCAAGTCTTTCGCCCGCAATGGTCAGCACGAGAAACGCCATCCAGAAAAAGACGACTTGATAAATTTGCCAGCCGAACGTCCACAAGAGATTTCCTGTCAGCCACGCAACCGCGCCGAGGAACATGGTTACAGTATGCAATGCAAATTCACGACGGACGATCTCTGCCAAAATGGCAACTCCGCCGAGGCTGGCAAGCGTTAGGAGGATCATGCCAAAGTGGAGTTTCGGCAAAATGGTGGCGATCAGCCAACCCAGTCCAGAAAGAAGCGGGGACAGGTACATCCATTTTTGATTCATCGCCTCCGCGCGTTCCAACGTGATGAGTGTTCCTAAAAATCCAGAGATCATTACAGGACCATGTAACATGGCAAGCGATGGGGTGAGTGCAGGTAACTGCCAGCCGAGGCGCATAAGCCCTGCCCATAGTGCAGCGAGCAAACCAAGGATAGCAAGGAAGAGGAAAGGCAAGGGGAGACGATTTGGAAATGCTTTCATGGGGTTATTCTACCCTGTGTTTTTGTACCATTTTCAGGGTTGGCGATGCGTCAAGCCTGGGGGGTATAATTTCAAGACAATGATGTACCAAAGAGGATTTACATGTTAAAGAGTCTTCAAAGCAGGTTGAGTGCTTTATTTTTTGCATTCGTTCTACTTGTGCTTACGTCGGTAGGTGCAACGTTTTGGGGCGTAAAGACTCAGCAGAATGATGCACTAATCATCAACCTTGCCGGGCGGCAGCGGATGTTGGTTCAACTTATGGTGCGGTTTGCAGTTGGAGAGCAGGGAAATGGGACCGCGAGTGAAATGCTGGTGGATGCGGAGAATACGTTTGAGCGGACGCTCACGGCGCTTGAGCATGGCGGGGTCACTCTCTATATACCAGATCATTATGTCTCAATCCCTAAAACGAGCAACACTGAAATATTGGATGAATTGCGCGACGTGCGCCAAAGCTGGGAGAAATTCCATGCGGCGATTGATGTTGTTGGGGGGATGTCAGCGAGTGAGATTGGTTACTCGTCAGCCATTGAGGAACTTGAAAAGCTATCTACGATTCTTGCACGGCAAGCGGATATAGTTGTGCAATTATACGAGGCAGACTCAACAGCGAAGTTAAATATTTTGCGTAACATTCAATTTGGTTTTTTATTCTTTGCGTTGGTATTGCTTGCCGGTGGGGCATGGGTGACACGTCAGTCTGTGCTCAAACCGCTGGCTGAGTTAGGAGTGGTTGCCGGGCATTTGGGCAGGAATGATTTGGAAACACCGGTGCAGGTGCATGGTCCCGAAGAGATGCGGAAGTTGTCTCAATCTTTTGATGGGATGCGCCTTGGATTGAAATCTGCACAGCGGGAGTTGATTGACCTGAACGATACGCTGGAGAAACGGGTTTCTCAGCGGACGCGGGAATTGGAAGCGCTCAATGTCGTCACCCAGGAAATCACTTCACGTCTTGATATTCAGCAAGTATTAAGTTCGGTAACGAAAAAAACAAGCGAACTTTTGAATGGGGATGTTTCATTTTTGTGCTTATTGGATGCCAGCCAACCTTTGCTTAAACTTCAAACCTTTAGTGGGCATGCAGATGCAGCGGTTGATGATACGACCATCATAAAAAAGCATGACCTGACAGATTCCATTCTTAACAGTAATAGGGCTGTGGTTTGCGGTATTGATACCTGCCGTGAAGGCTGCTCTATCCTGTCTGATAAATATCGCAGCAGTCATATGGCAGCTCCTTTACGAAGCAATGATCAGATCATTGGCGCATTATGCGTTGGTAGTGCCAGCCCGCAAAGATTCGGCTATGAATCCACCGATCTGCTCACCAAACTTGCAAATACAGCCGCAATTGCCCTTGAAAATGCCCGTTTGTATGAACAGGCAGAGCGTATTGCCACACTTGAAGAACGCCGCCGTATTGCGGCAGATATGCATGATGGATTGGGGCAAACATTTAGTTATCTGGGTTTGATGACAGATCAAGTTGTTGAATTGCTCTCCAACGGAAAGAATCAGGCGGCATTGGAAAGGTTGAAATTGACTCGCGAGACCATCGAAAAGGCCACAGGAAATGTGCGCAAAGCCATTAATCGTTTGATGGACGAAAATCCGATCAACTCTGAACTTTGTGGTCAGTTGCAGGAAGTGGCAAAGGAGTTTTCTGCCCAACATAGCACCATCATCGAGTGGCGCTGTGAAGCCGAGTCTCCATGCAATTGTCCCCCACATGTAAACGAACAGGTTATTCATGTAGTGCGTGAAGCGTTAACCAATGCAATTTCCTATGCTCACCCAACCCAGATCATTGTGCAATTTACTAAAAGAGATCAGACTTATGAGTTGCTGGTTGCAGACAACGGAAATGGATTTGACTCCTCTCAGCCCAGCCCGAATGGACATTTTGGCTTGCAGATCATGAAAGCAAGAGCGTTGCGAATTAACGGACAACTTGAGGTCAAATCCATACCTGGAATGGGGACACAAATTATTCTATCGTTCCCTTTGAGCAATAAGGAATAAAATTCAGATGAAGAAAATACGCGTTATGCTGGTAGACGATCATGCCTTGTTTCGTGAAGGGCTTGCTGTAATTATCGGTTCTCAACCTGATATGGAAGTCGTAGGCAATGCGAATGATGGGCTTGAAGCGGTGATCAAAGCGCAGGAACTAAAGCCAGATCTGATCCTGATGGATATTCAAATGTCTACCATGGATGGGCTGGAAGCGACGCGCCAGATCAAGCAATCTTTACCCGACACGACCATTGTGGTGCTTACTGTTCGCGATGATGATGAAAAATTATTCGAGGCCTTGAAAAGCGGCGCACAGGGATATTTATTAAAGGATATTCGATCTCATATCATGGTGGAAATGTTGCATAGCGCCTTGAATGGTGAAGCTGCCATCACACCGTCGCTGGCAGGGCGGGTTCTTGCCGAGTTTCGGCGCATGAGTTTGAATCAAAAAAGTGGCACTGATCTTCCAAATGAAGATAACTCGTTGACTGAGCGTGAATTGGAAGTACTGTCTTTGGTTGCCAAAGGCGCATCAGATAGGGATGTGGCTGAAAAATTAACTGTCAGCCTGAACACAGTCAAGACTCACATTCGCAATATCCTTTCCAAGCTTAGGGTCAACTCACGTAGAGAGGCTGCCAAACTGGCGCAAAGCAAAGGGCTGTTGTAATAAAAAAGAACTAATTCTTTTGTAAAAAAGAGTGATTGAAAAATCACTCTTTTTTCATTCCAATTGTTACGTATAACAAATACGTTAATCGGGGTAATTAAAGTAATATGAACGATGAAATTCAAAATTTTCGCACCTATCTTTTATGAGGAGAATCGCCATGTCCGAAAAAGAAAAGGAAGAACAGCAACATCCTGGTCAAAAGATATTTGACAACATCTGGCTGTTGTTTATTTTGTCCTTGTTGATCAGCACATTGATCTACAACGTGTGGGGGATTATTGATCTGTTAAATGTGCCTTTGGCCCCATAAATTAATAAATTGGAGAATGAATTATGTTAGCGCCTGAAAAAAATTGGTGGAAGCCCATGGGCCGTATGGAAAAAAGCTGGCTCACTGTTGCCTTTGTTTGGTGCGTCTTTCTTACGGTCATGATGCCGCTTTGGTATTTCTATGGCAAGCAAAATGTGCCCACTGAAACCTACAGAACCACGCCCGCCGATTATGGGGCGAAGGTTAATGCTTTTGTGGAGCAGTACACCGTCGGCAAGGATGAAGCGAGCGGCTTCCCGATTGTCGCCGCCCCTCCCGGCAGCGATGTGTACATCCGCGCCAGCACCTGGCAGTGGTATCCGATTCTGCAATTGGAAAAGGGAGAAGAATACCGCCTGCATATCTCTTCCTTGGATTTACAGCACGGGTTCTCTCTTCAGCCAGTCAACATCAACC
This sequence comes from Candidatus Villigracilis affinis, assembly GCF_016705895.1. NCBI lineage: Bacteria > Bacillati > Chloroflexota > Anaerolineae > Anaerolineales > Candidatus Villigracilaceae > Candidatus Villigracilis > Candidatus Villigracilis affinis. The sequence goes on along the minus strand of NZ_JADJKT010000006.1, from coordinate 41,061 downwards.
TCCAGGTCATTCCCGGGTATGACTATGTTGCAACCATTACACCCACCAGTTCAGGTGAATTCACCATCGTTTGTAATGAATATTGCTTTGTCGGCCATCACACGATGGTTGGTAAAGTGATCGTGAAATAGGAGAAATAAATATGGCATCACTTGCCCCTACAACTGCATGGACAAAAGGCGCAAAGGACGATTACCGTGACTGCCCCGTAACCACCCTCAAAGTGGATATGCACACCGAACGTCTTATCATCGCCAATGCGGTGATGGCTGTAGTGACCCTCGCCCTCGGCGGCATTGCAGCGTTGCTGATCGCGCTGACCCGCTGGCAAGCGATTCACCTGCTTCCTGCTGTCTGGTTCTACCGCCTGTTGACACTGCACGGTATTGACATGCTAATCGCCTGGATCGTTTTCTTTGAGATGGCAGGGCTGCATTTTGGCTCCACCATTTTGCTCAATGCGCGGCATGCTGCACCAAAACTTGCCTGGACAGGCTTTATCATGATGACCGTTGGTGGCTTGATGGCCAACGCTGTTGTCTTGATCGACCCCAATTCAAATGTCATGTTCTCGGCATATGTCCCCATGAAGGCGCATCCACTGTTTTACCTGAGCTACATCCTGTTTGCGGTTGGCGCGTTGATTGCAGTCATTACATTCTTCATTAACATCGTGGTTGCCAAACGGGAAGGGCGTTTTTCAGGCTCCCTGCCATTAGTGGTTTTTGGTTTGATGACTGCCGCCATTCTCGCCACCTACACCCTGCTTGAAGGTGCTGCCGCAATTGTGCCTGCTTTCTTCTGGTCACTGGGTATTCTCAAAACGTACGATCCTGGAATCTATCGCAATTTCTTCTGGGGTTTCGGACACCCCGCACAGCAGGTCAATCTTGCTGCAATGGTATCTATTTGGTACGCGCTCGCACAGATGACTGTTGGCATTCGCCCGGTCAATGAAAAGTTCTCACGCCTTGCCTTCATCCTCTACCTGTTCTTCATTAACCTTGGTTCGGCTCATCACCTGCTGGTTGACCCTGGTCTTTCATTCGCATGGAAAGCGGTCAACACATCCTATGCGATGTATCTTGCAGTACTTGGTTCCATGATGCACGCCTTCTCCATCCCGGCCGCTTTGGAAATTGCCCTGCGTGCCAAAGGCTACAGAAAAGGTTTGTTCGGATGGCTTCGCAATGCCCCGTGGGCAGAGCCTGGTTTTAGTTCTCTCGTTCTTTCCATGTTCCTCTTTGGCTGGATCGGTGGCGTGACCGGCGTAACCATCGGCACCGAACAGATCAACATGCTCGTTCATAACACCTTGCGCCTACCCGGTCACTTCCACGCAACCGTGGTAAGCGGTACAACGCTTGCCTTCATGGGATTCACCTACTACGTCATTCCGCTCATCTTTCGCAAGGAACTCAAACTCAAGAGCTGGGCAAAATGGCAGCCTTATGTTTTCGGAACTGGCATGTTGTTGACCTCCATGGGCATGATCGTCAGCGGCTTGCAGGGCGTCGCCCGTCGCAACTGGGACATCACCTTTGCAGGTGTGGTTCCTGGCACCGTTGAAATCTCACTGGCGGTCTTTGGCATTGGCGCATTGCTCGCAGTCGTCGGCGGCATTATGTATGTGACCATCGTGCTCACATCCATTTTGACTGGACCTCGTCTCGAAGCATCCAATCTTTTGCTGCTAACCGGCACGCACAACCCGATCATTGATTCCACAAAATTGACCGATCATCAAATGGAAGACAAACAGAATCAACCCAAAGGCGCGCTGGTACTTGTCTTTGCCTTCCTTGTCTGGTTCGCTATTTATTACTTCACCAACTGGTGGCTGTTGGGGCGTACCTGGTTCATCCGCTAGACGGAAATTCTCCCTTGAAAACCTGCCCGGGGATCGCCACCTCGGGCAGGTTCAAAGTTCCAGGACTGGTAATTCAACAAAATGACAGCATCCTTTTTACTTGGTATCCTCGGAAGTCTTGGGCATTGTGTGGGCATGTGCAGTGCGGTCATCATTCTTTTTGATCGCCAGCCGATCTTCCAAAATAAATTTGCCTGGGTACTCGCGCATGTGGGGCGCATCACCACTTATTCCATCCTCGGTTTCATCTTCGGCGCCTTTGGTCAAACCCTCTGGGCTTTCGATGGCTTCCAATCTGCGCTCTCCATTCTGTTTGCAATCATTGCCTTTTACATGGCATCCGCATTTATTGGATTAACTCCCTCGCCAGAATCATTATTTCCTGGATTGGTTCAACGCTGGGGCAGCGCCATCCGTGGATTCAAATCCGCTTCACTCTGGACCTCGTACCTGCTCGGTCTTCTTTGGGGACTCCTCCCCTGTGGCTTGGTTCTGACTGCGCTCCTTACGGCGGTCACTTCCACCAATGCGTTTCAAGGCATGTTGAATATGTCCATCTTTGGCATTGCCACCATTCCAAGCCTGTTTGCCGTCAAATGGCTGGCGTCAAAATCTCTTCCGCGTTTCTGGTCACGAAGCCTGGCTTCCATCGTCATGATGTTCTTCGGCTTTCAATTCGCCATGCGCGGATTTGCCTCCCTCGGACTCATTGAGCACTTCATGCTGGGCTCGGTCATGCTTTGGTAATCATCAAGTTATAAATATGAATCTAGCCTCTGCTTCTCCTGTAAAAGCCAAAACACTCTCCGCCTGTTCGCTCTGCGGATTGACTACTTTACATCCCCTGTCAAACGACAATGGGGATGTATTTTGCTGTCCGTCGTGCAGGGAGGTGGCGGCGCTTCTAGCGGAGAGTCCAGCCGTTGAGCAGAATCAGGCTCAAGTCCCGGAAGGAAGTGGAGAAGTTATCCTCACGCTTGGCGGCATGTGGTGTTCATCCTGCGCGTGGCTGGTCAGCGAACAGCTTCGCCGTACCAGTGGTGTGGTCAGCGCGGATGTGAGTTTCATTCAGAGGCAAGCCAATCTCACATTCGACTCTGCGATTACAAATCCGAAAAAACTAAAAAAGCGCGTGCGCTCGCTTGGGTATCAAGCCACGCTTCCAGATGAAAAACCGCGCGACGAAGAAGAATCTTTTTTCACACGTTTATTAATCGGCGGCGTGATGGTCTTGCACGACATGATCGTGGGCGGCGGAATTTATGTGCGTGAGTTAATGGGTTGGGCAACCCCAGAGACGGCGTGGCTCGTGCATTTCTTCCAGATCATGATGTTGGTTTCAAGCCTGCCCGTTTTGATCTTGCTTGGGCTGCCCATTTTGCGCGCAGGGTTTGCAAGTCTCTTGCGCGGACAACCCAACATTCACACACTAATTATGATCGGAACATTTTCCGCATTTGGGTTATCGGTTCGTAATTTTATTCTGGGGCATGGCGGTCTATATTTTGACACCGCCACCATGTTGATCTTCCTCGTTTCGATCGGGCGTTGGCTCGAAATGCAGGCTCATAAATCCAGCAACAAGGCTGTCTCGCGTTTGCTCGAACAGATTCCCGATCAAGCAACGGTGGTTACAAATAATCAAGATAGCGTTGTGAATGTTTCGGAACTCAAGCCTGGAATGCGCGTGCGGGTTCGCCCTGGCGAACGCTTTCCTGTGGATGGGTTAATCGCCATCGGCGAAGGGGATGTGGACGAATCGTTATTAACTGGCGAACCCAAGCCTGTAACCCATCACGAAGGCGATAAGGTGCAGGCAGGCACGGTCAACCTTGACGGCAGTTTTGAAGTGATCGCAACGGCTGTCGGCTCATCCACCACGGCGGGGCAAATCGGACGTTTACTGCACGAAGCCTTGTGGGCGCGTTCTCCGCTCGAAAGAATGGTGGATAAACTCTCAGCGTGGATGACTCCGCTGGCGTTGGCGCTGGCGACGATTGCATTCTTGATTTGGTATTCCATTGCTGGGCTTGAAACGGGTTTGATGGTGGCGCTGTCTGTGCTGCTAATTGCCTGCCCATGCGCACTGGGGCTTGCCACTCCGCTGACATTGTGGCTTTCGCTGGAACGGGCTGCGGGATCAGGCGCAATTTTACGCAGTACATCCGCGCTTGAACGGCTTGCCAAAGTGGAGCGAATCTTCTTCGATAAAACGGGAACGCTCAGTCAATTGCCGATGAAGGTGCAGGGCGTTGTCAGTTATCAGTTGGCGGTTGACAATGAACAATTTCTACAAATTGTGGCATCGGTTGAGAATGAGTCGGAACATCCGCTTGCAAAGGCAATTGTAGAATATGCCAAAGCGCAGAATATTGAAATTATTAAACCAACATCTTTTAAGATCATCCCTGCTATGGGAGTTATCGCTCAATCGTCAATCGTCAATGGTCAATCGTCAATAAGAATCGGCTCATCCCGCTTTATGACTGCTGAAGGGTTGAGCATATCCACGGATATAGAGAAGCAGGCTGAGGCGTGGAAAGAAGCGGGGCACATCGTCGTCTATGCGGGCTGGGATGGTCGAGTCACGGGTATCTTTGCACTCGGTGAAAAGGTTCGCTCAGAGGCAAAAGATGTTTTAAATCAACTGCAATCGCGTGGTTTGGAACTTGGCGTGCTGACAGGTGACGAAGCGAGTGCGGGCGCGCGTTGGCAAAAAGCGTTGGGCATTCCTGTCAATGCCGCGCTTAGTTCGGACGAAAAAATGAAGCGGCTCGGTACGAACTCTGCAATGGTCGGCGATGGCATCAACGACGGCCCCGCACTCGCCGCCGCGACAATCGGTCTAGCCATGAATCATGGAACCGATGTTGCCCGTTCTGCCGCCGATATTGTGCTCGTGCGCGACGATCTGCGCGTCATCCCGTGGCTGGTGGATCTGTCGCGTGAAACGATGAAGCGTGTGAAACAGAACTTAGGCTGGGCTATGATCTATAACCTGCTCGGCGTTGGGCTTGCAATGGCGGGTCTCTTACAGCCAGTATTTTCCGCGTTCGCGATGGTGGCGAGCAGTATCTTCGTGACAGCCAATGCCATGAAGATGAATAAATTTCCGTTATTAAATGAAAACAGTGAGCAGTCGTTAGTAGACAGTGGACAGTAAATCGTCGATTTACCAATTACCAATCTCAGGAATCTCAATGACAAATTACAACCCGTACGCACAGCGTAAACTTTTACGCACCTTCGAAAAACTGTGGGCAAAATTCGAAGGCTTTATCAATCGTTTCACCAAATCGGATTTCAATCCTTTTTATCATCTCGGCACATTGACGATTTTCATGTTAATTGTGCTGATCGGAACAGGCGTTTACATCACCCTCATTTATCGCCCAGGGTTGGATGTCGCTTATCAGACTGTTGAGAAAATTGACTCTACTTGGTTCGGTTCGCTCATGCGTAGTATGCACCGCTACGCATCCGACGGCATGATCGTGCTGATCGTTTTGCACATGCTCAAGATGTTGGTCAGTGACCGTTTCTCGGGTCAACGCTGGCTGGCGTGGACGAGCGGCTGGATCATGCTCGCGATGGTCTGGCTAACGGGCACGATGGGCTACTGGCTCATTTGGGATCAGCGCGCGCAATGGATGACCGAATACATGATGGAATATCTCGCGGGCACATCGGGTCTCACCTATGTTGCGCCCGATCTTGCCTCGCGTACATTTTCCAATTTCGTCATCATCATCTTTTTGCATGTCTTCATTCCGCTCATCGGCTTTCTTGGCATTTACATTCACAGCCTCAGGCTCTCGCGTGAGCGCTGGTGGTCGCCGCGCTGGGTTAGTATCCAAGCCGTGGTGGGGTTGGCGGTCCTGTCCCTTTTGAAACCTGCCCAATCCGCGTTACCTGCGGATCTATCTCAACTGATTCAATCTGTGCCGATGGACGCATTCTATTTGGGCTTTTTGCCTTTGATCGACTTATGGGGTAACCTGATCTTTTGGGGACTGGCGATTCTCGTCGGCGGAAGTTTGTTCCTGCTCCCCTGGCTCGCCTCTGGACGTAACCCTGGACCTGCTGTTGTTACCGATCCAAAGTGTACTGGCTGTAACATTTGCTACGCCGAATGTCCGTTCGACGCGATCCGCATGAATGACCGCAATGATTCTTCGGGCTATCACAAACTGGCGATCATCAATAACGCGCAATGCACAGGCTGCGGAATCTGCGTGGGAGCGTGTCCCACCGATGCGATTGACTTAAAAGGCGGCTACAGCGGCGAGCAGGTATTCGGCGCGGTTAAAGGCACACTGTCACAAGTAAAACAGAATGGCACTCCTGTGACCGTCTTGTTTGCAAGCCACAGAGATGAAGCGTTGGGCGGCTTGCCAGTCGAATTAAACTTCAGCAAGGGAGATGCTCCCGTCGCTGTGGCAACTGTCGGCGGGGAAGAGGCGGCGCGTGTCATCACGGCGGTATTGCCAAGTATCAGCGCGGTCAATATTGAGTGGATCAAAATCCTGCACACCGCTGGCGCACGCGATGTCGTCCTGTTATCTCATCCATACGATGATGGCGTGTACCGCGAAGACGCGCATTGGATTTTGAACCGCCTGCATTCGCGTCCCGCGCTGGTGACAAAGGAAGTGCATTGGCTGGAGACAACGCCTGGGAATTCGAAAACGGTTTTGAATTTTCTAAATGATTTGCATCGCAGTGAAACGCAGGCGAAGAAGATCACGCCTGTTTTGCCTTCCGTGAAGGAACGCAATAAACTGATTCCATCCATTGTTAGCGCGTTGATTGGAACGGTTCTGTTGTTTGGTATCTTTGCGCTTGCCATCCCGTTGGATGTTCGCGTGGGCATGTCCGCTGCGGATGGCTCTGCCATTCGTGTGGCGCTGGATCTGAAAGGCAAGATTTCTGTTGCGGCAATTCCCCCAGGTGTGACCCTGCCCGAAGGCGCAGATGTGGAGAAAATCTTTGGCGGCGAGCATTATCCGGTGAGCGTGATCGTTGTGATGGATGGCAATACGATTTTGGATGAAACCTATCAGCCTTCAGGCGTCGGCAACAATGGACGTATTTCGGCGCTTGAATTTCTTTCCATTCCGGCAGGTTCACATCAAATTGAAATGCGCTTGAAGGATGATGAAAACGATTACCGTGTAGTGTATTCAGATACACTTGACCTGAGTGTGGGGCAGGTCGTGGTGTTTAGTTATGATGATAAAAGTGATATGGTGATCGTGCGATAGACGCTTAAACAAAAAGAGCGCACGGCTTTTGCCGTGCGCTCTTTTTGTTTACTTCGCTTGCTTGGGTTTCATTTGATACGCTACAAAAAAGCCGATCAGCAGAACAGCCAACACCGCAAAGGGAATCCATGTCAGCCGCGCATCTTCGGCCAGAATGGCACGGAATGGCTCTTCGATCTCGGGATTGGCGATATACCATTTGCCGCCATCCTCAGAAAAGCCGTTGACAATGCCGTCGTAGTATACATACCCTGTGTATGGATAGTAATGCAGTTGATCGTAGGGAATGCCTTTGCTGCCATCCGCGTGCATTCGCACGATCTGGTACCCCTGCCCAGGTTCTGTGGGCGGGTTGACATCTCCTTTTGAGAAGTCTGCAAACGCAAAAATATCCTGTGTCAACACCGGGTTGGATACATTAATATCGCCTGTAATGCCTGGCCCTTTGATAACAATGTAGTCAAATTCACCGTTCGCATGTGCGATTGCTCCAGGAATAAACAGAGCGAAAATCAGAAAGAAGAAGTATATTTTTTTCATTTTTTCTCCAGGTCATTTTGTCTGATTATCCCAGAAATATTTATTATTTCTTTGCTCCAGCACAAAGAAGAGTTGCAAGAACTTGCTCCTGCATAATCTTCGAACTGCAGTGCAATACTTCTGTCAATTCAAAGCTTAAACCACTTCACCCCTTTCTACAAATCCGTGATGGTGCAGGACGACCTAAGAGGGAATGCAATTGACCATACGTAGGTGGAAACATTACAAGATTGAATTTATAAACCCAATATTCCTAGTAGTAATTTCCAGGTCTTTGCCAGCGACGGAACAAACAACCGTTCCTCTGGCGAGTGCAAATCTCTGATGGTCGGTCCCATTGAGATCGTATCCAGCCCGCCGCAGCGGTCGCTGATGATGCCGCATTCGAGTCCGCCGTGGGTGAGCTCGATCTTGGGGTCTTCTTCGACGATGCCGCGATACGTGTCGACGCATTGCTTGAGGAGCGGGGATTCCATGTTTGGCTGCCAGGGCAGGAATATCTTCGTTCTTTCGGTCTTTGCGCCTGCCAGCCATGCGACGGTTTCGACTCGTCTGGTAATTTCTTCCAATCTCGAAAAGACCGAACTGCGATGGTTCGAGATAATGGACAGCCCATCTTCTTTCAATTCCATCACGCCGATATTGTTGGACGTTTCAACAAAAGTAGGCATATCCGCAGACATGGATGAAACGCCATGCGGCAATGCCATCAACAATCGGATCGCCGCTTGAGTTTCTGATTGGCTAATGACACGAATAGATTTACTGTTGATCTCGTTCAAAGTGAGCACAAGCCCAGTCTCTGTTTTGGCAAGTTCACTTTGGACGGTGTCTTGAATGGCTGAGAATTTTTCCTTGCATAGTGCCACATGTTCCTTCGCACAGACGAACACCGTTTCCGCATCACGGGGAATGGCGTTACGCGCCGTCCCGCCTCTGAGCGTGGATAATCGAATAGGGGTGTTGCGTTGAATTTCATCCAGCAGACGAGCGATGAGTTTATTGGCATTGGTGCGGAATTTGTTGATGTCTTCGCCAGAATGCCCGCCCTGCAAACCGCTGACCTTCAACCCAAAAGCCACTTCATCCTGCTTCTGCATCTCCCATGTAACTGGCAATGTGATGTTCACACTTCCACCACCCGCACAACCAACAGTAAACACACCTTCGGTTTCCGAATCGACATTGATAAGCGTTTTGCCCGAAAGCAGCGACGGGTCAAGGTTATCCGCACCAACGACACCCATTTCTTCTTCCACGGTCAGCAGCAATTCCAGTGGCGGGTGCTTGACGGATTCATCTTCAACCAATGACATCATCAACGCAATGCCAATGCCGTTGTCCGCGCCGAGGGTGGTGCCGTTGGCGCGGATCCAATCACCGTCACGGATGAGTTGAATGGGGTCTTTTGTGAAATCATGCGTAGACTCAAGTGTCTTCTGGCAGACCATGTCCATGTGACCTTGCAAAATTAACGTCGGGCGGTCTTCATATCCCTGGCTGGCAGGGGCGTAGATGACGAGATTCCCCGCCGCGTCTACCCTGGAAGTGCAGTTGTGTTCTGCCGCCCATTCGATGAGCCAGTTGCGAATCGCCGCTTCGTTCTTTGAACCGCGCGGGATGGATGATACTTTTTCAAAATTCTTGAGGATGAGTTCGGTGGGGTTCATGATAATTTCCTGTATTCGGCTCGGTCATTGAGCAGGGTCATGGTCTTGCCATCAGGCGAGAACGCAATCATTGAGTCATCGAGGAAGGCTTTGAGATTCCAATGCGCGAGGAAGGTATCACCTTGCCAGTGTTCGAGGGTGGCGGTGTTGGCTCCGTAGGTGAGTTGCAGGGAGTCGTCTTTGTGCGTCACGGTCATCTCGCCGAAGAGGTCGTTGGAAAATGTCCCAGTGTAGGAATCCAGTTTATTGGACGGAGGCAGGTTCGGGTTACGAGCGAGGCGCATTTCATCCACCTGACCTTTGACTTCTGCCATGTATCCCTGCGCCACCATCTGAAATTCGGATGACCAGTCGCGGTCTTGCTTATCGAGCAGAATATCGGAGATGGCGTAGAAGAGCGCGGCGTGGGCGAGGGTTTGATGGACGTTGACCATGACGGCGAGCGCGAGTTTGCGCTGCGGGAAAAAAGCGACGGCGGAGTTGTAGCCAGGCATTTGACCGCCGTGCATGAGAACTTTTTCGCCGCGATAATCCATTGCCCACCAACCGAGCGCGTACGTCCAGAAATGCGTGGCGGGTTGAAGATAGGCGAGCGGCGCGAGTTCGGAGTTGAGCACATCTTGCATGACGATCTGCGGCGTGGTGAGTTCGTTGAAGGTGTTGGGTTGAAGGAGCGGCGCGCCGTTTTGCAGAAGGGCTTTGAGCCACTGCGCGAGATCGTTGGCTGTGGTGTGAATGGAGCCAGCGGGTTCGTGGACAATTTTGAATTGATCGGTGGACTGTTGATAGCCGAGGAAGCGCACACCCGCAGGATAGGTTTCATCGGCAACGGCATGCGGGGACGCAAAATTTTTGTGGTCGGTGATTCGATCATAGCCGCTGAACGAGCGGGACATGTTCAGCGCGTTGAAAATTCTTTCGGTGATGAAATCGTCCCATGACTTGCCAGTGACCGCTTCGACGAGCAGACCCGCCACGCCGTATTGTTGATTGGCGTATTGAAACTGCGTGCGGAAATTGGATGTGGGTCTGAGGTAGCGCATGCGGCGCATGATTTCGCGCTGGTCGTATCCGCGATGATAGTAAAGTTTTTGGGCGCGTTCCAAGCCGAGACGGTGACAGAGCAGATCGCGCACGGTGACGTTCTTGGTGACCCAGTCATCGTAGAGTTGAAAGTCGGGCAGGTGCTTGACAACGGGGTCATCCCAGTTGAGTTTGCCTTCGTCCACCAACATGCCGATCAGCGCGGAGGTGAAGGCTTTGGTGGTGGAACCGATCGCAAAGATGGTGTCGGCATTCACGGCTTCGGGCTTGCCCGCTTCGAGCACGCCGTAGCCTTGCGCGAACATCTCATCGCCTTGAGCAACCGCCACCGCCGCGCCAGGGATGTTCCATGCGGTGAGCGTTTTTGAAATTGTTTCGTTGAGTTGTTGTGTGTTCATTTGATTCCTTTTTTAAACACGAAGGGCACAAAGTACACAAAGGAAAACCAAAGAGCCGATCTATTTTTTTTACTTCGTGCCCTTAGTGTCCTTTGTGTTTAATTGCTTTATCGCCAAACCTTGTCAACCGCGTCGTAACTTCCAACACGCAGATCCGCTTTCAATTTCACCAACTTATGTTTTTCGACTCGTTCCGATGGCGTGCGCGGAAGATCATCGGCATACTCAATAAATCGCCGCACTTTGAAATACGCCAACTGCTCGCGCGCATAATCCAAAATGGATTCAGGCGGCGTATCTTCCTGGGTATGTCCTGCCTTCAACACGATATACGCCTTCACTTCTTCGCCGCGCAACTCGTCAGGGACGGGCACCACCGCCGCCACTTTCACAGCGGGATGTTCCATCAACACGCCTTCCACTTCCACCGATGAAATATTTTCACCCGCGCGTCGGATCGTATCCTTCAAGCGCGCCTGCCAGTGGAAATATCCCTTCGCATCTTTCGTGACCATGTCACCCGTGTGCAGCCAGCCATTCTTCATTGTTTCAGCAGTCGCTTCGGGTTTGTTCCAATAACCCGTCATCATCGGCTCGCCGCGCAGGATCAACTCGCCCACACTTCCATCGGGCACATCGTTTCCATCCGTGTCCACTACCCGCGCTTGCTTCGTGGCAATCGGTTTGCCCATCGCGCCGCTGCCCACACTGTCCGCATCATCGAGCGGAACGATCAAGTCCACGCCCGTTTCGGTCATGCCGAACGCTTCACGCCACGGCACGCCCCAGCGCCGCTCAAACTCGGCATGGAACTTCGGATGAATCCCCGAACACAGGATCATGCGCAATTGATGTCCGCGCTCCAAAGCGGCATCCTCTGGCATCTTCAATAAAAAGAACGGCATCGTACCGATCAAATACAACACGGTCACGTTATGTCGAATCACTTCGCCCCAAAAATGCGACGGCGAGAATCTCGGCAGGATCACCAGCGGCGCGCCGCCGATCAAACTCGCCACCGTGTTCCACTGCGGGTCCATGTAATAGAACGGCTGCGCGGTCAGGTTGCACTCGGCGGGCGTCAGCCCAAAATAATCCGCGGCGACCTGCCCGATCTGCATCCAATATTTTTGCTGCAACATACAGCCCTTCGGAAAACCCGTCGTGCCAGATGTGTATTGGATGTTGAGCAAATCTTCGCCCGTGACATTGGATGACTCGAACGAGTCGGATGACTCATCCACCAAACGCCTCCAATCGGACTTTGAGCCTGATTCAGTCACGAGAAGCGTTTCCTTCACCGACGGCAAGTGCGCCCGCACCCGCTCCCATTGCTCCAGATAATTTTCGTGGACGACAAAGAATCCCGCCTGCGAATCATCGAGTGTGTAAGTCAGGTCATGGTCGTGGTAGTTGATGTTGACAGGCACGATGACCGCGCCCAACTTCGCCAGCGCAAACCAGACGATGGGGAAGTCCACGCCGTTGGGCAGCATCACCGCCACGCGCTCGCCCTTCGTCACGCCGACGGATCTCAGCGCGTTCGCCGTCTTGTTCGTCAGCCGATCCACTTCCGCGAACGAAAGCGGCTTGTCTTCAAAGATGAATAACGGTTTCTCTCCAAACCGCTCTGCCGCGCTCTCTACCAAATGACCTAAACTCTTCCACTCCATGCACGCTTCTCCTTTGGCTTTTTCATTGGACACAGAACACAGAGGGTTTCAGACCTGTGTCTCCGGCCTTTGTGGTTAATTTTTTTCAACCGCTTCACAAACATCTCACTCAACTCACGGCTGGACTCTTGCAAATCCACTGCCTTCGGGTCAAAGACCCATTGCAGCATGATTCCGTCGATTGCGCCTTGAATGATAGACGCCATGCTCTGCTCATCGAACTTCGCAAATTCCTTCTGCTCCACGCCAATGCGGAAGATCTTCTTGAGATGAGCGCGGCACGGGTCATACGCCGAGTCACTGAATGCTTTCTTCTCTTCAGGTGAGGTAAAACTGCCCCACAGATCCACCAGCGCCACGAACTGCGAACGGTTCTGCGAGATGTACTCGAAACTGGCTTCGATGTAGGCGCGCAGTTTGGCGCTGCCTTTTGTCTCTTCTTCCACCCGTCCACGGATGTATGCGCCCTGTCGATTCAAGATCGTATGAATGGCAGAAGTGATGAGGTCATGCTTGCCGTTGAAGTGATAGGCAATCAGTCCCTTGGTGATTCCCAGACTCTTGGCGATCTCCGCAAAGGACGTTTGGGTATAGCCTTGCTCGGCAATCGTCTGCAACGCCGCGTCGATGATCTGTTTGCGGCGGGCTTCTTCAATGAAGGTCTTCTTCTCTTCTACAGGTTTACTTTTGGCTGGCATAGTTGCTATCCTTTCACCATTCCACCATGAGTTTGGGCACGGCGCGAAATTCATGTCCATGCGGCGCGGAAGGGTGAGTTGATTTTAAGTGCAAATGCGGCAAACGCTCGAATAACACGCGCAAGCCGATCTCACCTTCCAAACGCGCCAACGACGCGCCGAGACAGTGATGTCGTCCGCGGGCAAAGGCGAGATGGTGAGAAGCATTCGCTCGGTGGATGTCGAAGCGGTCGGGGTCGGTGAAAAATTCGGGGTCGCGGTTGGCGGCTCCCAACATGCATTGAACGGTATCGCCCACTGCAAAATCCACGCCGCGGACGGTGATGGGTTGAGTCACATGGCGGGTGGCGGTCTGCACGGGAGATTCCCAGCGCAGGGTTTCTTCCACAGCGGACTTCATCAACTTGGCAGGGTCGCGTTTCACTTCGTCAAATTGGTCGGGATGATTGAGCAACGCCCAAACCGTGTTTGAGAACATGGCGGCGGTTGTTTCCAACCCGCCGAAGATGATGACGAAAATATTCGAGATGATCTCGCGCTCGCTCAAGTTTGTGTTCGGGTCATGGATGAGATGACTGAGCAGGCTGTCATCAGGCTCAACGCGTAGATGGGCGATGTGCTCCGCAAGTTGTGCGCCAAATTCCTTCGCCGTTCGTTGACCACGCTCCCGCACCGCAGGGTCGTGGCGGAAGTTGCTCAACGCAGCGGCAAAGTCATCGTACCAGTGACGCAGTTGGGCAAAGTCCACGATGGGAACGCCGAGCGAAGCCGTGACCGCGTACAACGCTATCGGGTCGGAGAAGGATTTGACCAAGTCCGTTTCTCTGCCTGCGATGAATCTATCGATCAGTTCATTGGCTTTTTGTTCAATGAAAGCAGAAGATGACGCCCGCACTACTTTCGGAACATACGCTCCTGCGAACGGACTTCGCATCCGCTGGTGCAGGTCGCCTTCGGTGGAGAGCATCATCGTGCCAAAGGTTTCATCCAAAAGCGAATGCGGCGATTGGACGGTGTAGGCTTCCGCATTATCGAGCACAGCGATGACATCATCGCGCCGAGTCACGTACCAGAGATTCACTTCGGGAACCCAGGTGACAGGCTCACGGTCAAGTAAGAGGCGGTAGTGCGGGTATGGGTCAACGCTCAACTGGTCGAGAGTCAACTTTGCACCGAGAGGGAAGCGGGAGGCATTAGTCATCAATCCCTCCCTGACAACGAAAATATTCGCGCAAGGCTTCGGGATTCATCCCAGGGTAAATGCTGTTGCAAGACGAGATCATGTATCCGCTTTTGCCGCCTTGCTCATAACTGCGCTTCACATCGGCGCGGATGAGTTCGAGGTTTGGTTCAAAGAATAGATTGATATCCACGTTGCCGATCAGAATCAGTTTGTCGCCATATTGGGCTTTGACTTCATCCAACTTATTGCCAGATAGCGTTTCGAGTCCATGCACGCCAGCAAAGCCAGCCTCAACGGCGAAGGGCAGCAACTTGTCCATCTTGCCATCGCTATGCCAGATGACAGGCACAGAAAGTTCCCGCACCACGCGCTGATGATAGGGCAGCACCAACTCGCGCCACATCGTCGGGGAAATCATCGAGCCGCCGCGGTGGGCAGCGTCATCACCCATCACGATCAACTCCGCGCCGAGTTCTGCAGCGCGTTTGTATATTTCAATGCACCAATCTGTGCGCGCTTCCATCACGGCATGGACAAAGGACATATCCTTCTTGAACATGCGGAACATGTTCTCCATGCCCATTGCCATATACGTTCCCATGAATGGACCGATATGCGTGCCGAAGAAAAGGCAAAGGTGTGGATAATTCGTCCGAATGTCAGCGACCCGCTTCACGTCGAAGAAACGATCCGCATAACTCAATGAAGGCGTGTACTGCTTGAGGTCATCCGCTGTTTGCACGGCGCCGTAAAAATACATCCCCTTTTTCCACACACGCCCGAATTCATCCACGCCATCTTTCCAGGCGTTGCTGTCTGTTGGAGTTTGGTATGGCATGAGGATTCCATCCTGACCCAATTCGGCATATGCGCGATAAGGGTCAGTGACACCGAGTTCATCGAACATGCCATCGATCCAAACCTCGAAGCGCGGCACGCGGTCTGGAGTTTTTCCTGCAAGCACAGCGTGGACTAATTCGCGTGAGTTCATAACATCTTCGCAACGATCTCTTTGAACACTTTCGCCGCCACCATCTCAGTGACACCCGAAACATCTTGTGTGGGGTTGAGTTCCACCACATCCGCGCCGATGATGTTTGCATTGAGCGACTGAATCACGCTCAACGCTTCGCGCGTGGACAGCCCGCCAGGTTCGCGGTGCGATATGCCAGGCGCGAAGGCGGGGTCGAGACAATCCATGTCGAAGGTGATGTAAAGCGGCGAGTCAAATTGCAGGTTGAAGACATCGCGCCAACGCTGCATGGTCAGCACTTCCACGCCGAAACGCTTGGCTTGCTCGCGTTGATGTCCGTTGATGGTGCGAATGCCCACTTGCACGAGCCGCTTTGCCAAGCCCGCTTCCATAATCCGCGCAAAGGGACTGGCGTGTGAATGCGGATTGCCTTCAAAGTCATCGTATAGATCGGGGTGCGCGTCGAAGTGCAGGATGGTGAGATTGGGATGATTCTTCGCTGCGGCTTTTACCAGCGGATAGGTGACGGAGTGGTCGCCGCCAAATGCCATGACCTTCAGCCCCGCTTCATATAATTTACCTGCGGCTTGTTCGGTCTCTATGGGCATTCTCTCCGCTGACGGTGTGATGTCGCCCATGTCTGCAAAGAGTCCATCTGCGCCGAGATAGGTTTCGTTCTCCGTCCACAGGTTGGATGAGTCACAGAAGAAGGCTTCGCGGATTCTCTGCGGTGCCAATGCCGAGCCGCGTTTGTATGATGAGTTTTCATCGAATGCCACGCCGAGTAATCCAATTTTTGCAGGAGAAGGAAAGAGAGGGAATTTATTCATAGTTTTTTATCCACGAAGAACACGAAGTTTCACGAAGGAAAACCATTCACTATTCTCACTTATCACTACTCTCTTGCTCTTCTCCATCCACTCAGGACTCACATCCGCGCCGTGACCGTGAGCGTCGGAGAGAGTCACCGTGCCGTTGGGTTGGAAGTCCACGCCGCCGATGGAGGGTTCTTCGGCAAAGTGGAAGGGAGAGTCGAGGTCGTGCAGAGCGATGTTCGGGCAGGCACAGACCAAATGCGCGCCCGCGCTGACTCCGATGAGCGACTCGGACATGCCGCCGAGCATACATTTGATTCCAGCCGCTTCGCCGATGGCGTTGATCTTCAATGCGCCATGAATGCCCGCGGACTTGGCGAGTTTGATGTTGAAATAATCCACGGCACCGAGAGAGGCGAGACGGAAAGCGTCGTGCGCGTCGAAGATGGATTCATCTGCCATGATGGCGATGGGACTGCGCTCGCGGACTCGCTTCAAGCCTTCGATGTTCCAATACGGCAGCGGCTGTTCGCAGACTTCGATTTCGTATTCTGCCAGTGCTGTGAGGACGTTGATGGCGGTGATTTCGTCCCAGGCTTGGTTTGCGTCGAGCCGCATGGGAACGCCGCTACCGACTGCTTCACGGATGGCGCGAATCCGCGCGAGGTCTTCATTACGTCCCGTGCCGACCTTGACTTTCAATGCCTTCACGCCGTTCTCAACATGCTGTTTCGCAGTTGGCAGCCATTTTGTTGGGTTCATCAATGCCGATGGTGCGGTTGGAGTAAAGGACTTGCTTTGTTCCGCCGAGCAAAGCATACAATGGAAGTTTCGCATGTTTGGCAAGCAGGTCATAGAGCGCGAGGTCATACGCACAGCGGATGGCGGGATTCTTGAGCATGAACTGTTCAAGTTCGCGCAGGCGTGTGTCAATCTCCAACGGATTTTTGCCGATGAGCAGTTGCGCGTACAGTTTGGCAGATTCAAATCCGTTGTCGGCGTCTTCGCCTGTCACAAAGCGCGATGGAACGCCTTCGCCTACGCCAATCAATCCGTCACTGTCATGCACGCGGACGATGATGTTGTGGGCACTGTTCATCACCGCCAATGCGATTTTGAAGGGGTGATTGAAGGGGATGTTGAGGTCGATGATTTCGATTTTTGTGATGGTTGGCATAAGACCTTTAAAGTTTTCCACGGAGAACACAGGTTTTTCTTTTATCTCCGTGCTCTCTGTGTATTGGTTATTTTCCTTTATACACAGGCACGCGCTTCTCCAAGAAAGCCGTCACGCCTTCTTTCAGATCTTCGCTGGCGATACATTCGAGCGTGCCTTCGGTTTCGAGCGTCATGACCGACTCCAGATCGAGGTCATACGATTTATGCAAGACCTGTTTGACCAAGCGCATGGAGATGGGGGCATTCGCAGCCAATGACCGTGCGGTTTCCAATGCTTCGCGCATGAGCATTTCAGTCGGCAGCACGCGCGTGACCAAACCCATGTCCATTGCCGATTGCGCAGAAATTCTTTCGCCTGTCAACATCACTTGCGCGGCGCGTCCCATGCCGATGAGACGCGGCAGACGATGCATGACTCCGTTGGTCTCGAACAGTCCGCGTTTCACTTCGGCGAATTCGAACGACGCCATTTGCGATGCAATGCGGATGTCACTGGAGATCGCAACTTCCGCGCCGACGCCCACCGCCACGCCGTTGATGGCAGAGATGATCGGCTTCGGCATGTTCACCATGCGGCGTGTCAACTCTTGCATTTCGTTCAACTCGGCGCGCGCCTGTTCCATTGTCATCGTGCCATCGAACAGGTGCGATACTTCATCGAGGTCAATGCCTGCCGAGAACGCCCGCCCCGCACCCGTCAACAAGATCACGCGGATGGAATCGTCCTTCTCAATTTTCTCGAACAGGTTGAGCAACGTTTGGAACATGCTGCGCCGAAACACATTCAACACTTCGGGGCGGTTGAACGTAATGACGGCAATTTGGTCTTGGGTTTCGTAGAGGATGTCTGTCATGTTTTTTATTTTGAGGATTGGGACTCTGGTCTGACCTTTAGCAGAATCTCGATGAAGGAGGCTTGTTCTCCGCCAAGCATTATCTCCACGCTCGGACTATTCGTGAGCGGGATTCTGGCAAAGGTGTCTTTGTCTGCGCCTGAGAGGGATACTCGCAACTTCCATCCGCGGCGAATCAGCGCCGAGATGGGATTCAACCCGAAGGTGATTTCTGCCACTTCGCCAGGGATAAGCGGCATGGCGTCCTTCCGTTTGAAGGAATGATAGGGAACGAATTGTTTGTAGGGCGGCGTGTCCGTTGAAACTTTGCGATGGATGGCACGCAGCATTCCTTCGGTGAGGTAATGCGCATTGCCTTGTTCATCAATCGCTTCGAGATAGACGAAGAAGTTGCCATCGTCGTGAGTGGATTTGACGAACAACGTCACGATGGGATAGCCTGTGATTTCGGTATCCTGTTCAAGCGGCGCGGATGTGTACGCGAGTTGTCCTTTGATGGGCGCATACTTTACAGGTCGCTGGTCGAGTTCAGTTTGCCAGCGGTTGTTGAGTCCTGTTGAGGCGTTGAAATCTGTCTGGTAGCGGTCAGCAGGCGCGGGCGGGGGAAGAAGCGAGGAGAGTCCGCTTTGGGGTTGGAAAAAGAATCGGGTGGAGGTCAAACCCGCAGGTGGAAACTCAGGCGTCGATTTCCATTCATTTTCAAAGATGGTGAAGTAATGCAACTCGCGGGTCGCGGGTGGATTGTCGAAGAAGCGTAGGGACTCTTTCATTTGCGCGAGCAATGGAAATGGATTTTCCTTCGCGCCGATGTGTTGGGTTGCGCCGTGATTCCACGCACCGATGACCGCGCGCTGCGGGCGGGGATTGTTGGCGAAGCGATGAATGACGGCGTTCGCGGTGGCGGCGTCGAACCAACTGCCCCAATGGTCGAGGGTGTGATTGGTTGGACGATTGAACATGCTGATGTCATCCATGCGGATGTTGAGCTCGGGGTCGAGGTCATCGCGGAAGGTCATGTGACGCAGTGCGGAATCCACTTGCTGGTTGGTATGTTTGGGAATGGCATGGTTGCCAACGGGCTTGACACCTTTGACAAGAATCTTTTCGAGCGTACTCATGCTTTTGGGAAGTTGATTCGCGTCGAGGGCGCGGTTGTAATCTGCCCATTGCGTGAGCATGAACTCGTTGGGCACGCCACCAGGGAAAGCGATGTCGGTGTAAACGTCGAACTCGTTGAAGCGCACAAGCGCGGAGGTGACGGCGCGATGTACGCATGCGCCGAGCATTTCAGCGGTGGTGGCTTGATACGAATTTCCGAAGCCGCCAACCTGCCCGTTGCTCCACGGTTGTTGGGTGACCCATTCGGTTAAATCGTAAAGGTCGGTGAGGTCGGTCGCTGACCACGGGTGGGGATGATTCCCTTCCGATGCGCCCGTGCCGCGCATGTCAATGCGGAGAATGGCGTAACCAAAGGCGGTGAAGAAGTTACGAGCGGAGTCAGGCAGAGAGAGAAACCAAGAGAACGGCGCTTTGAGTTGTTGCGCACGCCAATATCGTGTGGCGGCGAAGAGCGCGGGGATTTTGGTTTCGGGCGTGAGTCCGCGTGGGAGGTAGAGGTCAACGGCGAGGCGAGTCCCATCGCGCATGGGAATGTAAAGCGTCTGCTCGGTGGAGCCTTTGTATTGCGGAGGGCGGAGGGGGGAGGTGGAGGGGAAGGTCATTTTGGAATGAAGAATGCAGAATGATGAATGCGGAATTAGGGATTAGGAAGTAGGAAGTCACGAATGACTTGCTGAAACTTTTCTGGTTCTTCGAGGAATGCCCAGTGTCCGCTTTGGGTGAATTCAACGGATTGGCAGTTGGGGAGTGTGGCGCAGAGTTCATCCGCGACGGGTTTGCCTGTGTAGGGTGAGTCCGCTGTGCCGTAAATGAAGAGGGTTGGGACTTGTAATTGGCTGAGTTCTTTTTTGTAATCGTAGCCAACAAGTGAAAAAGAAATTTCACGCCATGGGGCGAATGAGAGTGTACCAGTGTCTTGGAGAATGGCTATATTTGATTTGTTGAACATGCGGTTGGGATTATCTTTTTCAGATGATTTGGTAAACCATGCGTCTGCGGATTTTGAATCCGCGGGAGGGAAGCCGAGGGCGGTGGAGTATAGCAATCCGCCAAAATATTTCCACACGAAACGGTTGCTCATGCCGTTGTTGATTCGAATCCCGCCCGCGATAACCATCTTCTCGACGTGTTCAGGATATTTGAGTGCATAGCGTTGAACCAAGGCGCTGCCGAAGGAATGACCGACGAGGATGACCTTATCCGCTTTGACCACGTCACGACGCAGGGTTTCGAGTTCTTCTACCAGTTGCTCGATGGTGTAGTCTTCTGGATTCGGCTTGATCTGCGAATTGCCTGATCCGCGCTGGTCGTAGAAGATGACGCGGGTCTGCTCGGCGAGGAAGTCGAATCCGTTCTTGAAACTCAGGCTCGAGTGACCAGGTCCGCCGTGGACGAGGATGACGGGCGGCAAACCTTTGTCCGTGCCGAGTTCTCGGTAGTACAAGTCATAGCCGTTGACGCGGACGGGAGTCGCACAGTCCACGCAGGGGCGGGATTGAGGCAGGACGTGGTTGTAGGCGTGGTTGGCATATACCACATAAATGGTTAGTAAGATGAGAATGGCAAGAACGACGTAAAGGGCAATCATGTTGGAAGGTTTGAATGTTAGCAGGTTTGAAAATTAAAACCTTCAAACCTGCTAACTTGTCAACATTACTACAACTCTTTCTTCGCTTCACCCTTCGTCACAGGCAAAATGGCAACGGTGGCGAGGACGAGGAAGACGAACATGATGAGCCAGACCCAGCGGTAGTCATTGCCCATGGCTTCGACGAGAGTCCCGCCGAGGATGGGTCCGATGATGAAGCCGAGGGTCACGGCGATCTGGCGCAGACCTGTGTAGGTTCCCATCAATGTTTCGACGGGAGCACTGTCCACGATCATGGCGACTTGGACGACATTGGCGAGGGGCCAGGTCAGACCGCAGATGAGCAAGCCGACGTTGAGCATGGTCGCGTTGGGGAAGAGGTAGATAACGAGGGCGCCGATGGCGTACCCGACCAAGCCGATGATTTGGGTTGTCTTGCGTCCGATTTTGTTAGAGATCAAACCAGAAGGCACAGCCATCACCATGAACGCCAGCGCAGGGATGGCAACGAGCATGGCGGCGGAAGATTCTTCCATGCCGAGGGAGAAGACACCGTAGGAGCTGAGGAAGGCTTGCATTTGGGCGAGTGCCACATATGCGAGCAGGTTGCTGAGGAGTAAATATTTCAGACTGCTGGCGTGCTCTTTGGGAAGTCCGCGCAAGAAGGCAATGATGCCTTTTAGGTTGAATGGTTCACCCGCAAGTTCCTTGGCACTTGCAAGTTCTTCAGGTTCTTTGACAAATGCCCAAGTGAAGATAAAGATCAGAAGCGCAAGACCAGCTGCGATCCAGAAAGGAAGCGGTCCGTACACGTCATAGAGCGCCGCGCCAGCCAGGGCGGTGATCACAACGAGCAGACCTGCGATCGCTCCTGCAATCCCGTTGGCAGTGGCGCGTTGGGGTGACGGCGTCACATCGAACATCAATACATCCGCTACCGGGCGGACAACTGCGAACGCAATCAATACAAGGAAGAGTGAGATGATGAAGGGGATGAGCAAGCCTGTCAGTTGACCCGTCTGCCCATTGAGTTCAGGGGCGATGCCCATAGGGATGAGCGGGATAAAGATGAATGCGGCGACTGCAAGTGGTAAACCAAAAAGTATGAACGGCATACGGCGCCCCCATTTTGAGCGCAGACTGTCGCTCCACGCGCCAACGATGGGACTGATGAACAAGCCTGCGATGTTGTCAAAGACGAGGATAAAACCTGTTAGCGCGGGTCCAAGCCCGAAGCCGACGGTGGTGGCTCCCGCTTCGGTGAAGGCGGGGTTACCTGCCTGTAAATAGACAGGGACATAGGTGTTATACAACTGCCAGATAACTTCCATCACGGCGGGCAGTGTCGCGGCGATGATGATGTTTCGCCAACTCAACTTGATGTGGGACATGGCTCTCTCTCTCCTTTTTTTTGTACAATTGTTCAGTTTTTTGTTCAATCGTTAAAACAGAATACATGAAAAAAAGTTACGAGTCAAGAGGCAATTTGGGGAATCAAAAAGAATACCCTCTTAACGCGTTTTCCATCCCATCATTATGGCCATCCTCAGCATTTAAAAATAATTCCCTCATCTCCCCCGTACACGTGTCTGTGTCAAAAACAACATCGATCGAATTGCAATACAGTGATTTTGAATGTCTTTGGCGATGCGACCACAATTAAAAATGGGTTCGCATGATTTTTGAATTTATTTTTTGCCAATATCATTATTGAATCAACCGCTCCAGTATTTCGAGGAGGTTTTTCAGGCCGGCAGGTTTTGTCATATATTCGTTTGCACCTGCCTCGAGGCAGCGTTCACGGTCACCAGGCATGGCTAGGGCGGTGAGTGCAATGATCGGGATGGATGCCAATTCAGGGTGGGCGCGGAGACCCTTGATCGTTTCAAGCCCATTCAGGCGCGGCATTTGAATGTCCATCAAGATCAAGTCTGGTTTTTGCTCACGTGCCTGTTTCAGGGCCTCGAATCCGTCCCAAGCTTTGATAATGGTATAGCCATTTTCGCCCAGGAAATCACTTATCACCATCATATTGACGGCATTATCCTCGGCAATGAGAATGCGCTTGTTTTTCTCTTTTGGGGCAAAGTCGTTTTGAGGCGGGAGGCTTTCGACTGCTTGTGCGCCTTCTTTGTCGGCTATGTCTGTAGCGAGGATGGGAATTGTGAATTGAAAACGACTGCCTTTGCCCAATTCGCTTTCCACGCTGACGTGGCCGCCATGCAGCTCAACCAATTTCTTTACCAGAGCCAACCCCAGCCCTGTGCCTTCATATTGACTGGTTTGGACTGTGACCGCTTCGCCATTGGGCGCAATCAATACGTTGGGGGCCGCCGTGCTGGTGACAAAACCTCCCTGATCGACCAGCTGAGCAGCAAGAGATGGTTCAGATAATGATGGACTCAAGATTAATTCAATGCTTGTCGTTTCATCCTTTTTCATTTGCTCAGGCTTATTGAAGGCAATGTTTCCTTTTAGCGAATTTTTGAGTTGACTATCTATGTCAGAAAACGCTGCCTGAAGAATTTGAGTTGGATTCGGCGTTATAAGCGAGAAAGGCGTTGCTGAAGGCTCAAACGTATAGGTGGGTAAGAGAGTTGGCGTCTCTGTGGCAACCTGCGAGGAAGTAACCGTCCATGTGGCATCAAGTTGAATGGGTGTAAGTGTGGGTGTTGAAGTTGGCAAATCGTTCAACTTTGCATACTGGAATAAAGAGATGAGTATTACAGCCACAGATATAGTAGCGATCAGCATCGCGAATACTAACTCCCTAACACCACGGCTGTCTGAACTGGACCTGTTGTTTTGAAAGCGGCTCATTTATTTTCCCTATGCGATGGTTGCTATCCCAAGCGCGAGTTATACAGAATCGATACTTGATGCAACTACTTGTTTGATTTCAAACATGGTTCAGGTCTCCTCAACGAAATAATCATCCTGCCCATCGAAACAGAAAAATCTCACAGCTGATCTTCCCCCAAATATGCACTCTATTTGGGGGAAGTGGCCAGAGGCCGATAGGGGTCACACCCTCACCTACCTACTCGCCACATCACACCACAATTGCTTCCTCACAATGTCTTATCCACATAATCCCGCAGGGACTCTGTCACCTGTTCCTGCGCCTTGACAAGCCTCAACTTATTCCGCATCTCCACGGCTGGATCAATGATCCCAGGCCTCAAGCCGACATCAACGTCTCAATCGAGTCATAACTCCTCGTCGGCAACACCCAGGGATATTTCTTCTGGAGATCAACCATCATTGCAAAGGGACTTTCGCCTTCTTGAATGATCGGCACAAACGGAATTTGATAATCAGGGACAGTTGCCTGCAACTCCAGCGGAGATGATTTGGGGTTGGTCACATCTGCAATGACAAAATAGGAGATACCTGCTAGGGTTTTGATCGTTTCTGTAAAATCTTTATCTGTGGGGCGGTCAAAATCAAAGACGATTGGTAAAAGATCGTATCCACGCAGTTTATCTCTCAGAGTATCCAAAATTATCTTGCGCTCTGGCAGAGCGAAGCGCCCGAGAATCAAAACAGTTTTCGATGTCAGAGTGTTTATCACATCCCGAATATTCTTGTTATTCAGAATGAGATAAATGAATTGTGCAATTTCAATGTTGTCAACGGTGATTGCCGATTGACCATCGGGCGTAATAACCAGATCTTTTTGTTCTTTGGTTTCACCTTGCAAATCCCAGGCACTAATGCCATAAACACGACTCTTGTAGAACTTTGTATTCGTAATATTGGTTCCTATAAGACTGGAAGAACTAAGGTCAGCTTCAGTGAGATTAGCTCCAGTAAGGTCCGCTCGATTAAGATTGGCTCCCGTGAGGTTGACTCCGGTGAGATTGGCTTCATTAAGTTTGGCTTTATAGAGATTTGCCCCAGTGAGGTTGGCGCCGCGAAGATCTGCTTTACGAAAGTCGGCTTCATAGAGGTTGGCATCACTAAGATCAGTTTCACAAAGATTGGTGTCACGAAAATTGGCTGCACTCAGATCGGATTGATGGAGCGAGGCATTACTGAGATTTACACCTTGAAAGCGAGTTAAAACAAGGTTGGCCGCCTTAAGGTAGGCAAAACGTAGATCGGCTTTGGTAAGGTCAGCTCCAGAGAGGTTAGCTCTTTCAAGCGTTGCTCCATACAGGTTAGCCCCATAAAGATTCGAATGATAAAGGTTGGCCCCCCAAAGGTCAGCGCCATACAGGTTGGCATTGCGAAGATTGGCATCACGGAGGTTGGCTTCTCGAAGATGTGCAGGACGTAGTTTGGCGTCACGGAGTATGGCTTTTAGGATAACGGCTCCTAGGAAATCAACTTCGCAGGGCTCCATATCTTCCTCGTCATGTTGCTCCCGCCATTTATTCCAGCCCTCAATGTCTGCCTTCAATAATTCTAGTTGTTCAGCATTTGCCTTGGATTCACCTTCTAATTGCTAGATTTTTTTCTTCCAAGACCATTGTGTCAAACCAACATAAGCGTAGCTCAGAGCACGGGGCATGTTTCTCTACTCAACCTCCTATTGTGGACATCACCGCCACCACCAGCCTCCCCCCGCTCACGCAAAGCGTCTGCAGGCTGGAGCCACGCTTCCAGCGCATCACACATCCATATGACCAGTGAATTCTTCATATTCGTCTGCCCTCTCTCCATTTTGCTTCTATACGGAATGCCCTCTGCCCTGATGAAGAGATGCTCACTATCACCGAGATTCAGCTTGTGACCTCTGTGAAGGAGATCGTTTCACATTCCGGCGTGCGCGCCAATTGTAATATGTGCGACGAGGAAATCATGAACGAGAGGGAAATTCTTCGTGTTGGTTCAGTTTTGTATCAGAACTGCGCAGGACATAGGTGTTATCAGTTAAATATTACTATATGCCTTAAGAATCAACTTGTTGCTCATAATTAAACACCAAAATAAGTTCGATTGTGCGCATCCTTATCCTGAGATTGTAAGCAATCGGAAATATTTTTTCTGCGCATTAGACAAAGTTAGCATAATGCACACTACCACAGGCATAAACTTAACGGAAGATTCTGTCTAAAAATATGATTTATTTTACTGGCTGCTTTTCATGAAGTACAAATGTTATTTTTACAGAATAAGAGTTTTGGCTATTCAAGGTAGGCAAACACAAGCAAACTACCGCCGCCAGAAGCGGCGGCTTTGGGATAAAGCGCCTGGAAAGGGCACTATCACTATTTTATTGAACAACCTTCCCTTCAAACAGAATGAAGAAAGAAGCATAGGGATTAAACAGAATACCAAGTTTCTTTTTTTCACATACACAATCTATATCCAAAAACGGGTTAGTCCCAAACTATGACGTAGTTAATATACCGTATGCAGAAAACACTCCTTCAAAAGCCTGTCTGCAATCTTGCATGGCTTTTTGGCGCCATTTGGATTCGGCGGGAAAGAACAACTCTACATATTCTTTTCTTAATGCATTGCGAAGTGCATCTGATCTTGCGCCGTGTTGAAATAAACGATTTTCCAGAATGGTGATGCGCATACTGCGGATCTGCATTGGAAGCGAAGCCCCGAATGTGCCGAATTCAAAACAGGTGGCGAATAATTTTTTGGATGGGTATTTCTCGTCATGCAGTTGATAGAAATATTCGGTGATGTCGCCGCTGACGCTGTAGAAGTCGGAGGGGGTGGCGGCAACGATCAGTGGATAGTTAAACCGCCGCGTCAATTCCTGACTGGAAGCTGGTTCGCGCGTCGAGTTAACGAAACTCATCTGATAGCGCGGACCGTAGCCCGTGTGCATGTCGAGATGAATGACTTGCTCATACTCATCGAATGCGCGTTGGAAAAGTCCGCGCATGACTTGGGTGCTTTCCTGTGTGGACTGCCCGCCAAATTGCACGCCGCGCGGATGGCGGTATTGTCCGCTCAACATGCCTTGTCGAATGCGAAGAATGCCCAATTTGACGATTCTTCCGATCAGGCGTGATAGAAAAGCAATATCGCTGGCGAATAGGTTTGTAATGGGGCGCGCAGGATTCAATAGCGGGGCCAACAGTTCGTAATCGGGGTTGATTTTTGGATCGAAGTTTTCGTCCCAAACGAAGTTGCGATTTAAGTCGGCGTTGTTTTCGTTGTAGCGGCGGATGTTCTTCATGCCCCACGGATTGATGGCGTGGACAAGGAGCAAGCCTGTATTTTCTACATTGAGTCTCGGCGCAAACTCGTCCATGAAAATTTTTAGCATGACCGAACCAACATAGCCTTCAATGCCGTGCAAGCCTGTCGAGATGACGATGAGATTCTCTTTTTTGCGCGGCTCTGCCCAGGCGTAGTCAATGCTCAAAGCGGGGTCGGTTTTTAGTGGAACAGACTCAAGGCGAGAATCCGCCCATTGGGGACGCAGCAGTTCAAAGTCACGAATGAAGCGCGCGCGGGAGTCTTCGTAAGATGAGGGGAAGGTAACGTCCATTAGAAAGGTCCAAATCCAATCGCCACAGCGATCCCTAAAAATGCAATCGTTGCAAGAATAACCCATAGCCACAGTTTGGCTGTCCAGCGCAGCCACTTGGGATAACTGACGACGGTGAGACCGAGGCTGATGAGCAGGACAGGGTTGGTGGGATAGGCGAGGTTGGAAAAACCGTCGCCGAAGATGTAGGCGAGTACGGCGGTTTGGCGGGTGACGCCGATAAGATCTGCGAGGGGTAAAACGATGGGCATCATCAGGAAGGCTTTGGCGGAACCTGATGCGATGAAGAATTCGATGCTGAGTGCGAGCGCGTAAATGACAATCGCGGCGGGGAACGCGCCAAGTTGTTGGAATGGATCAGCCGCAGCGTGCAGGATGGTATCGGTGACGCCGCCGCTGTCAATAATGAAGCGGATGCTGGCTGCCATCAGAATCAGCGGGACGGAGGGAGCGAGTCCGCCCCAACCTTCGACCAGTCCCTGCCAAACTTTTTTGCCGCCTGCGCCTGAAATGAATCCTGCCCCCAGCCCGCCGATGAGGAAGAGGATGCCAACGATGGGCAGGGAGTAATCTGCAATGGCGGGAACGAAGGGACCCATCAGCATGACTGCAAAAATAAAGAGCAGGAAGAAACCGAAGAAAGACATGGCGCGATTTTGTTTCGGGTCTTCGGCGGTGAGGGAGGCGTCCACGCTTTTGTACTTTTCGCGTTCGGCATTATCTTCGCCATGCACGAGAGAGTCTTTTGGATTTTTATCTATCTTGCGGGCGTATGCTGAAAGGAAAAATCCGAAGATAAGGTAAATGACGATAAAGATAATGATGCGAAGCCACGCACCAGAGAAAAGCGGCAATCCTGCAAGTTGCTGTGACACGCCCAATGTGTATGGATTTGAAATCGCAGCAGAGAATCCCATGTTGGTCGCAAGGATGGACATGCCGAGTCCAACCAGCGCATCCCAACCGAGAGAGTAGGAAAGCGCGATCATCACAGGCACAAGCAGGACAACTTCTTCAAACGTACCAAGCGTTGCGCCGAGGAACATAAAGGCGAGGGAGACCATCCATAGGAGTGTGTATTTTCGTCCGCTGAAACGGCGCACGATTCTGCCAATGAAGGCGCGCAGTGTGCCAGTCTTATCCATCACTGCGAATGCGCCGCCCGCGAAGAACAATACGATGATGATGACGATGACGGTCAATCCGCTGGAACTACCGAGGACTTCAAACGGCGCAATGAACCAGCGCCAGATGGGATAGTCGGGATGTGCGACGAGTTGGAACGATGCGGGGTCAATGGTCTCGCGTCCATCCACTTGTATGCGGGAATACTGTCCAGCGGGGATGACGAGGGTGAGAATTCCCGCGACCATCATCAAGACAAATAAAATAACGAGCGATTGAATGAACGCTCGTTTGCCGATCTGTGCGCCTGCTTTTTGTTCCATGAAGAGGCTCCTGACTGGGATTTTAAATCACACTTTACCACAAAACCCAATGATTATTGCATATTAATTATGTGGGTGTGCAAAATTCAAAAAGGCAGAGTGTCTAAACCTGTAGGTGGTCGCATTTCAGCAGGATACCCATTCTCTTTCGGTTTGGGCGTGTAGTTCTTACCACACTCATAACAGCGATATTTCTGACTGCCCGATGGATTGAACCCTACCTTATTTTGTTTTTCTTTGGCTTGGCATCTTGGACATTTCATAAAAATATTTTAGCTCGCCTTTGACTTTAGATACTCTGTTGTATTGAAAAGCCGCTTTCCACCCTGAATTCAGCCACAGATTATGAGGCAATCAAAACAAAAGCTGACCGGAGAGTAATCTCAAGTCAGCATAGAAATATTTATGGTCAAATCAGCAGCTTATTTTTCACATCAATGGCGCACCCGATCAAATAGTTTTTTGTGAAATACAGTTTTTGCATATCGCACAGCAAGGAGCATAAGAACGGTTATTAATATGGCTGAGGTTAAACACCAAATGCAGGTCGCGCCAATGACAAAAGGCTCCAGGAAGGTGAGGTAAATCGAGAAAAGTGTGCCAGAAACGGTCAGAAACAGCATGGCCAGAACAGCCAGATTGGCAAGTTTATTTTTGGCGAATTTGGCTATGAACCAGGAAACAAGAATAGCAATATATCCAAGCAATCCCAATACACCAATCGGAAGTATGCCAAAAAGCCTTGCATATTCACTTTGCTGGACAGTATTACAATCCCCAACCGGTCCGCAGACCGCAGTTGTTTGGGCGGTTTCGACAAAAGCCAGATACCCGGCAACGCCAAAACCAATTACACAAAGCATCGGAATGATCCGCGCCCATTCTGCTTGCTGTGTTGTACGCGAATCCCCTTTTCTAAAAAATGCAATTCCCCATCCCAGTGACCCAAGCATTCCCAAAAGAACGATTACTGAAAGTGTGTTCCCTACAGGATCGCGCATAAATTTTTCAGTCCATCGAATATCCCCGCCATTAACGTCAGGCATCACTGTCGGCGCGGGAAAAGCTGGGGCGGTTGAAGCAGGCAAAGGCGTAGAATGAAGCGTTTCCATTTGAAGTGATGCATCCGTGCTTATTGCTTCTTGCAATCCTGGGATGTTGGGAAAATCCACCCCACCTTGTGCAAGGTAAGTCTGAACCAGCGTCTGAACCAGCGTCGGAAATTGTTCCGGGATATCAGTAGAACCGATCAAGTAGATATCGTCGATCACGAGGAATGGCACACCTACCTGCTTAACATTGAAGGCTTGCATAGCAGATATAAACAAAGTGTTCCCATCCTGTGTTGTGACATCCACACCAACTACCTGCAACTGCCCCATGGTGACCAAATACCAAAAACACATCTCCGGTCTCCTGCTCGACCGCATTGACATTCACATCGAAGTGCCGCGCGTTGATTATGAAAAACTCAGCAGTAACAAAGTCGGTGAAACCAGCGAATTGATTCGTCAGCGGGTTCAATTTGCAACAGATATCGTCAGCAATACCGATATGCTCATCGGGGAGGTACGGCAATTTAGTCAGTTACAGCCCGAAGGTCAGAGTCTGAAACGGGCGGTGATGAGTCAACTCAATTTGTCGGCGCGTGCCTATCATCGCATCCTGAAGTTATCACGCACGATTGCGGATTTGGCGGGTAGCGATGAAATCCAGTCCACGCATTTGGCGGAGACGTGGCAATACCGCCCAAAGATCATGATGGGGTAAGTGAAAGAGATAAAAGTTTATTCGTTATTCAGTCGCTTAGCAGTAAAGTGATCTGTTACGAGGATATTAATCCAATGTCCGCGTAATGCCCCCAAAATGGCGGAATATTT
This sequence comes from Candidatus Villigracilis affinis, assembly GCF_016705895.1. Lineage (NCBI taxonomy): Bacteria > Bacillati > Chloroflexota > Anaerolineae > Anaerolineales > Candidatus Villigracilaceae > Candidatus Villigracilis > Candidatus Villigracilis affinis. The sequence continues at coordinate 10,402 of NZ_JADJKT010000006.1, read as the reverse complement.
TCTTGAGCCGCCCGCCACGCCAATTGCGCGGCTTACTTTGTAACTGTTCCAGGCTCATGGAAATGACCCGCTTTTCCAACCCGGTATCTACCAAATCCCCATTTTGATCAAAAAATCGCAATAAGATATCTCCTACTGCATTTGCTTTTCGTAACAGCTTCATCTCTTGGGGAGCAAAGATATTACCACTTTGCGCGAGCAATGGTGATGGTTCTATGGAACCGATCCCACCAGTGCGGTTGTGACATGATCAAACAACCTGATTGCCTGTTGTGCTACTTCGTCTGCCGCTAAAATGTCTCGCGCGGCTTCAGTAGCAAGCACACCAGATACCGGCAAATAAACGGCTTCTCCACTAACCAGCTGCGCGATGCGTGATGTCAGTCGAGTAGCGTGGGCTTCTGCTGATGGATTGCCAATTCCACCTAGGATTTGAACAACTTTTACACCGGGCTTGCGTGGTGCAGGATGAAGGGCATCCACCATCGCGAGCAGGGTGGCGCTCCAGGAAGAAATGCCAATCACTTCGTTAGGGCGAATCGCTGACTCCAAAAAGTAAGCAGTGGCTGCGCCGAGGTCACGCTGAATCAACTTTTCATTATCTTCCAAGCTATCCACAACAATGGCATCCCGCAGACCGAATTTCTTGACGAGAGTTTCCTCCAGCTCGGTATAGACCCCACCGGGGAGATTGATCGAAATTCGAATAATCCCCTCTTCTTTTGAGCGGCTCAATAATCTTGAAACAGTTGCCTGAGATAAGCCAAGCTGCTTTGCGATCTCAGACTGGCTTTTTTCCCATTCATAATACATACGCGCCACGCGCGCAATTAAGCGTAGTTCGTCAATTCTGGGCATAATGTTTTGTTCTCCGTGAATGATTGTACTGCACTGAATAGTTATTCATATTCTATTGATTTATTCATCAGTACTATGTATTATACCTCTAAATGAATTATATTACACAAGTGAATAATTATTCAAAACCATGACAACTTCCTCCACTCCCTTCTTGATAAACAGAAAATCTTAGGCTTAAGGCGCAAATCCATTTTGTGCCGTAAGACTTTATTGGAAATGATCTATAAGGCAAACGCCGGACATACAGGCGGGAGCCTGTCCTGTATTGACATTCTAAACGTTCTTTATAATCATGTTATGAACATCAGCCCTCAGAATTTCAATCTCATTGATCGTGATCACTATATTCATAGCAAGGGGCATTCGGTTGAAGCCTTATATGCGGTATTGGCAGATAAAGGCTTTTTTTCCTATGATCTCCTGGATACGGTCGAAAAATACGCATCTGATTTTATTGGTCATCCCACCCGCAGTGTCTTAGGTATCGAACAAAATACAGGCGCACTTGGTCACGGGCTTTCCGTTGCCATAGGTATGGCTTTGGCAGCAAAAAGGGATGGACGCTCAGACCGGGTCTTTACCATTATGGGCGATGGCGAGCTGACAGAAGGCTCCATTTGGGAAGCATCAGCCAGTGCGGCTCACTACAGACTGGATAATCTGGTTGCCATTGTGGATCGAAACACCCTGCAGATCAGTGGACCCACAGAAAAAGTCATGAGCATGGAGCCCCTTGAGGGAAAATTTTCTGCATTTGGGTTTGCTGTTCGTCATGTAAATGGCAACAACATAGAAGAATTAACTGCCTTATTTGAAAAACTTCCATTTGAAACAGGAAAACCCAATCTAGTCTTGGCACATACCACCAAAGGAAATGGGATAAGTTTCATGGAAAACCAAATTCAGTGGCATCATCGGGTACCTACTGAAGAAGAATATGCCGCAGCCTTATCGGAATTGGAAGAAGCAGAGAAAAAGTTGGAGAGACCCAATGGGTAACTCTAATCTACCAAATGGAAAAACCAATCTCGATATATTTGCCAGCACTTTAATAGAACTGGCTACTCTTGACCGCGAAGTTTTGGTTGTTACAAGCGATTCACGCGGGTCAGGGCGTGTGACACCTTTTGCCGATAAATTCCCTGAGCAGATCGTGGAAATTGGTATTGCCGAACAGAATTTGGTAGGCGTTTCGGCAGGACTCGCTTCCGTGGGCAAGAAAGTTTTTGTGGTCTCCCCAGCGTGTTTTCTGACAGCGCGCGCTTTGGAGCAGATCAAAAATGATGTCGCATATTCAGATCACCCTGTGAAAGTGATCGGTATTAGCGCAGGTGTCAGTTATGGTTCTCTCGGCACCACCCATCATTCCTTGCATGATTTTGCCGTACTACAAGCCATTAATAACATTGACATCGTGGCTCCAGCGGATAATTTCGAAACGATTGAGGTGATCCGGGCAGCCATTCATCACCCCCGCCCCATTTACATTCGGTTCGGCAAAAAAGTCATGCCAAACCTTCATACCGCTGATGTAAATTTTGAGATCGGCAAAGCCATCCAATTAACTCAGGAACGTGAAAAATATGATATTGCGTTGATCGCCATTGGAGAAACCGTTACTCCCTCTAATCTTGCCAGTCAAATCTTAGGGCAAAAAGGCATTACAAGTTGCGTGCTAAGCTTACACAGCCTCCGCCCATTTGATGAAGAGGCAGTGAGTCAGGCTACGGAGCGCTCCAAGGTGGTCATTACGGTTGAAGAACATAGCGTCAATGGCGGTTTAGGGAGTCGTGTAGCGTCCTTTTTGATGCAGGTGGGAATCTTTCGCCCGTTGCGTATCGTTGGCATTCCTGATGAACATACGATTACAGGCAGCCAGACCGAGATATTCAATCACTACGGCATTTCAGCCGATGGCATTTCGCAAATTGCTTTGGATATTCTTGAAAAAGGAAGTTGACCCGTGAAGTCTGAGAACATATTTCTCGTGATCGATCAGAGCACTTCTTCTACGAAAGCCATGCTCTTTACCCCTGATGGACGCCTTCTGGATCAGGAGTGGCTTTTGCATCGCCAGATCTATCCAAGCGCTGGCTGGGTGGAGCATGATGCTGAAGAAATCTTCAACAACACATTAAAAGTTGCTTCTACACTGTTGCAAAGACATCCTGAACAGTGGAACAATATAATGGCGCTTAGCATCACCAACCAGCGTGAGACATTCGTTATCTTTGATCGTGAAACGGGTCTGCCCTTACACAATGCAATTATCTGGCAATGTCGGCGGGGGGATGATATTTGTAAACAGTTGGTATCTGCTGGTAACGAGGAAATTGTCCATAATCTTACCGGATTGAAAATCGATACATATTTCCCAGCAAGTAAATTACGCTGGCTTCTGGACGCAAGAGCCGATCTACGGATAAAAATAAAAGATGGTTCAGCTTTATTTGGCACAATCGATACCTATTTGATCTATCGCCTGACCGGCGGCAAGGTCTATGCCACCGACCATACCAACGCCTCGCGCACCTTGTTTTATGATATTGAAAAACTGGGTTGGAGCGAGGATCTATGTAAAGTTTTCGGGTTGGAGTTTGGTGTATTACCAGACGTCCGCGAAAGTACAGCCTGGTATGGCGATACAGATTTGAATGGCAGCCTTGATCGGCGCATTCCGATTTGCGGTGTGATGGGAGATTCGCAAGCTGCTTTATTTGCCCAACGTTGTTTCACACCAGGTAGCGCAAAAGTAACCTTTGGCACAGGGTCTTCGATCCTGCTAAATATCGGACACGAGAAAAGATTATCAGCACAGGGTACGGTGACGGCTCTCGGTTGGGTATTGCAGGGGCAACCCACCTATGCATTTGAAGGCATCATTAATTTTACCGGGGCAACAATTTCATGGATGCGCGATCAGTTGCAGTTGATTAAAAATCCCGGCGAAACAGAAACGCTAGCACGCTCGGTCTCCGATAGTGATGGCGTTTATTTTATTCCCGCTTTTGTAGGTCTGAGCGCACCTTATTGGCGAGCAGATGCGCGAGCCGCCATTTTGGGAATGACTCCTTCCACGACCCGCGCTCATATTGTTCGGGCGGCCTTGAGTCCATTGGGTATATTGTTACAGACGTCCTTAAGGCAATGGGAGAAGATGCTGACATTAAACTCAGTATGGTTCATGCAGATGGAGGCGCAGTTCGCAACGCTTTCCTAATGCAATTTGTAGCAGACTTGAATCAGCTAAAGGTACGAGCTGCCCAAACGCCAGAACTATCGGCTTTAGGGGCTGTCTTTAACGGCTGCCTTGGAATGCAGATCCACAATTCACTCGAAGACCTTGAAAAACTTCCCTTCGGTTTTGTTAAATACACCCCCTCCATGGAACCCGATCAGGCAGAGGCACTGTTTGCAGGCTGGCTCTCAGCCGTTCAACAGGTTTTATATCAACCCAAAAGGATGAAGGCATGAAACAAAAAACGATCACGATCATCGTTGCAATATCGACTCTGCTATTCCTGCTGCTGGTGGGACGCTATGGCTTCACGGTTGTCAAGATCGAGGATGTTGAAAAAGCCGCTCAAAGTGAAGTCTTTGATCCTATTGCCTATGTGGATGGGATCTGGGACGACCAGCCTTTGATAAAAGTGCGATTGATCTCTCCAAGATTCTGTCCGAAATAAAAGTGAATCCCGACGGAGTGACTTCTAAAGAAGATCTGATTGACATCACCAACAAATATGGTTTGATCACCGTAGGTGAGGCGCATGTTTATATGGTGAAGGCAGCGGCAAGATCGTCTCTATCAACACGGATACCAGTTTAGGCACGATTGGAAGTGGCCTTGGATGGATATGACGGTCTTATTAAGGTATTGATCTATGTAGGCACGCGCATCCCCAGTGATGAAACTTCGGTGCGTGATGCAGTGGGCTTCATCAGTTTCGGTGATTTCAAAGAAAAAAAAGAATATGGCAAAGTTTCCTCTGAAATAAACAAACGGGTTCTATCTGAGGTACTTGGTGGTGTGGATACAAGCAGCTTGATGGGTAAAACCATTACTTTCAAAGGTGCTTTCAACATTCGTACATTCAATTTAATACAGATCGACCTGAAAGAGATCAAAATCGTACCAGTTGAGATCGAGTTGGGAGATTAATCCATGCCCGCCATGACCACTGTTCTTGACTCTGCTTCCAATTCGACATTGAGCGCTGAAGACAATGGCGTCATCCTGTCCGCACAAAACATTACCAAGATATTTCCTGGAACCGTGGCATTGGATGATGTGTCATTCAATGTATACAAGGGCAAGGTCAATGTTTTGATCGGTGAGAACGGCGCAGGAAAATCCACCTTGATGAAGATCCTAGCTGGAGTTGAGCGCCCCACTCACGGGAAGATCCAGCTTGATGGGCGGGAGATCCACCTCAAGTCTCCGTTGGATGCGACCCGTCTTGGCATTGGCATTATCTACCAAGAGTTAAATCTATGCGCCAACCTAAGCGTAGTGGATAACATCTATTTGGCACGAGAAATTCGTAAGAATGGATTGATTGCCCAAAAACAGGAAAAACAGCAAGCCATTGAGTTAATCAACCGCCTAGAGCAGAAGATCGACCCAGACACCTTAGTTGGTGATCTGCGTATCGGACAGCAACAGATCGTTGAAATTGCAAAAGCCCTGGCTCAAGATGTGCGCATCTTAATCATGGACGAACCAACCTCTGCATTAAGCGCTTCGGAAGTGGAAGTTTTGTTCCGTGTCATTCGCGAGCTAAAGTCACGCGGCGTTGCCATCATTTATATCTCACACAAACTTGAAGAACTGCTTCAGATCGGTGATTTCATCACCGTATTGCGTGATGGAAAAAAAGTTACTGAAGCTGAAGCATCCAAAGTAAATGTTTCCTGGTTAATAGAAAACATGGTGGGGCGCAATCCAGCGGCGTTGTTCACTCGTAAAGAACGTCAATTGGGGAATGTGCTGCTCAAAGTGGAAGATCTCACCTTGCCACGACCTGGCGGTGGATACATCCTTGACCATGTCTCATTCGAATTAAGAGCAGGTGAAATACTCGGCTTCTATGGCTTGATGGGTGCCGGGCGTTCTGACCTTGTAGATTGTCTGGCTGGGGCAAAGCCGCAGACCAATGGGAAAATCTGGCTTAATGGGGAACGAGTTGTAACAACGACGATCTCAGAGCGCATCCAATCGGGGTTTGTCTTGGTGCCGGAAGAGCGCCAAAAATTTGGATTGGTGCAAACGCTCTCTGTCATGGATAATATGCTGCTTGCCAGCTTGAAAAATTATCTCAAAGGGATCTTTTTGCTCATAAACAAGAAAAAGAATCCACAGCACATCAGATCAAGGAACTATCCATTCGAGTGGCAAATTCACAGCAACCCATTACTTCATTAAGCGGCGGAAATCAGCAAAAAGTCGTTGTGGCAAAGGGTCTACTTACCCACCCCAAGGTCTTATTGCTAGACGAACCGACTCGTGGAATTGATGTCGGTGCAAAATCAGAAATTTTTGAGATCATGAACCGTCTCGCTGGGCAAGGCTATGGTGTGGTCTTTGTCTCCTCAGAATTGAAAGAAATTCTGGCGATGTCTGATCGAATTTTGGTGATGTCGAAAGGTGCAATTACAGGCGAGTTTACCCACGCTGAAGCAACAGAAGGGAAACTGGTCGCCGCTTCTGCGGTCGGGCATGGACCACTATCTGGTAATAAACCTCAAGGAACAGGTAAATAATATGAATTCAGCCAACGTTAATCCCTCTCGAAGTTTAACCATCACTGATATACAGCAATTCCTATTACGTGGACGGGCTTTCATCGCACTAATTCTAGTGCTCATTGTCTTCACTTCGCTCGCTCCACAATTCTTAAGCCCGGAAAACATCGTGATTATGTCCAAGCATGTGGCGATAAACGCCTTATTAGCGATCGGCATGACCTTCATCATTTTGACAGGTGGAATCGATCTTTCTGTCGGCTCGATCGTAGGGTTGACTGCCATGATCGCCGGAGGATTGATCAACGAGGGGATCATCCTTCCGCAGTTTGGGGTTATCGCTTATCCGCATACATGGCTGATTGTTGTCATTTCACTGGCATTGGGTACTTTGATGGGAGCCATCAGTGGGTTCATTATTACCCGTTTCAATGTAGCACCTTTCATTGCCACGCTTGGGATGTTGTACGTAGCCCGCGGCTTTGCAGGTCTGCGTAACAATGGCTATACCTTTGCAAATATCGTCGGCAAGCCCGAGCTTGGCAATACCGGTTTTGAGATTCTGGGAGCCGGGAGCTTTCTGGGAATCAACTATTCCATCTGGATCATGGGAATTTTTGCACTGGTTGCTTACATTGTGACCACACGCCTGCCCTTTGGCCGCCATGTGTACTCCATCGGCGGCAATGAGCGTGCGGCAGAACTTTCAGGCGTGCGTCTTGCCCGCACAAAGATCATTGTCTACAGCATTAGCGGGTTTTGTTCGGCGATGGTTGGTTTCATCATTGCCTCACAATTAGTCGCTGCCCACCCTGCCACTGGCGATAGTTTTGAATTGAATGCCATTGCTGCGGTGGTGCTTGGCGGTACATCCCTAGCAGGTGGACGCGGCAGTATCGGCGGAACGTTGATCGGCGCATTCGTGATCGGCGTGCTGGGAGATGGGTTGGTTATGTTAGGTGTCTCATCCTTCTGGCAGCAGGTCATTAAAGGTGCGGTTATTGTATTTGCTGTAATTATCGACCAGGTACAGGCGCGGATGCAGGAAAAAATCGCGCTTCAGAAACAACAAGCGATTAAGTAATTACAGCAAAATCTTTGAGGAGAACCTCAGAAAGGAGCTATGCGTCAGTCATCCAATTTGTTCATGTGATCCCAGTACTTCAGATTTTTTAGTCACACCCTAATTAACTAAGGAGAAGAAAATGTCTAGTAAAAAGTTCATTACCTTCCTGAGTTTGCTTGCCATACTTGGCTTGATGCTCAGTGCCTGTCAACCTGCGGCTACTGAAGAAGCGCAGACTACGGGCGGCTTGATGTGCGTCATCGTGCCACCTGTGGAAAATCCGTTCTTCGGCACCCAACAGGAAATCGCAGCTGCCAAGACAGAAGAACTCGGCTATACAGCCCTAAAGCTTGTGCATGACGATGATGCCAACAAGCAAAGCGAATTGATCGATAGCTGTATCGCACAAAAGGCTGTTGCCATCATCCTCGATAACGCCGGTGCAGATGCCAGTATTGCCGCCATCCAAAAAGCAAAGGATGCCGGAATTCCAACTTTCCTGATCGACCGCGAAATCACCCAAGAAGGTGTAGCTGTCTCTCAGATCGTTTCCAACAACTTCCAGGGCGCAACCTTGCTTGCCGAAGATTTCGCCCGGCTGATGGGCGAAGAAGGCGAATACATCGAACTAACTGGCAAGGATACGGATACCAATGCCCATGTCCGTTCCGATGGTTATCACCAGGTTCTGGATGCCATGCCGAATATGAAGATGGTTGCCCAGCAGACTGCCAATTGGAGCCAAACCGAAGCTTTTGATGTGATGGAAAGCCTGCTCCAGGCGAACCCGAATGTCAAAGGTGTTATCGCTGGTAACGATACGATGGCGCTCGGCGCACAAGCCGCCTTGAATGCTGCGGGGCGCTCTGATGTGGTCGTAGTTGGTTTTGACGGCTCCGATGATGTCAACGAATCCATGCTGAAAGGCGAGATCGATGCAGGCGCGTTACAACCCGTCGCTGAATTAGCCACCCAGGCAGTTATCCAAGCTGATCTTTACATCCGTACTGGTTCCACTGGCAAACCCGAGAAGCAATCCATCGACATGGTTCTGCTCACCCCTGAAAACGCCTGTCAGTACACGGGCTTTGCCCCCAACGGCAAGACCGATCCTTGTACAACCACATCTTCTGAGCCTGCTGAACCAGTTGCCGGTGGTTTGATGTGCGTGATCGTGCCGCCTGTGGAAAATCCGTTCTTTGGCACCCAGCAGGAAATCGCTGCTGCCAAGGCAGAGGAACTTGGCTACACAACTCTGAAACTCGTTCATGAAGATGACGCCAATAAGCAAAGCGAAATGATCGATAGCTGCGTTGCTCAAGGCGCTGTCGCCATCATTCTTGATAACGCTGGTGCAGACGCCAGCATCGCCGCCATTCAAAAAGCAAAAGATGCAGGCGTTCCGACTTTCCTTATTGACCGTGAAATTACTCAGGAAGGCGTGGCTGTTTCCCAGATCGTTTCCAACAACTATCAAGGCGCAACAGTTCTCGCTGAAGAATTTGCCCGCTTGATGGGCGAAGAAGGCGAATACATCGAACTGACTGGTAAAGACACTGACACCAATGCGCACGTCCGCTCACAGGGTTATCACGATGTTCTGGATGCGATCCCGGGCATGACGATGGTTGCTCAGCAAACCGCCAATTGGAGCCAGACCGAAGCCTTCGATGTAATGGAAAGCTTGCTCCAGGCGAATCCCAATATCAAAGGCGTGATCTGCGGTAACGATACGATGGCTCTCGGCGCACAGGCTGCTTTGGATGCCGCTGGACGTTCCGATGTGATCGTGGTTGGTTTCGACGGTTCCGACGATGTCAATGAATCCATTATCGCTGGTAAGATCGATGCAGGCGCTTTACAACCCGTAGCAGACCTGGCGACTCAAGCTGTCATTCAAGCTGATCTTTACATCCGCACTGGCAGCACGGGACAGCCTGAGAAGCAATCTCTCGATATGGTTCTGTTGACTCCTGAAAACGCCTGCCAGTACACGGGCTTTGCACCCAATGGCAAGACGAGTTGTCCCTAAGTATTAACATTCTTGTTGTTACCATGAAGATATAACAACAGAAGAGGTGGCGGGCGGTTTCACGACCGTCCACCACCTCCAATGGGGGCACCTGCCACATGGAACAGGTTCGCGACCAGGTTCATGCCGGGCAAGGTGTCCCCACCATTATACGTCTGTTGATGGATCGGATACAGTGAAAGACAATGCAAATATAACGGAATCAACTTCCGGCTGGGAATGAAGCGCAATGAAAAAAATTGGAATTATCAACGCATCGATATCCACCGTCATCGCCCATCTCGAACACTCCGATATGTTGACTGTCGCGGATGCCGGGCTTCCCATCCCTGATTCGGTTCAACGCATCGACCTGGCGCTTAAACCCGGTGTCCCCGGTTTTCTTGAAACGCTTGAAGTGGTTCTGACTGAAATGTTCGTGGAAAAAGCGTATGTCTCGGAAGATATTTTGACGAAGAGCCCGCACATCTACGATGGAATTCGAAAATTATTAGGCGATACGCCTATTGAAACCCTCCCGCATCTCGACTTTAAAAGGTTTATCTGGTTCTACAAAAGCAATCATTCGCACCGCTGAATTTACGCCCTTTGCCAATGTCATTCTTGTAGCTGGAGCCTGGGGGTTCAAGTTATAACGATCTAAATTTTCTAAACGAATTGAAGGAGATACGATGAAAACTACCTTGGGAGTCATTTTC
>NZ_JADJKT010000005.1:0-239425 GCF_016705895.1 Candidatus Villigracilis affinis | reverse complement strand
CAGCCCAGCCAAAGATAGCTACATAGCCACTGCCACGCCTACTTTCACGTGGAAAGCTGTCACAGGCGCGCTTGAATACCATTTACAAGTCGATAAACTGGGTGTATATGCCGAGTTCGGAGACATTGACCATTATCAATCGAGTGGCACAAGCTACACCAGTCCGTCCTTGGATTATGGCGTGCATTATTGGCGAATGAGAGTCCGCACCGCAGATGACTGGGGGCCATGGAGCCCGGCATGGAAGTTCACTCTGACCCCGCCGCTTCCCGCCACGCCGACACTTGTCAATCCGGCCAATGCAGCGCTTCTCCCCGATAACACTCCAGACCTCACCTGGAACATGGCCGTGGAAGATGACCGCTACGAATTGCAGATCGACAACCTCAGCACCTTTGCCTCCCCCGAGCAGACTTTCTCCGCCAGTACTGGCGTATTGACTTATACCGCCACAACCCTGCCAGATGGAATTTGGTATTGGCGTGCCAGAGCGATCAACTATTTAGATGTCCCAAGCGCATGGAGTACCTATCGTTCCTTCACCGTGGATACGACTGGACCTGTTGCGCCGACTCTCAGCGCACCTGTAAATGCGGCTTCCGTCATTGGCACGCCTGCCTTCTCATGGGCAGCCGCCGCGACTGCGACAAAATATCAATTTGAGTACGACAACGATGCAGATTTCTCCAGCCCAACCTATACCTCCGTTGACCTCACCACCACCAGTCATACACCGCCTGCAATAGCATTGGGTACATACTCATGGCATGTCCGCGGCAAGGATGCCGCTGGCAATTGGGGTGCATGGAGCGCCGTCCGCATGGTTACCATTCTGCCGTTGGTTCCCGTTGCGCCGACTTTGGCAACACCTGCTGCTTCTGTGGTGACCAATGACTCGACTCCAGACTTCACATGGAACAGCGTTATCTCAGGCAATATCTATGAGTTGGAGATCTCAAACGCCTCCACCTTTGCCACGAAACAACAAACTTTTGTGGGTGACGTGGGTGTCCTAACCTACACCGCTACAAACATCCCCGATGGCGTGTGGTACTGGCATGTCCGCGCGTTGAACGTGAATGGCGTTGCAGGTACTTGGAGTGCCTACCGCTCCTTCACCGTGGATACAACTGGACCCGTTGCACCTGTGTTGAGCGCCCCTGCAAACGCGGCTTCCGTTATTGGTACACCCGCTTTCTCTTGGGTTGCCGCCGCGACTGCGACCAAATATCAATTCGAATACGACAATGACTCAGACTTCTCGAGTCCGATTTACACATCCATTGACCTCACCACTACCAGCCACACGCCGCCTGCAATAGCTTTGGGTGCATACTCATGGCACGTTCGCGGCAAAGATGCTGCTGGCAACTGGGGTGGATGGAGCACCGCTCGCACGGTTACTATTCTGCCTGCGGTTCCTGTTGCGCCTGTGTTGGTCAGCCCTGCCGCTTCGGCAGTGACCAGTGACTCCACTCCAGATTTCACATGGAATAGCGTGGTCTCGGGCAATACCTATGAACTCGAGATCTCAAACGCCTCCACCTTTGCCACAAAGCAACAGACCTGCACGGGTGGAGTCGGTGTCCTGAATTACGCCGCGACGAATATCCCAGATGGGGTGTGGTATTGGCATGTCCGCGCGTTGAATGTGAATGGCGTTGCGGGTGCATGGAGCGCATATCGCTCCTTCACCGTGGATACGACTGGACCTATTGCGCCTGTATTGAGTGCGCCTGCAAACGCGGCTTCCGTCATTGGCACACCTGCCTTCTCATGGGCTGCCGCCGCGACTGCGACGAAATATCAATTCGAGTACGACAACAACGCCGACTTCTCCAGCCCGACTTTCACCTCCGCGGACCTCACCACCACCAGCACCACGCCGCCTGCGATGGCCTTGGGTACCTACTCATGGCATGTCAGAGGCAAAGATGCGGCTGGCAACTGGGGAGTATGGAGCACCGCCCGCACGGTTACTATTCTGCCTGCGGTTCCTGTTGCGCCTGTGTTGGTCAATCCCTGCCGCTTCTGCAGTGACCAGTGACTCCACTCCAGATTTTAGTTGGAACTCGCGTGGTCTCTGGCAACACGTATCAACTGGAAATCTCCAATGCATCGACCTTTGCTACGAAACAACAGACCTTTACGGGTGGCGTGGGTGTCTTAACCTACACCGCCACGAACATCCCAGATGGCGTGTGGTATTGGCATGTCCGCGCCTTGAATGTGAATGGTGTTGCTGGCGCATGGAGCGCATACCGCTCCTTCACCGTGGATACGACTGGACCCGTTGCGCCTGTGTTGAGTGCCCCTGCAAACGCCGCTTCCGTCATCGGCACACCTGCCTTCTCATGGGCTGCCGCCGCGACTGCGACGAAGTATCAATTCGAGTACGACAACGACGCGGACTTCTCCAGCCCGACCTATACCTCCATTGACCTGACCACCACCAGCCACACCCCGCCTGCAATGGCACTCGGCACTTACTCATGGCACGTCAGAGGAAAAGATGCCGCTGGCAACTGGGGAACATGGAGCACTGCTCGCACGGTTACGATCCTGCCTTTGGTTCCTGTTGCGCCTGTGTTGGTCAACCCTGCCGCTTCTGCGGTGACCAATGACTCGACTCCTGATTTCACATGGAATAGTGTGGTCTCAGGGAACACATATGAACTGGAGATTTCAAACGCCTCCACTTTTGCCACGAAGCAACAAACTTTTGTGAGTGGCGTGGGTGTCCTTACCTATACTGCCACAAATATTCCCGATGGCGTGTGGTATTGGCATGTCCGCGCATTGAACGTGAACAGTGTTGCTGGTGCTTGGAGTGCCTATCGTTCCTTCACCGTGGATACGACTGGACCCGTTGCGCCTGTATTGAGTGCCCCTGCAAACGCGGCATCGGTCATCGGCACACCCGCTTTCTCATGGGCTGCCGCCGCGACTGCGACGAAGTATCAATTTGAGTACGACAACGACGCGGATTTCTCCAGCCCAACCTACACATCCATTGACCTCACTACTACCAGCCACACCCCGCCTGCAATAGCATTGGGTACATACTCATGGCATGTCCGTGGCAAGGACGCCGCTGGAAATTGGGGTGCATGGAGCACAACTCGCACGGTTACCATTCTGCCTGCGGTTCCTGTTGCGCCGACTCTGGCAACACCTGTTGCTTCCGCAGTGACCAGTGATTCCACTCCAGATTTTAGTTGGAACTCGGTGGTCTCTGGCAACACGTATCAACTGGAAATCTCCAACGCCTCCACCTTCGCTACAAAACAACAGACCTTCGCGGGTGGAGTGGGTGTCTTGAATTACACCGCCACGAACCATCCCCGATGGTGTGTGGTATTGGCATGTCCGCGCGTTGAATGTGAACAGTGTTGCGGGAGCATGGAGCGCGTACCGCTCCTTCACCGTGGATACAACTGGACCTGTTGCGCCGACTCTCAGTGCGCCTGCAAACGCAGCCTCGATCATTGGCACACCTGCCTTCTCATGGGCTGCCGCCACAACTGCGACGAAGTATCAATTTGAGTACGATAACGACGCGGATTTCTCCAGCCCAACCTACACATCCATTGACCTCACTACTACCAGCCACACACCACCTGCAATAGCTTTGGGTGCCTACTCATGGCATGTCCGTGGCAAGGACGCCGCTGGCAACTGGGGTGCATGGAGCACTGCTCGCACGGTTACTATTCTGCCTGCGGTTCCTGTTGCGCCGACTTTGGCAACACCAGCTGCTTCTGCGGTGACCAATGACTCGACTCCTGATTTCGCATGGAACTCAGTGGTCTCAGGCAACACCTATGAACTGGAGATCTCGAACGCTTCCACCTTCGCTACAAAACAGCAGACCTTCGCAGGTGGAGTCGGTGTCCTGAATTACACCGCGGCTAATATCCCCGATGGCGTGTGGTATTGGCATGTCCGTGCACTGAATGTGAGCGGTGTGGCTGGCGCGTGGAGCGCCTATCGTTCCTTCACCGTGGACACAACGGGACCCGTTGCGCCGACTCTCACTGCCCCTGTAAATGCTGTGTCTGTAAACGGCACACCCGCTTTCTCATGGGCTGCCGCCGCGACTGCGACGAAATATCAATTCGAGTACGACAACGATGCAGACTTCTCGAGTCCGACCTACACATCCATTGACCTCACCACTACCAGCCACACGCCGCCTGCGATGGCAATCGGCACCTACTCATGGCATGTTCGTGGCAAGGATGCCGCTGGCAACTGGGGTGCATGGAGCACGACTCGCATTGTTTCCATCATTCCGTTGGTGCCTGCTTCACCCACACTAACCAGCCCCGCCAATGGCAGTATCAGCCAGAACCCCGCACCTGCCTTGAATTGGACCGCGATGCCGAACGCCGCCAGTTATCAGGTGCAGATGGATAACAACTCCACCTTTAGCAGTCCCGAGTTCGATGGCAACTCTGCCACAAACACCATCACACCCACCTCATTGGCCGATGGCATTTACTACTGGCGCGTGAGACAAACCAATATTCTTGGCGGCACGAGTTTGTGGAGTGCAGCCTGGCGTGTGACCATCAGCCAGCCCATCCCCGCTGCGCCAAATGGAAACAGCCTGCGGACGCTTGAACTTCCCACCAGCGACACTGGGTTGCCCACCTTCAATTGGAGCAGTGTGGAATATGGCATGACCTATCAGCTTCAAGTCGCGGATAACGAAACCTTCACCGACCCGATCTTCGATGACACTGCCGACACCACCGAGCGCACGTTGACCGAGCCGCTTGCCATCGGTGAATACTTCTGGCGGGTGAGAGCGATCAACGAATACGGGACGGCGGGTCCGTGGAGCGAAACGTGGACGATCACGGTGGACATCCCACCCGCGGCGCCGACCCTGCTTCTTCCGTCAGAATCAACTGTCAGCTTGAATGGCGAAGCGTCCTTCAGTTGGCAGGATGCAGAGAATGCGGAGAAGTATCAGATTCAGGTGGATGATGCCGAGGACTTCAGCAGTCCCGAATTTGATGACACTGCGATTCAAGCCACCCGTGAGCTGCTCACCGCACTGACAGATGGTACGTACTTCTGGCGCGTGCGTGGATTGAACATCTACGATACTGCTGGAGAATGGAGTGATGTGCGCTCGTTCACCGTGAGCATTCCGCCCACTGCGCCGACCCTGCTCACGCCCGAAGTGGACTCTACTGATGAAACGGGCTTGCCCGCCTTTGAATGGGAAGCCGTGCTCAACGGCGTGACATATCAGATTCAAGTGGATAACAATGCAGACTTCAGCAGTCCAGAGTTCGACGACACGGCAGAGACCACCACCCGCGAATTGGCAACGCCATTGGAAAATGGCATCTATTATTGGCGCGTCCGTGCCATCAAAGCAGATGACACCTTCGGCGAGTGGAGCCTCGTGTGGAGCTTTACAGTGAACGTGCCGTAAGATAAAAGCAATTAAAAAGTCCCCGTGCAAAATCGGCACGGGGACTTTTACTTTCAAGTTGCTTGAATTTTATTCACCCAGTTTTGTCACGATGTAATCGTCGAACGTTACATTCGTGCCTGAGTCCTGGTCATCGGTGGCGGCGAAGAGGCCGATCGAGCCCTGAGTGTAGGTGGAGTCGGAAACGCTGTCGATCTGCTGGCCATTCACGTACAGAGCCAGTGTGCCATTCCCGCAATCCAGTCCGAGGCGGACAGAACCACCTGCGGCGGAGATCAAATCGGAAGTGCCTTCCTTGAGGAAAACATCATCCTGTGCAACAGCAGATTTGATGAAGGCATAATAGCCATCCGGGGAGATGCCTACATAATAAAATGATTCGGTGGAGCCCAATTCGTTGCAAACAATGCCGTAAAGGGCTTCGGGATCGGTGCTTTCATTTTTCACGCTGACTTCGATGTGAACGTTTTCGAAAGTCTCAAGGCTCTGGGTAGACCAGGTGACGTAGAAGGGCGTGTATACGATCATCTGCAACCCGTCGTTGGCGTACTCGACCGAGCTTGAACTGTCTGTGCCAGTGCCCCAGCCACTGCTGTCGCTTGAAAAATCATCGCTGGGCATGGGGTTGAGGAGTGAACTTACATTCGGGGCGGCGCAGGCCAGTGCAGTTAGCGCCAGGATAATAATAAAGCCAAGTACTCTTAAATTAGATTTCATTTCATTCTCCTTTGATTATGTGGGCGGTATTTTAGCATCCCACCCGCATAATCAAAGGGTACTTTGCTCCTATGGGGTTGCGATGATTTCACCGCGTTCCACATCCACACGCATGGTGTCGCCATCGGTGGTCACGGTAATCCACCCGTTGCGGTCTGTCCGCAGCAGAGAGTAGCCATCCAGGGCTTCCAACACTTCTTGCGAGGGCAGTCCGTCCGGGTCGCCTGCGGAAACGCTCAGCACCACCAATTGCGGCTTAAGGGTCTCGATGAGCCCAGGCGGGTTGGAGGGCGCGTACCCGGAATCGGCCAGCAGCAGCACATCCACTTTTGTTTCGAGTGCATCGCCAAAGTTGATCGTACCCGTATTATCTTCCCCTGCGCCAATGGGAAGCAGGGCGCGGAAGTTCTTATATTCGATGAGGATCACGCTTCCCTTCGGACCTGCGGCCTGGATCTCGATAAATGCGCCGCCACCCAGCTCAAGCCTTTGTCCTGATTCCGCACGGGTGATGGGAATCTCGTGATCCGCGAAGAATTTATCCAACTCCTGGGCGGCGAATGAAGCCTGCATATTGCCGCTCCACAAAACATTATCGGGCGGATATCTTTCCATGATGCGCGGCAATGCCTTGATCTGATTCTCCTGTGTGGATGCGATGACAAGCCAGTCGAGTTTGCGCGAGAAGAACGGCAAACGCCTGCCAAGTTCATCTGAAAGTTCGGAGACACTTGCTCCACCGTTGATGAGCACGTTCCTGCCTTCGGGTGTTTGGATCAGCACGGCATCCGCAGAGCCGACTTCCAGGAAGGTGATGTGGAATTCTCCATCGCCTGCGGTTTCGGCGGAGCGCCAGAAGACAAGTGTGCAGGAGAATAACAGCATGATGATGCCTGTCAGGATGAAGGAGCGAAGCACCTCTCTGCGGGTGCTGAACCACTCTTTAATGGCCGACCAGCCAAAGGTCACAGCGAGAAGCGCAAAATAAAAAGAGGTGACCAGCCAGATGGACGAGTCCCCAAGATAAATGGATGCATGCGGGACCTTGTCGAACCATTCCACCATGCGGATGGTGTATGTGGAGAATGGCCATGCGATCCACGCGAGCAACTGGCCGAGCGGGTAAATGATGAGGCTGACGAAAACAGCCAGCCCGCTACCAACCATCACTGCGGGCTGTACAGGCAGGATGAAGGGATTCGCGATGAACGAGATAAGGGAGATGCGTTTAAAGTGATAAGCCATAATTGGAATGGTGGTTAGTTGTGCGGCAAAGGTCAGTACGAAATAATCGTTGATGAGACGGGTGAGCATGCTCGTGTCGCTTTTCGAGAATTTGGAGATGATGTTGCTGGTGAAGTTCGAGAATGGTTCTGCGTAAAGAATGAGACCCAGTGTGGCGAAGAATGAAAGTTGAAAACCCACATCCCAAAGCACAAGCGGGTTGAAGAAAGCCATGAAGAATGCAACAGCCGCCAATGCGTTCAACCCCGTGTTGCGCCTGCCAAGTTGCCGTGCTGCCAGTGAAATGGTTCCCATGAGCGTGGCGCGTATCACGGCGGCGTCTGCGCCGACAAGGAAGGCGTAGAAAGAGATCCCGATGATTGCAGCCACCGCCCCAAGCCTTTCACCAAGAATCGGTTTGAAAAGAAAGAAGAACATTCCCGCGATGATGGCAATGTTGAATCCGGAGATGGCAATGATGTGTGCGGTGCCGGTGTTCTTGAATGCATCCTGTAATTCACGGGTGAGGCCGGTGTCCACGCCGAAGAGGATTCCTGCCAGCAGGGAAGCCTCGGGGTCGTGATAGAGGCGGTAGGTGTTATTAAGCAAGGCCTGTTTAAGTTTGTAGATTTCGGTAAAGAATAGATTCTTCGTTTTCCAGGGCAGGCGGGTGACTTCCGCGACAGGCATGTAGGAATAAATGTACTGGCGGGCAAGATATTCACGATAGGAAAAATCGTCATCTTCGGGAGGGGTTTTTAGCCTGCCGCGCACACGGATGAGTTCACTGTATTCATAGGTCTGGTTGGCGGGTACGCGTACCAGCAACTCGCCCCCTGTCGGCAGGTCGCCGCTGCCTGAATCCACGGCTTCCACTTTGAGATGCAGATTTGTGTAGGTGTCGCGGTAATCCGGCGGCTCCACCAGCCTGCCTGTGACCAGTATTTCATATTCGCGGTCGTTGTAAAAAGCGACTTGGGATGCGTCAATGCTGGGTTGGCGGAATTGATACCAGACTGCCCCAAAGAAGAAAAAGAATGTGTAGACTATATGAATGAATTCTATCGAACGATACGATCTTAATGCTGTCTTGGAGGAAAACCGCGTAGGGAGAAAGAGGCTGGCCGTGAGTATGATGGCAATTCCCGCCCCGCCCCATATGATCAAGCTAAAGGAGAACAGGCTCGAAACAAGGATGCCTGTAATAAAGTTAAGTGAAATCCACAGCAAAGGCATGCTGGAATTGTACATTAGATTTTTGGATTAAGAGATTGGGATGTGGTTTGTCACCACAGATAAACATGGATGAAAAGGATTTTTCCCCTGAAACATGAATGGAGTGTGGCTCGGCAGGGTTTGAATCCTATCCCTCGATGGGGCATGCGAACAATTTGTGGGCCCGGCAGGATTCGAACCTGCGACCAAGCGATTATGAGTCGCCTGCGCTAACCGCTGCGCCACGGGCCCGTTAAAGGGTCAGGTGCTCCAGTGTCAAGTGTCACGCACTTGACACCTGAAACGTGACACTGAAGCACCGACAAAAAGAGCGGGAGATGGGATTCGAACCCACGAATATCAGCTTGGAAGGCTGATGCCTTACCACTTGGCGACTCCCGCATGCGAGCGTGATTTTACTTTGAGGTGGGAAGTCAGTCAAGCCACTTGACGACTGCCATCTTTCCCCGTAAGATAAGCCCCGAAATAGAACATTCATTCACAACAAAAGATCATTAACCGCGAAAAGCGCGAAGAACGCAGGCTTTCCTTCCCATTTTTCTGCGGCTAAAAAAGGATTTGATATGGAACTCGGTATTGTCAGAAAAATAGATATTGATACTGAAATGCAGCAATCGTATCTCGATTATGCGATGAGCGTGATTGTGGCGCGCGCGCTGCCCGATGCGCGTGACGGACTCAAGCCCGTGCAGCGCCGTATTCTGTATGCGATGTACGACATGGGTATTCGTGCTGATACAGCCTACAAGAAATCCGCCCGTATCGTCGGTGAAGTGCTTGGTAAATATCATCCGCACGGTGATTCCGCGGTGTACGAAGCCATGGCGCGCATGGCGCAGGATTTTTCCATGCGTACGTTGCTTGTGGATGGTCAGGGTAACTTCGGCTCCGTGGATGGCGACCCGCCTGCGGCGATGCGTTATACCGAGGCGCGTCTTACCTCTGCCGCGCTCGATATTCTTTTTGATCTCAATAAAGATACGGTTGATTTCATCCCGAACTTCGACGATACGCTCGAAGAGCCGCATGTTTTGCCTGCCGCGATTCCGAATCTTTTGGTGAATGGCGCAACGGGTATTGCGGTGGGTATGGCCACGTCTATTCCGCCGCATAATCTCAGCGAGATCGTGGATGCGATCATATACATGATCGAACGCTGGGAAAAACTCGATGACATCGATGTCGAGCAGTTGATGGAATTCGTGCAGGGTCCCGATTTTCCCACGGGCGGCATCATCATTCAGGAAAAAGGCGAAGAGGGAATCGAATCTGCGTATGGCTCGGGGCGCGGACGAATCACGGTGCAGGCCAAGGCGCACATCGAAGAGATGGAACGCAGCAAGAGCCGCATCATCGTCACCGAACTGCCGTACATGGTCAACAAGTCCAGTTTGATCGAGCGCATTGCCGAATTGGCGCGCGATGGTCATCTCGAAGGTCTTTCCGATCTGCGCGACGAATCGGACCGTCAAGGCATGCGCATCGTCCTTGAAATGACGAAGAACGCCGAGCCCGAAGCTGTGCTGCGCGAATTGTACAAGCGCACTCCGATGCAGACCACTTTCAGCATCAACCTGCTTGCGCTGGTTGACGGCGAACCGCGCACTCTCACTCTCAAACAGGCGCTCCGTGTTTATGTCGAGCACCGAATCACAGTCATAAAAAGACGCGCTGAATTTGACCTGGAAAAAGCCAAAGCCCGCGCGCATATCCTCGAAGGATATTTGATCGCATTAAAGAATCTGGATGAATTAATTGGAATCATCCGCAGCGCACCAGACGTTGAAACTGCCCGCCAAAAACTGATGAAGCGCTACAAGCTGACAGAGTTACAGGCCAACGCCATCCTCGATATGCAATTGCGCCGCCTGGCCGCGCTTGAACGCAAGAAGATCGAAACCGAATACAAGGAAGTGACCGGCATCATCAAGGAATTGACCACGCTGTTAAAGTCGCCGAAATTGATGCGTGGTGTGGTGGCCGATGAATTGCTGAAAGTGAAAGCCGCATATGGTGATCGCCGTCGTACACAGATCGTCAGCTTGAAGAAGGGCAAGTCTGCGAAGATGCTCACCGCCACCGACCTGATGCCCGATCAAACGGTTTGGGTCGGCGTCACCGCGGATGGGATCATCGCACGCACGCATGACGACAAGCAGCCGAAGCATTCGGGCAACGATGCGCCGCGCTGGCTGGTGAAAGCCTCAACAACAGACACGCTTTACCTCGTGGCTGAAAATGGAAAGGCCGCGGCAATCGCTTTGCATGTCATTCCCGAATCTGAAAAATTGAGCGACGGTGTGCCGTATCAAAAAGCCGCGCCGCTGGGCGAGGACGATGTGCTTTCCGCCATGTTTGCCCTGCCTGCGCGTAAATCCGAATTCCCCGAAGAGACCTGTGTCATTTCCATCACGCGCTTCGGCATGATCAAGAAGAGTCTCGTGACTGAATTGCCTGGCCCGTCGTCGCAGTCGTTTGTTCTTGCAAGGGTCAATGAAGGTGATGGTCTTGGCTGGGTCGGTTTGACCGATGGAAAGAAAAAGGATATTTTGCTGGTCACATCCAGCGGTATGGCGATCCGCTTTAAGGAAGATGACGTGCGCCCAATGGGACTCGTCGCTGCGGGTGTGAACGGAATCAAACTGGATGACAACGATGAAGTGGTCGGCGCGGAAATTCTACCTGCTGAAGGGGAGATCTTCCTGCTGGCGAGTGACGGCAAAGCCAAACGCGTGGACCAGAAGGACTTCCCGTCACAAGGCCGCTATGGCAAGGGCGTCCGCGCCTGGGATTTGCCGAAGAAGATCACGCTCGTCGGCGCGGTCAGCGGCAAACCGAATCACATGGCAACCATTGTCCTCGCGAAAGGCGCACCCAAATCCGCGCGGCTGGATACGGCTGCCGTGAGAAAACGCGCCTCCAGCAGGGGTGATGTCATCGTCGAAATGAAGAAGGACGAGGTCATTACTGGCCTGTCCGTGGCATGGACGGTGGAACGCTATGTGAAGCTGGCAAAGGCAGTAGCTGAGGAAGAAAAAAGTAAGAAGAAAGAGGAACAGAAGTCTACGGTGAAAAAGGCAGCTCCAGCAAAGAAGGCGGCTGTAAAAGCAAAAGCCAAGCCTGCAACATCGTCCTCGAAGGGGAAGAAAAAGAAGAAGTAGATTGAATGGACTTTTCATCGTGCGCGAGTTAAAACATAAAAGCCGCCCTAGAGGGCGGCTTTTATGTTTCAAACATAGAATTTATTTTATCCCTAAATATGGCGATATAATCCCGACATCAAGCCTGAATAACGTGCTGTCATAAGATGAGCATGAGAGAGGCGGAGTGATATATCTATGGAATACATTGTCCAATATAGGGAAGATCAGAACATTGTTGCAGCGACAGCCAAAGGAGAGTGGGATCCGAGGGTGGATAATGACATGGTTCGTGAGGTCATGGAGATTGTTGATGCCTCTGGCGGCGCGAAAGTACTGTTGGATATTCGGGAACTCCGTTTTGATATTTCCATCGTTCGTGCCCTGGAGCGCGCTTTGGAAGTGAGAGAATACCGCCAGGGGTTTAAAACTGTTAGCAGAAAGACTGCCATCGTGTACTCGTCGGTGAATGAAAAGGTTGATGAGAGTGTTATATTCTTTGAGACTGTGTCTAGGAATCGCGGACTTCCCTTTCTGACTTTTACGGATATGGGCAAGGCGATGGCATGGTTGCTGGAGGATAAATGAGCCGCTCATTTCAGAGCGGCTTTTGTTTTGGTCTGCGCTTGTTTAATCGTTGATCCGTCAACGCACTTCGTACGGCACACCTTCCAATCGAAACGCTTTTCCATTCACTTCCACATCCACTTTGACGGGGAGCATCCGCGCGGGGACGCCTGTGTTGGGATACCAAATGCGCTCTTCAACAGGGAGAATGAACAGCCCGTCTTCGTCGCCAATGGGGGTGAAGGTATCGTTGGGATCCTGCTTGTAAACTGAGACGCCCAGCTTTGCGCATAATTCCTTTGCGAAGGCGATGACATCCTTTGAGGCCAGCCCAATTTCGCTGACTTGCAGGATCTGTCCGCTGTTGAATGGGGAGTTGACACTGTTCTTCTGGTCGTGCCGCGCGATGAATTCGAGGATGTTTCCTGCGACGTCTTTGAAATACAGGGACGTTGCATTCCATGACTGGCTTTTGAATTCATCGTTTCCCTTGTCATCCTTCAAAAGCGGAATCCTGGAAGACAACCAGGCCTTTGCGTACGGAAATTGATTTTCAGGAATGTTGAAGCAGAAATGATATTCGCCTGTCCAGTCTGATGGAGCTTGGTGGAAGATCAAGTCCGTTTTGCCTGCTTTCACGAGCAGGGAATCACCTTCGAGATGGACAGGCAGTTCCAGAACATTAGCGTAGTAATCACGCTGGGGAATGAGGTCAAGAGTAGAGAGTTCAAGTCTATTGATAAGCATGGAAATAGTCCTTGTTAAAATGGTGGGAATAAAGCGGAACCACGAAGTCGCCAAGGCACAAAGACTCAAAGGATTCTAGGTGGCTTCGTTCCTTTGTGTTTACGACTATCTACTGCTGGATATTTCCGACCAGCCCCAATTCGGGTGCGATTTTGCGCATGGCAACGATGACATTGCCCACGTGCTCCCAAATATCAATGCCGAATTCTTTGGCGGCGTGTTCCATTTCGGAGCGGTCGGTGCCTGCGGCGAAGGCTTTGTCCTTCCACTTCTTTTTGACGGAACCCGCTTCGAGGTCATATAGCGAACGGGACGGACGCACCAGCGCAACGGCGGTGATGAGTCCCGTCACTTCGTCACAGGCGCAAATGGCTTTGCGGCGTATCGTGTCACGCGGAAGGTTCAAGTGGTCGGCATGGCTGAGGATATCTTGAATGATCTCCTCGCTGACGCCGCGTTCGCGCAGTATGGGCGCACCATCCTGCGGGTGCTGATCCAGCGTGGGGTGGATTTCCCAATCAAAGTCGTGCAGCAGACCGATCAATCCCCATGTCTCCACATCCTCGCCGAATTTTTCAGCGTAGAAACGCATGGCGGCTTCCACTGAAAGCATATGGCGCACAAGGCCTTCGTTTTTTACAAATTCACGTACAAGAGCAAGGGCTTCATCACGGGTCATTTGGGATTCTCCATTTTTAAGATCGTTGCATCGCCTTTCGACTTTGCGAGAATGATGCAATGCCGACTTATTCAAATATCGGTTCAGGTTTGCCAAGCACGGGCAACGGTTGGGTCACATACACTTCCCAGGCAGCCTGCGGAGTGGCGAACACTTCGCGGAAATTCCAGTATAAACGGGAGACCTTTCGGAAATACCTGTTGTTCGCCTCCACGCCAGTGGATTCAACGCCGAGCCAATTACACAGGAACAAAGCGCGCGGCATATGAAAACTTTGCGTCACAAGGATGGCGGATTGCACCTGAAATATTTCCTTGGCGCGATAACAGGTGTCATACGTGCGGCGGCCTGCATAATCCAAAACGATGTCTTCGTTGGGGACGCCGCGTTCGAGCGCGTATTGGCGCATGGCTTCAGGCTCGTTGTATTCCACGAAGCGATTATCGCCGCTCATCAATAGCTTGTCCACTTTGCCTTGCTGATAAAGCTGCACGGCTGTATTTACTCTATCACTTAACACCGGACCCGCCGACCCGTCACGCAGCAGGCCTGCGCCAAAAACGATCGCCGCACGTTCAGCTGGGACATTGTCCACGGTGAACGTGCGCGGGGCGGCAAAAAGCTCAACGACCAGCTTGGTGAAAGACAAAACAACCAGCGTCAGCATACCAATGACAAGCGCAATGCGCCATAAAAATTTTATGATTCTTTTGAACATGGGAAGGGTGTGGAGGAGAATCTTATTTGACCAGCTCTGTGAGGTCCAGCCCCGAAGCCTTCACGTATAGCGCGAAATCAGTGTAGAGCGCATCTTCGGCGATCTGTAATTCGTCGATGCCGTACACGGTTTGCATCGCAGATTTCCCCTCGGGTGTGAGCATCAGGTCGACAAACGCTCTCTGGATCACGCGGCGCATTTCGAGCGGCAGCGAATTTGAGATCGAGATCACTTCATAGGGAATCACATTCGGCACACGCCAGATGACGACAACCCTATCCAATACATCGGCATAATCATATTCGAGTGCGGGCAATTCGCGCGCGTCGATGTAGGTTGCGCCGAAATCGCAGATGTCATCGGCATAGACGGCACGCACCACGCTCGGTTGACTCTCGATGAAAGCCCCGTCTCTTATCTGGACCTGGGCCTGCTTCAGCACTCCGAACGGCACCACATACCCTGACGGTGAAACGGTTCCGCTCCAGCACGCCTTCTTCCCCTCAAATTGTTTCAGGGCGGTGGCGGCTTCGGCTGTGTTTTCCTTGCGATCCATATCGTAATAGGAAGTGAAATCCTTTTCGCGATTGGCGATAAATTGCGCACCGTAAAATATCTCACCCGAATGCACGCTGGACATGATGGCAGTGACCGAGTCGTTCTCACGGGAAAGTAGATAGGAAAACGCTGAAAGCGATGCGATATGGGCATTCCCTTTTGCGAGGGATTCAACGAGGGCGTTCTCGGTCGGCGGGATGACGGTGACGATGCGGTAACCTGTCCGTGCTTCGATGTAAGCCGCGATCACTGTGCCAGCGTCGACCATTTGGGTGGTGGGGTGTGCGGAAACGCCCAAAGCGAGGATCAATGGATTTTTATCAGTACCAGGCTCGGGCGTGGCTTGAGGCGTCGCTGTCGGCGCAGATTCCTGCGTGGGAGTCATAGTCGGCGTGGCATTTCCCAGAGTCACATTAATGGGAGATACACATCCGAGAATGGCGAGGGTAAGGGTGAGTAGAAGTTTTTTCATTTTACAAAATTGTACACGCATAATCATGCGATGTTGCTATAATAAGGAATGTTTTAGAAAGGACACTCATGAAAAATACCTTCAATACCATCATGTCCATCCTCATTTTGATCCTGCTGGCCGCCGGTGTCTATTTTATCGTACAAACCGTGCGTGAGAGCGCCACTGCCGCAGCAGATGCGGCAACCGCCCCGTTCCAGCAGGTCAATGAGGCGAACCAGGCGCTGCAGACGCAGGTGTCGCAGATGATGAATCCCACCCCGACCATTATCCCTGACCCGGTGACTTACATCAATGAGATCCGCGCGCTGGCGCGTCTTGAGACCATTCAGTACACGATTGAAAAGGTCATCACTGCCGAAGTGGGGCAGGGAACGTTCGGATTTCTCTATGGCGACAAGCTGCTTTTTGTTGCGCACGGCATTGTGATCGCTGGTATCGATATGGATAAGCTTCAACCCACCGATATGCGTTTTGATGGACAGGTGCTGTATGTAAAGCTGCCCCCGACCGAGATCTTTATTGCCACACTCGACAATGACAAGTCCTATGTGTATGACCGCGAGACGGGTGCGTTGACCAAGGGTAATGTAGACCTTGAGACACTCGCCCGCCAATCGGCTGAAGATGAGATTCGCAAGGCCGCGCTGGAGGATGGCATCCTAATTCAGGGGCAGACCAACGCCGAGGCTTATTTGCTGAAGTTCTTTACGGCGCTGGGATATAAATCGATTATTTTCGAGCACTAAGAGAAGTGGAAATAAAAAGAGCAGGTTGAGAAATCAATCTGCTCTTTTTTGAACTTCGAAAAGAAAAAAATCTTTGCGCTTTTAACAAGCTTTGCAATTCGTTTGGCGTCCTGCTTATGGCGTGCAATTTACGGGGATGTTTACCTGCTCGGTCCATCCGTTTGGCGAGAGAATGTGCAGTTTTATCCAGTAATCGTTGGGTTCTGCAAATTGATAATAATCGTTGATGACTTGCTTTCCCGCCTGTTTGAAGACGAGTGTCGAGTCATTAGAGATCGCGCCTGTACTGGCTTCCCATTTCCAGGTGACGTAGGCCGGGCCGTTGGTCGTAACCTCGGCTTCGAGGAAAACGGTCTGTGGAAACTGGCTGCAATTCACGACGATGCGATTCGGTTCCGCGCGCAAATTGATGGCGGTGACCGTTGTAACGGGAGGCTGTACGACTGGTAATTCCGCGGTGGCTCCGTTGGTTTCTGTCACTTCGGCTGAGACCCAGCAAAGCCCGTCGGGGTTGCCCGGGTCGCGGATGTACCACCAGGTGGAAGCTTCGCTTTTTCCGACCACGCGCGCAGTATCCCCTTCTTCCAATTCATTGATCAATTCGTACACGATGCCCGGCCCAAACCTGCAATTAATAAGGGATTCCTTTACAGTCAGGGTCACATTCAATGGGGTTACGGTGGGGGACGGCTCCAGCGTGAATGTGGCGCTGGGTGGAACGACCGGCGTGATCGTTGCCGTAGGCTGGGGCGTTGTGGTGGCACAAGCCGCCAGAAAAGCAGAGCAAAGTCCTGTGAGCAGGACAAGGCGATTCATGTTTCCTCCTTGGAAATCAACTGTCTGCTTGCTGTAACATTAATTATCCTCTTTTGATACGGACTTTCAAGCCTATTAGCCTAAAACCAGTACTTGCGGGTGATTAGTTCCGTACTTTTCAGGGTCTCTTCTCTTCATTAGTGTGTAGAAATAAAAACTCCCCCGCGAAGATTTCTCGCGGGGGAGGCGTGCTATTTGTTTTACTTCTTCTTTTCCATATCCTTGCGGATCTGCTCGCGCAGCGCGTCCGCTTCTGGAGAGCGCGGAGCCTTCGCGGATTCATCTGCCATGACGCCAAAGCGTTCGGAGAGCAGCATGGTCAGCAAGCCTTCCATCACGTTGCTGGAGGCGCTGCTTCCGCCTTCCGCATTGTTTCCGCCACTCACCACCACGCGCGGGACAACGTCCACGCCGGAGGTTTGAATGGCTTCCGCAAAGCGGGTCAGCACCTGCTGGGTTACCTGGAACTGCGGCCCGCCATACGCGCGGACTTGTTCTTCCGTAGCGAGCGCCTGCGCGATACCGATGCGGGCGATCTTCTCAGCTTCCGCTTCTGCGAGCGCGCGGATCTGCTGCGCCTGTTGCAGGGAGCGCTGATACTCAGCCTTACCCTGATCGGACTGGATGTTAATGTTCAACTCGGCTTCGGTCAGCTTGGTCTGCATCTGCGCACGGGACTGGGCTTCGCGGAGTTCACGTTCCTTCACCGCGGCCTTTTCCTGCTGATTGTAGGTTTCCACCTGTTCTTCCGCGACCTGGCGCGAACGTAACTGCATCAGGATCGTTTCGATCTGCGTATCGTTCTCAGGCGAGGACGGTGTGCCGATCAACACTTCTTCCAATGCAAGGTTGTAATGCGCGAACTTCTCGCGCATTTCCGAGCTGGCTTGCTGTTGGATGGCGCTGCGGTCTTGCAGCAATTGGATCAAGGTGCGCATCTGACCGACGTTCTTGAAATAGGCAGAGACCATCGGGTCGAGGGTTTGTTCCACCAGTTTCTTGATGTCACCGAAGCGCTGGATGACGAGCGGAGCCTTCTGATAATCAATGTGGACCACCACCGAAAGCGGCAGGGACGGCTCGAATGCATCCTTGGTGATGAGCGAGACTTCGGTCAGGTTTTCATCGTAGCGGTGCGCGCCTGTCTCGGTGCGGATCCACTTAAGGATGATGTTCGTGGTCGGGACGGAGATCACCTTCCCCGCGTAGGTGTTGAACGCATACTTGCCCGGCAGAAGCGGCTCGCTCCACACGCCGCGATAGCCCTTGTTGACCAACTCACCGTGGCGATATTCCTTGCCTGAAAGGTCGTCACCTGTTTCACCTGTGTAGGAAACGACCACGCCGACATTACCAACTTCGATCACGGTCTTGGGGATCATCTCCACAGTACCGAACAAGCGGTTGACGTAATAAGTACCTTCCACTAACACCTGTAACTGGCGGCCGCGTTGACCGCCTGCTCGCAGGAAGTTATCGGCATCCTGGAATTTATTGTGATAAGTTTCAGCCTGATCGGGATCGTCACCGACGACAGGAGCGATGATCTCGCCCTGTGCGAGGGACGGGCCATCATGCACGGTCACCACGCCGATCGAATCATCCGTATCTTTGATCACCACAGGGCGGAAGCCGCCGCGCTGGGCGATTACTTCTGCCATGCCGCGGATGGTATCGCCTTCCTCTTTACTGAGCGCCAGTGTGTAAATGCGTTCTTCAGTGATGACGATGAACTGCACGAGGTTGAACGCGTAGGTACCTTCACGCAAAATGCGGCGCTGAGGACCGCGCTGTCCGCCGTTCTTCAGGAAGCTTTCCACATCCTGAAAGTCCGTCACGGTGGCGTTGGACGCCAGCACCTGTGCAGGGTCCAATTGCTTGCCGTCACGGGCAAAGACGTAGCCGACCTTGCCCTGGGAAATCGTCACCAGCGGCATGGTATGGACAACATACTGGATGGGCATTAAGTAGTGTAGACCACCACGCAGAATACGCGGCTGATAACCCGCCTCCCCATTCAAAGCGATCAGGCCCGATTTCACCGAACCTTTGCCCGCAAAGCGCTTTTCAATGATACCGATACGGTTGTTGGGGATGAACCGAATACCGGATAGCAGTATGAGAAATACAATCCCACCTACTGCATAACCTATTAAAGCTAGTACAGACATTTTTTCTCCTTTGTGCGCCGAATTACGCACAATACATAAATACGGATTTGCCCCGTCAGGGTTGCTTTATTTTATCTGCTTCCCGAGGGGTGAGTATCGCCCTTTGGGGCTAGGTCAGCCCATATTTTGTCTGTTTGCAACGTTTTACGAACCGAAGTCCTGATAACTGGGTTTAGTTCCATAGCTAAAGGATTTATCGTTTTTTACAGATGGAGGCATATATGACGAAGAACATTTTTATGAGCTATTCGCGCCGTGAACTTGGGTTTGTTGATGATCTGGTAAGCAAGCTTGAAGCCGAAAACTACAATGTCTGGCTGGATTACCGTGTACTGATTCCCGGCTCTCCCTGGGACGTTCAGATCGAAAAAGGCTTGAACGATTCGGATACGGTTCTGCTCGTCGTATCAAATGCGGCGCTTGCATCGAAATATGTGACATCAGAATGGCGTCATTTTTTAGATAAAAAACAACGTGTCATTCTTTTGATCTTTGAAGCGGTGGATTTACCCAAGGAGCTGGAACAATACGAATGGGTGGATTTTCGCGGCAGTTATAAAGCAGGATTGAGCGAACTATTTTCCCAATTACAAAAACCAATCCAGGAGGATCATCCTGTACCGGAGACTGGTTTCAAGTCCCCGCTGATTGTGTGGGTAGCCATCATAGTTAGTGCAGTCGTGGCAATTCTATCGATTTTTGAGTGGTGGACTTTGTTTATTCCATTGGTTTTGTTTCCTCTCCCATACAAGATATACAAACGCAATTTTAATTTCACCCATGTACAAGCTGCTTTGGCGGCATTACCATTTGCCTCCCTGCTTTCAGTGTTTATTTTTTCTCTTAATAGCGCCACTGAAGATTTTGATCTTTTATCAGTATTATTTAGTGACGTGCTTTTTTTGGCAAGTCTTGTTTTTGGTTTGATATTGCTCTTTATTCTGCGATCTTCAGCCATGCAAAGGTGGGGCAGACCAGAAGCGATCATCCCCAAGTATATTAATCCACAGGATCCAAAGATCCAAAATCCCATCCCAATCCCGTTTTATGTAGACTATGTTTTTCAGGACCGTGTCATTGCTGAAGACCTGATCGCTGCACTTAAGAAATACGGGCACCCGCAAGCGGAAAATATTCAGGATGCAAAGGCGGTCTTCGCGCTTATTTCGCAATTCAAATCGGATACCGAAGCCATTCCTGAAAAACAAATGCTCTTCCCGATTTTAGTGCAGACCAATAACGATATTTCGAAAAAATTATCCAAGATCCAGTGGATTGATTTCCGCCCGGGTGTGCGTGGGCTCGATACGATTGCCCAGTTGCTGCCAGATCCCAAAGCCCTGCTTAAGTCACTGGGCATGAGGCCTGTCAGTTCCCAGTCGGTTTATTCCCCCACGATTACCGCCATTTACTACTTCATTATTTTTCTGGCTGTGGTCAATATTGGTTCTGCTTTGAATTATCTATTCGACTGGTATGATGTTTTGGCATTCTCTGTATTCGTTGAGTTTGCGGTGAATTTCATTTTGTTCTTCGGACTTGCTTATTTCATCGTGAGCGGATTGACCAGCCGAAAAGGTATTTTTTCCAGCTTGTGGGCTGTCCTCCTGGGAGTTGTTGGCTTGGCTCTCCTAACATATTGGCAGAAACTGCTGGATGGCGAGTTGGCCTATAGCATAGCGTCTCAACTTGGCGAGGATGTTGGTTTTAACTTTATTAATTATATTGAATACGTTTATTATCTTGGCATAGCCGTCACAGGTCTTATATTCCTCAGAAACAGGCGCGACGTAAAGCAGTGGTTCCCTGCGAAGAAATGAGATAAGATGCCAGAGAGACAGCCGCCTTTACAACAAGGCGGCTGTCTCTTTTTTAATCGGGTATACTTTGCTCCGCATATGACCGACCATATCCGTAACTTCTGTATCATCGCCCATGTTGACCATGGCAAATCCACGCTTGCAGACCGCCTGCTTCAATTAACAGGCGCGATCTCTGACCGCGACATGACCGAGCAGGCCCTCGACTCGATGGACCTCGAACGCGAAAAAGGCGTCACCATCAAAGCCTCGGCCGTGCGCATGTTTTACAACGCCAAAGACGGACAACGCTATGAGCTCAACCTGATCGACACTCCCGGGCACGTGGACTTCGGCTACGAAGTCAGCCGCGCGCTCAAAGCCTGCGAAGGCGCCATTTTAGTGGTGGATGCGACTCAGGGGATCGAAGCCCAGACCCTCGCCAACCTGTATCAGGCGCTCGATGCCGACCTGACAATTGTTCCTGTTATCAACAAAATTGATCTCCCCTCAGCCCGTCCCGACGAAGTGGCTGAAGATGTAGGCTCCCTGCTCGGGGTCGATCCAGATGCGGTTCTGCGCGTCTCCGCCAAAGAAGGCATCAACGTGGATCAAATCCTCGAAGCGATCGTCGAGCGCGTGCCTGCTCCAAAAGATGCGGATGACGAGCCCGTGCGCGCATTGATCTTCGATGCGCATTATGATTCCTATAAAGGCGTGATCGCCTACATCCGCGTGATCGAAGGCAAGATCAAATCCACCGATGTGCTGCGCATGTTGGCTACAAAATTGGATCTGCGCCCGGTCGAGATCGGTATTTTCGTGCCGAAGATGCAGCCCGTGGAAACACTTGGCTCCGGCGAGGTCGGTTACATCGCCACTGGATTCAAGACCGTACACGAGTGCCGCGTCGGTGACACGATTACGCTTGCCTCTGCGCCCGCAGCAGAACCCCTGCCTGGATATTTCACTCCCAAGCCGATGGTCTTTGCGGGTATCTATCCCGTCGAAGCGGACGATTACACCACCCTGCGTGAGTCGCTGGAGAAATTGCAGCTCAACGATGCTTCATTGAGTTTTCAGCCTGAAACATCGCAGGCGCTTGGTTTTGGTTTCCGCGCAGGCTTCCTCGGTCTCTTCCACATGGAGATCATTCAGGAACGCATCGAACGCGAATACGACCTGGATGTTTTGTTCACCGCGCCCTCCGTGGAATACGAAGTGTTGATGATCGGCGATGAAGTGTTGAAAGTGGATTCGCCTGCCGAACTTCCCGATCCGAGCAAGATCCTCGAAGTGCGCGAACCGTGGATGAATATCGAGATCATCACACCCACCGATTTCTACGGCCCGATCATGGAGCTGGTCACCAAGCGCCGTGGTATTTACAAAAAGCAGGAATACCCCGCGCCGCATCGCGTGCAGCTCGATTTTGAAATTCCGCTCTCTGAAATTATCATTGACTTCTTCGATCATCTAAAGTCGCGTACCAAAGGCTATGCCTCGCTCGATTATCAATTCCTTGAATATCGCGTCGACAAATTGCAGAAGCTGGAGATCCTCGTCAACGGCGAGCCTGTGGATGCGCTGGCGGCCATCGTCCATGAGAAGGATGCGTTCCACAAGGGGCAGCGTCTCATCACCAAACTCAAGGACTTGATCCCGCGTCAGTTGTTCGATGTCGCCGTTCAAGCCTCTTCAGGCGGGCGCATTATTTCACGTGCGAATGTCAAAGCCACACGCAAGGACGTGCTTGCAAAATGTTATGGCGGCGATATCTCGCGTAAGAAGAAATTGCTCGAGAAACAAAAGAAGGGCAAGAAACGCATGAAGATGGTCGGCAGTGTGGAGATTCCACAGGATGCCTTCATGGCTGTTCTGAAATTGGATGACGATTAATTCTTTAATCACGAAGGACATGAAGTTCAAATACTTTTCCTTCGTGCTCCTTTGTGGTTGTGGTGAAAAATGAAAGATGTAAAGAAATGGCTGCCCGGCGCTCTGATCAGCATTGCATTGATCGCGGCGATCCTGTATTTTGTCGATTTTGGCGCGATGATGGCAGCCATCCGCTCGGCAAATTATTACTTCCTTGCAGGCGCAATGGCCCTGTCCTTTGTGTGGATGCTCGGACGTGCAAAGGTCTGGCAGACCTTGCTGCGGGATAAACCCGCATACCGTGAAGTGCTGTTCGCAACGGGGGAAGGCTATTTGCTCAATAACTTTCTGCCTTTCCGCCTCGGCGAGATCGGACGCGCCTTTCTACTCAGCCGAAAATCGGGGATGCAGTTCGGCGAGATCCTCCCAACCATTTTCATCGAACGCTCCGTGGACCTGGCGTTTTCCGCCGCTCTTTTGCTTGCAGCCCTGCCGTTTGTAGCGGGCGCAGAAGATTCAAAAAGTGTGGGCATCATTGTCGGCCTGGCGGTTGTCGTTGGGTTGATGGCGATGTATTTTGTAGCACGCAATAATCAATGGGCGTTGGAGGTGTTCCATAAGCTGAGTGCGCGCTGGCCGTCTCTGCAAAAATTCGGCGGGTCCTTCCTCGAGTCGTTCTTTGCCGGGCTGGGTGTGCTCACTGATGGGTGGTTGTTCCTGCGTTTCCTGTTTTGGATGACCCTCGATTGGGCGATCGCCCTGTTAAACTATTACCTGATTTTGCGGGCATTCTTCCCGCAGGCGCAGTGGATCTGGGGATTCTTTATCCTCGGGGCCGCGGCGTTTGGCGGCGCGATTCCGTCCCTGCCGGGTGCGGTGGGTACTTTCGATGGTGCGATCGTCGGCGCGTTGACCTTGTTCACCGGCGACCAATCCACGGCACTGGCGGCGGCGTTGGCGGCGCGTTTTTACAACTACCTGAACAGCGGTGTGATCGGCGGCATTGGTTTGCTGCGCGAAGGTCAAACGCTGACAGGAATTTATCAACAGATCAAAGATTTCAGGAAGAAAGACGAATGAAAAAGAATTATCTCATTACCGGCGGCGCTGGATTTATTGGCTCGAACTACGTTCACCGTTTGTTGAAACGTGGTGAGGCCGTGACGATCTTCGATAACCTTGCCCGCGCAGGTGCGCCGCGCAACCTCGAGTGGTTGAAAAAAGAATTTGGCGCGAATGCCTTCGAGATGGTTGTCGGGGATGTGCGCGATGCCGATAGGATCGCTGAAGCAGCCAAAGGCGCGGATGTGATCGTGCATCTGGCTGGCCAGGTGGCTGTCACCACTTCCGTCACAAATCCGCGCGACGATTTCGAAGTCAATGCGCTGGGCACCTTCAATGTTTTGGAGGCCGCGCGTTTGTCGGGCAAAAAACCGATCTTCCTGTATGCTTCCACAAATAAAGTGTATGGCGGCATGGATGATGTGGAAGTGGTGGAGGACGCCACGCGCTGGCATTATAAAGATTTGACCTATGGCGCGCCCGAAACACAACCATTGGATTTTCATTCGCCGTACGGATGCTCGAAGGGAACGGGCGATCAATACGTGCGCGACTATTTCCGCATCTATGACTTGCCGACAGTTGTTCTGCGACAAAGCTGCATTTACGGCCCGCGACAGTTTGGCATCGAAGATCAAGGCTGGCTTGCATGGATGATCATTGCCGCCGTGACAGGCCGCAAGATCACCGTCTACGGTGACGGTAAACAGGTGCGCGATGTGTTGCATGTGGATGATCTTTTGGATGCCTACGATGCCGCCATCGCCAACATCGAAGTTGCGAAAGGGCAGGTTTACAACATGGGCGGCGGCGTAAACAATGTGCTGGCGATCTGGGCAGAGTTCGGCCCGATGATCGAAAGCCTGCTCGGCAAAAAGATCGAAGTGGCGCGCGGCGATTGGCGCCCCGGCGATCAGCGCGTCTTCTATGCCGATTATCGCAAAGCCGAACGCGAACTGGGTTGGAAACCGAAGATCAGCCTCGAAGAAGGCATCGAACGCCTCTTCCAATGGGTGAAGGAAAACAAGGACCAGTTCTAAATTCTTCGCCACAAATACTTAAAGAATAATTCGTGATGCGTTTTTCGAAAACTTCCGAGTTTCAATTTCTCGGAAGTTTTATTTTCATCGCGTTATAATCTGGCTTCCTAGATTCGAATTCAACATCTGCGTAATCTGCAGATGAACTTTGGAGTTTTCATGCAGGAATATCTTTCGCAATTTGCCGCACAATTTGCCGCTTCCATTCCGAACATCGTCACCGCGCTGTTGATCTTTATCCTCAGCCTGTATTTTGCGCGGCTGTTGAGTAATGTTTTGAAACGGGTGCTCTTACGCAGAAAAACCGATTCGGGCGTAACACAACTCCTCACCCAAACCCTGCTATGGACAGTTGTTGTTTTCGGCGCGATCACCGCATTGCAGAGATTTTTCAACGTGACCGCATTCCTGACCGGGTTGGGCATTATCGGTTTTACCGTCGGTTTCGCCCTTCAAAACGTGATGCAGAATTTTGTGTCGGGCATCATCCTTTTGATGCAGCAGCCGTTCAAGGTGGGTGATGAGATCAATGTGCTCAACTTCGACGGTGTGGTTTTGCAGATCAACCTGCGCACCACCGAATTGCATGCGCTCGATGGGCGGATTGTCATTCTTCCAAATGCGGATGTGATCTCACATGCCATCGTCAATTACACGCGAGCCAACCGCCGCCGCGTGGACCTGCCGCTCGTGGTCGCCCATGATTCCAACCTCGAAAAAGTGCGCGCCCTGCTTTTGAGCGTGTTGAAGGATGCGCCCGGCTATGTCATTGCGCCTGCGCCGGAGATCAACTTAAAGAATTTCAACGACACATCCATTGGGCTGACCGCATCGTTCTGGGTGGATACTTCTGTTCTCAAACCTGAACACGCTGCAGATGCCGCGTTGATCCTGATAAAGAACGAATTTGAAAGTAAAGGCATCCAAAGCCCGTTGCCTGCGCAAACGGTTTATCTAAAAACGGAGCAGTAGTAAGGCTTTTGGAAGTCCATGTGTTTTTAAAGCAAAAACGCCAGGACACGAAGACTCAAAGATAAACTTTGTGTCTCTGCATCCTGGCGTTAAAGATTCTACGATATTCTTGAAAAGTCAAAAGCTATTATGGTAGTTTGAAAATCTCCCAGCCGCCGCCCGATTGATTGACAATGACAATCATACCTTTGCCATCCAGTGCAAGGCCAGTGGGACGGCTGAAATACCCGTCGTTTCTGTCTTTATCGGTCCATGACCAAAGCAATTCGCCGTCGTTGGTGAAGGCCTGGATCTGACCGAGGTCATAATCGCTGACATACACCTGCCCCTGAGCATCCACTGCGATGCCTTCAGGGGTTCCCTTTTTCCCATCGGCATTTCGGATGTCCCAGGTTGTGACGAAACTTCCGTCTGCGCTGAATTTCTGCACGTTTTTATTTTCGTAATCTGCGACAAAAACATTCCCATTTTCATCCACTGCGATGCCGGTGGCGTGCTTGAATTTGCCGGTTGTGGAGCCGAGTCCGCCCCATTTCATTAGGAAGTTCCCGTCGTTGTCGAATTTCTGCACGAAGGGATTGCCGTCATCGGTGATATACACGTTCCCATCTTTGTCCACAGCAATGCCAATGGCGCGGACAAATTGCCCATCTTCCGTCCCTTCCGTGCCCCAGGCTGTGACGAAGTTGCCGTCACCGTCGAATTTTTGAATGCGGTGATTGCCGTTATCCACCACAAATACATTTCCTGAAGAATCCACTGCCAGCCCGCCGAAGCCCATTGAATTGAACTCGCCGTTGGCGCTTCCTTTTTTGTCCCATGCGGCGAGCAGGGTTCCGCTCAGGTCGAATTTCAACACGCGCGAATTGCCTGCATCAGAGATGTAAATTTCGCCAGCCTGATTGATCGCAACTCCATAGGGTGATTTTAGGTACAGGTCTCCCGCCTTGCTTACGGTGAGAAAAGGCCCAATTCCCAGATCAGCTGTCGGCGAAGGAGGAATCGGGGTTTCAGTCGGCACGGGAGGCTCGGTTGGGCTGGCACATGCGCCCAGCATGAACATTATGGTCAGTATGAACGTCTTGATGATAAGTTTCATTTGCATTCTCCTGGTAAAGTGAATAAAGTCTTTGCTCGCTCATCTTTCTTATCCATTATAATCTTCTGGCTTTATGAAAATTCTAACCGTACTCACTTATTATCGCCCACACACCTCGGGCCTCACCATTTATGCCGAGCGCCTCGCGCGCGCCTTTGTCAAACGCGGCCATGAAGTGACCGTGATGACCACGCACTACGATCCCTCGCTGCCGCTTGAAGAGATGATGGATGGCGTGAAGGTCATCCGCGTTCCCGTGATCGCGCGTGTCAGCAAGGGAGTGATCGCGCCCACGTTTGGGCTGGTCGCCACGAAGCTGGTCTGGCAGCACGATGTCGTGCAACTGCATCTGCCGCAATTCGATGCGCCCGGCGTTGCCCTGCGCGCGCGTCTGTTCGGCAAGCCTGTTGTCCTTACTTATCATTGCGATGTGCAGCTTCCGCAGGGATGGTTCAACCGTCTTGTCAATTCCGTGCTCGATTTTCAAAACGATATGGCGGGACGCCTTGCGAATCACATCGTGACCTACACACAGGACTACGCCGATCATTCTCCCTACCTCTCGCGCTACGCCTCAAAACTGACCCCGATCCTGCCTCCCGTTGAGCTGCCTGTTCCTGCGCCGGAGGCTGTCTCTGCCTTCGCTGAAAAACATCGCACGAAGGAACATAAACCTGTCATCGGCATGGTCACGCGCTTCGCGTCTGAAAAAGGTGTTGAAGTATTGCTGGAAGCAATGCCTCTTATTTTGAAGAAATATCCAAACGCGCAGGTCTTGTACGCGGGTCAGCACCAGAACGTGATGGGTGAACAGGCTTACTTTGACCGGCTGATTCCCCAGATCCACGAATATGAGATGAC
Source organism: Candidatus Villigracilis affinis (assembly GCF_016705895.1). Classification (NCBI taxonomy): domain Bacteria; kingdom Bacillati; phylum Chloroflexota; class Anaerolineae; order Anaerolineales; family Candidatus Villigracilaceae; genus Candidatus Villigracilis; species Candidatus Villigracilis affinis. The sequence continues at coordinate 211,468 of NZ_JADJKT010000005.1, read as the reverse complement.
CGGGCATTGGACCTTCCTCGGCAATCTCTCTCCCGTTCAACTGGCGGCGCTCTATCCAAACATCGATGTGTTGACCGTGCCGTCGCTCAATTCCACCGAAGCCTTCGGCCTTGTGCAGATCGAGGCGATGATCAACGGTGCGCCGAGCGTGCCTTCTGCTTTGCCGGGCGTGCGCAGACCCGTCCAAATGCATGGCATGGGCGTAGTCTCGGAGATCGGAAACGCGGAAAGTCTGGCCGCATCCATTCTCGAAGTGTTGGATAATCCTCAAAAATATCGCGGCGATGTCGGCGGCATCAAGAAAGCCTATGAGCCTGATTCTGTTGCACAGGAATACGAGAAACTGTTCGAACGTTTGATGAAGAAAGGGAGATAAGTCACATGGAAGAGCTTGGTATTAATACAAACTTCCTTTTGATCCAACTATCTGCCATTGCGGCATTGCTGGTGTTGCCGGTCGCATCCCTGTTCGATGCCGTAAGGAAAAATCTGAACGGCCTTTCGCTTATTGTTTGGGTGCTGCTCATTTGCATGATCCCGGTGATCGGATCGCTCGCTTATTGGATCGTTCGCCCCAAAGGAAATAATTCGTTGTGAATAAAGACTTTCTTTTTCTCCAGATCAGCTCCCTGCCTTATTTTCGTGCCTTTCTGCGTGCGATCGAATCCTCTTATTATCAAGACCTGCCCCTGCCTTCCCCGATCTATGATGTGGGCTGCGGCGACGGTCATTTTGCCTCGCTGACCTTCGACAAAAAATTGGATGTGGGCCTCGATCCCTGGCGTTTTTCCATGCGCGAGGCGAAGAAATACAACGCCTATAAATCCCTCGTCGAAGCGGATGGGGCACGTTCGCCGTTTCCCACGAACCATTTCGAGAGCGGATTAAGTAATTCCGTTTTGGAGCACATTCCGCACATTGACGCGGTGCTGGCTGAAACCGCCCGTGTATTGAAGCCGGGCGCGCCGTTCTATTTTTGTGTGCCGAATACCCGTTATTTTTCCGCGCTTTCGTTGACGAAGGTGTTCGGCAAGCCATATGAAAATTGGTTCCGCAAGATCTCCCGTGTTCACCATGCCGATGAACCCGATGTGTGGGAAAAACGCCTCGAAAAAGCGGGATTCAAACTTGATCGCTATTGGCATTACTTTTCGCCCGCCTCCATGCGCGTGTTAGAATGGGGACACTATTTTGGCCTGCCTTCGCTGGTTTCAAAGGCACTCACAGGGAAATGGATCCTCTCTCCCACGAAATGGAATCTCAGCCTCACGGAAAATTACCTCCGCAAGTACGCCTCCCCTGAGCCCGTGAAGGATGGGACGTTCACTTTTTATATTGCCCGTAAAAAGTAAACAAGTAGATATAGAAATAAGAATTCATCCTTCATCATTTTCCCCCTCCCCATGGCATTCGACGAAAAATACTTCTCCACCCACACGTACGCAAATATCACCTTCGCCAAATACAGCATGTATTGGTGGTCCAACCGATTCTTCGGCATGTTGGCACGCAGATACGGGCGGCGCGGAGCGCGTCTGCTTGAGGTGGGATCAGGCATGGGGCATTTGGTGGGTCAGTTGTCGGCGGCGTTCGAAGCGTACGGCATGGATCTGAATCACTGGGCGGTCAGGCAATCCAAAAAATTCACTGAAGCGGCGTCCCTGCAAACTGCATCCGCGCAGGAACTGCCGTATCAAAATGGCGCATTCAATGTGGTCATCATCAAGCATATCGTTGAACATTTGCCCGACCCTGAAAAAGCCATCCGCGAAATTGCACGCGTCACTGAAAAAGACGGCATTCTCATCCTTGCCACGCCGAACCTCGGTTCGCTGCTCAAGCCGTGGAAGGGCGAAAAATGGATCGGTTATCAGGACCCCACGCACATTTCCCTCAAACAACCCGGCGAATGGCTTGAGATCATTCAGGGCGCAGGCTTCAGCCCGATAAAAGTTTTTTCAGACGGCTTTTGGGATGTGCCATACATTCGTTATGTTCCAAAACAGATTCAGAAGTTATTATTCGGCTCTCTTGGCGGTCTCCAGGCGATAACGGGAATTGTGTTTCTTCCGATGCTCTGGGGTGAGAGTGTTATCGTGATCGCGCGCAAGCAGTAATCCCACAAAAAATTCGGTGAATGTCCATGAGTGAACCCACTGTCCTTGATTATGTGAAATCCATTTTTAAAGATTGGAATTCATTTCAATCTTTTCTTCAGGCGCTTTTCAAACGGGAGGATACAACACAGTGGGCGAAACCCGCTGAGGATGTGACGATCCAACTCTCCCCGGAAACTGATACTGAAATTGTGCAGGAGCCGCCTGCTCCGAAATCCTTCCCGTGGCGGACATTGCTCGTGTTGTTCCTTGCGCTGGCAGGCCAGCAGACGTTCGAGCCGCCCCGCACCAGCATGGCCAACCTCGGCATCGCGCTTTACATTGCCGCGTTTGGCATGGCGATCTGGGCTTACCTGCGCGGTGAATGGACGATGACCCCGGTATCTCAGATCGAACCCGGGCATGAGGATTCTTCCATTCGACGCGGACCGTTCATCCTGGCGATCCTGTTTAGTGCGGCGACCTTTGTGATGATGGGCGGCAATAAATTCACCTCGTTGAACATCACCCTGTGGATTCTTTCCATTGTGTTTTTTCTGCGTGCCTTCTGGCTCAGTGAACCGCGCAGCACATCCCTGCCCCGTTTCGATTTAAAATCCTTCTTCACCAGCACCGAGTGGAATATCCGCATTACGCGCAGTGCCTTGCTGGTGTTCGCGATGATCGCCGTGATCGTATTTTTCCGCACCTATCGTTTGTACGACGTCCCGCCGGAGATGACCAGCGACCACGCCGAAAAATTGATGGACGTGTACGACATCACGCAGGGACAGTTCTCCATTTACTTTCCGCGCAACACCGGGCGCGAGCCGCTTTACATTTATCTCTGCGCTTTGTTCGCGGAGTTGTTCACTGGCACCTCCTTCCTGACCTTGAAGGTTGTGGCGGTGATCGGCGGCCTGCTGACCCTGCCCTACATTTATCTGCTTGGAAAGGAATTTGGCAGTACACGCATCGGCCTGCTGGCTGTGTTGTTTGCGGGAATCGGATACTGGCCGAGCGTGATCGAACGCTTTGGGTTGCGCATCTCTTTCTACCCGTTATTTGCCGCGCCGACCTTGTATTACATCATCCGTGGATTGCGCCGCGAAAACCGAAATGATTTTATTCTGGCGGGCATCGCGCTGGGCATCGGCTTGAATGGGTACACTCCATTCCGCATCATGCCTTTTGTGGTGGTGGCTTTGTTTGGCGTGTACCTGCTGCATGCCCGTGATTGGCAGGCCCGCAAGCAGTCCATGATCTGGCTGGGGTTGCTAGCTTTCACCTCGTTTATCTTCTTTATTCCGCTGGCGCGTTATATGATCGAGTTTCCGGATATGTTCGTGTATCGCGCCTTTTCAAGATTGAGCACGGTGGAACGTCCACTGCCCGCTCCGCTTTGGCAATTGATCCCCTTGAATTTATGGAATGCCGCAAAGGAATTCAACTGGTACAACGGCGATATCTGGGTGCATTCCATCCCCGGCCGCCCCGCGTTGGACATTGTTTCCGGTGCGCTCTTCCTGCTGGGTGTTACTTTGATGTTGATCCGTTACGTCCGCTCGCGCAGTTGGATGGACCTCATGCTTTTGCTGGCGGTCCCATTTTTCCAGATGCCTTCCATTCTTTCGCTGGCCTTCCCCGAGGAAAATCCATCTTTGAATCGGACGGGAGCCGCGATCGTGCCGGTCTTTTTGCTGGTTGCCATCGGGTTGGATACTTTATTGAACAGTATCCACCTTCGGGAAAAAGCGAACGGGGAATCCATCATGAGCGAAAATCGCCGCGCAATGGGTCAGCGTCCGCTTTTGGCGGGGAGCATTTTCATTCTGCTGTTCCTCTTTTCCTTTGCTCAAAATTACAACCTTGTCTTTCACACCTACTACGATCAGTACCGCGCCTCCGCGTGGAATTCATCTGAAATGGGCGCGGTGATGAAAGGCTTTATGGATAGGGGTGGGTCTGTTGACCAGGTCTGGATCGTGCCGTTCCCGTTCTGGGTGGATACGCGTCTGGCACCGTTTTGGGCGGGCGCGCCCGGCAGGGATATCGCCATCGCGCCGGATAATATCCCCGCCACTGTGGAACTTTCAGGTGATAAGCTTTTCATGTTCACGCTGGATGACGCGGTGACGATGTCTGAATTGAAACGCTTGTATCCACAGGGTACTCTGTCTCAATTTCATTCCGCTGTCCCCGCGCACGATTTCTACGTGTATCAAATCCCTGCCTCGCAATAACCTGCGGACTCCAATATCTACGGATGTTGGAGTCTGTCTTTAAAATAATGCAAAACGAATCATCCCTTTTAGAAGCGTTGAAATTGCGCGGCTTTCCCTGGCGGCCTTTGGCCGCGCTTGTGTTGGCATTGACCGCGCAACTCATGCTCGAACCGCCCGCGCGCGGATGGATCAGCATTGCGCTTTACATCGCCGCGATTTGTTTTGTCGTGTGGTCGTTCTTGCGTGGTGAGTGGGCGCTTGCGCGGATGGCGGAAGATATTTACCACGGAGACACGGAAACACTGAGGTTTAAAAGCTTTTTCTCCGTGGCTTCGTGGTTCCGTGGTTCAAAACAGATTTTATTTTTTCTCTCCCTACTGCTGCTTGGCGCGGCGTTTTATTTTTTTCGCGGCAATCAATTCACGGTGTTGAATCTCTCGCTTTGGCTGGCGGGGTTGGCCCTTTTTGTTTTTGGGTTGTGGGACAATCGTCACCAATTCGGGACGACTGAAGTCGTCACTACAGAAAATGGATTGGGAGTGGCTCGCGCTGCTGCTTGCCGTTTTTGCCTTCGCCGCCTTCTTCCGTTTTTATCGTTTGAACGAAGTGCTGGCCGAGCCGTTCAGCGACCACGCCGAGAAACTGCTCGACGTGTACGACATTTCGAACGGCAACACGTCCATTTTTTTTATTCGCAACACCGGGCGCGAAGGCCTGCAAATGTATTGGACCTTCCTCGTTGCGACATTATTCGGCACCGGCATTTCATTTTTGAGTTTAAAGCTCGGCACGGCATTGATCGGCGTTTTTACACTTCCGTTCGTTTATTTGCTGGGCAAAGAGTTTGGAAATCCCGTTGTCGGTTTTTTTGCCATGTTCCTTTTCGGGATTTCCTACTGGATGAATGTGATTGCCCGCATCGGATTGAGATTCCCCTTGTATCCGCTCTTCGCCGCAGGCACGCTTCTTTTTCTGACCCGCGGCCTGCGCACTGCTTCGAGGAATGATTTTCTACTCTGCGGCCTTTTGCTCGGACTCGGCCTGCACGGCTACACTCCGTTTCGCATTATGCCGTTCGTGGTGTTGACTGCATTCACGATTTTTGTTTTGCACAACAATTCGAAGGCGATTCGTGCGCAGGCGCTTCAATGGCTGACGATCGTTGCCGTCACTGCGTTGATGGTCTTTCTGCCGCTTTTGCGTTATTGGATGGAATATCCAGAAGTGTTCGGCCTGCGTGCATTTTCGCGGCTCGACTCAGCGGGAACTTTTGGCTCGCTGGCGGGCGTCTTCTTTTCGAATTTGCTGAATGCCCTGCTCATGTTCAACGTGGATGATGGGAACATCTGGGTGAATTCCCTGCCGCACCGCCCCGCATTGGACGTGGTGACGGGCGCATTTTTTGTGATCGGTCTGGTGTTGTTGATTTTGCGGTATCTTCGTCAACGCGATTGGCGTGATCTGTTCCTGCTGGTTTTGATTCCACTGTTGTTGATGCCTTCGGTGCTTTCGCTGGCTTACCCGGAGGAGAACCCTGCGCTGAATCGCGCGGGCGGCGCTGCGGTGGCGGCGATCCTCGTCAGCGCGATGGCGGTGGAAGGCCTGGTCGTGGGAACTGTCCGTGGCGCTGAATCAGGTCAGGGTCCAGAAAAGAGGCGGGGTTTCATCCCCTATATTTTGGTTGGGATTCTGCTGGCGGCCGCGTCCTTTCAGAATTACGACCTTGTCCTGCGTCAATTTGACCGCTATTTCCGCATCGGCGCGTGGAATTCTTCGGAGATGGGCAGGTCGATCAGGTTTTTTGGCGATGTGTACGGGCGTATGGATACGGCCTGGATCGTGCCCTATGAGCAGTGGGTCGATACCCGCCTGCCCGCCCTGTGGATGGGTATTCCGAACCGTGATTTTGCCCTGTGGCCAGACCAGTTTGCAAGTACGCTGACCCTGCCCGCGCCGAAGATGTTCATCTTCAATTTGCAGGATCTGGACACTAAGAATGCTCTTAAGCAACTCTACCCGAATGGCACATTAAGCAGATATACTTCTGCCACTACCGGCAAGGATTACATGATTTTCTTTGTGGAGGAATAACGCCGTTGGCATGCAACGACGTGAGGTTTTATGACTGAAAAACGCGCATGGCTATATGATGTTCTTTTTGTTTGTGTCCTGCTGATCGCGGGATTTTTGCGTTTGACCGGGGTGGAGTGGGGCGAAGGCTATCACCAGCATCCGGACGAACTGTTCCTGGTGGGTGTGCTCGATAACCTGCGGGCGCACACTTGTGCCGATGAAATTACGCCGGTGGATCTGTGCAAGCCCGAAGACCAGCGCTGGATGACCATTGGCGAATATTTCAGCACCGCCACATCCACGCTCAGCCCATACAACCGTGGACATGCCTTCTTTGTCTACGGCAATCTCCCGATGACGGTCACACGCATTGCGATGGAGATGACCGGCAACGACGACATAGGCAAATCGAAATTCTTTGCGCGGCAATTCTCCGCGCTGGCTGACCTGTTCACCATTTTTATTTTGTATTTGATCGTTTCGAATCTGTACGGACGGCGCGTCGGCCTGTTTGCGGCGACGTTTTCCACATTTGCCGTGATGCAGATCCAGCAGTCGCATTTTTTCACCACTGATCTGTTCGTGAACCTGTTCATGTTCCTGGCGATCATGTTCGCGATGGGGATCGTGGAGAAACGGGAATTGGGAATCGGGGATGGGGAATCGGATACTCTGCAATCGCCGACACCCGATGCCAGATTTCCAAATTATTTACTGCGCCTGATCCGTTCTCCGCTTTTCCTGCTCAGCATTGGGTTTGGCTTTGCGCTTGGCATGGCGATGGCTTCCAAGATCAATGCGGCGGCGCTGGCGATCCTGCTGCCGGGCGCATTCATTGTCCGTTATTTTATGTATGATAAAGATAAGGAAATGAAGGCGGATTACTGGTCACTGGTAATGGTCTTCCTTATCGCAGGCGGACTTGCCACGATCATTTCCTTCCGTATTTTTCAACCGTACGCCTTCAGTGGATTGGGATTGAATCCGCAGTGGGTCGCAAACATCGCCGAACAACGCGTGCAGGCCAATGGCGATGCCGATCTGCCCTGGAATTTACAATGGGCGCGTCGTACACATTTGTATTCCTTCACCAATCTCACTGTGTGGGGACTTGGTCTTCCTCTTGGCATTCTTGCGTGGGTCGGTTTCCTGTTGATGGGCTGGCGCATCCTGCAGGGTGAATGGAAACATCTTCTGCTGTGGGGCTGGACCGCGTTTTACTTCCTCTGGCAATCGCTTCAATTCAATGCGACCATGCGTTATCAACTGCCGGTCTATCCGCTGTTGTGCATGATGGCCGCATGGGCGATCTTTGAAATGGTGAAACTGCGCGAGGAAAAGGAACGATCCAAACTCTTCGAAATTTTCGTTGCCACGATCGGTGTGGTCGTGCTGGTAACGACCACGATCTGGGCATTCGCCTTCCAAAGCATTTACACCCGCGATGAACCGCGCATGGCGGCTTCACGCTGGCTCTTCCAAAATGCGGAGGGACCGGTCAACGTGAAGATCAAGATGGCGGATAATACCATTTACAGCCAGCCTTTGCCTGTCCCCATGGAAATGGGCATTCAGGCGGGTGCTCCGTTCGCGATCACCTTCACCTCCAATCGCGATGGGGAAGTTTCGGATATTGTCATCGGTCATGCGCTGGATCTTGAATCGCCCTCGGCGATCGTTCTGACTCTGGCTTCCGCATCTGCGCCGGACGTTGTGCTGGCGCGGGCCTCCGAGAAAGTGGATTACACAGCGACAAATGATCCGCGCGGACCTGCGGTCGAGTTTGAGCTGGATAACACCGTTCCGCTGGTCAAAGGTCAGGCGTATCTTTTGAAGATCGAAACGCTGGGGCATTTACTCACCTTAAGCGGCGCATCCATTGCCAACGAAACAGGCTATGACTGGGGACTGCCCTTCCGCATCGATGCTTATGATGCCTTTGGCGGCATCTATCGCGGCGACCTGACCCTCGAAGTGTATTGGGACGACAATGCCGATAAAGTGACCCGCTATGTGAGCATGCTTAGCATGGCTGATTACATCGTCATTCCCACCAATCATCAGTACGCGCAGATCACCCGCCTGCCGGAACGATATCCGCTGACGACGTATTATTACCGCGAACTGCTTGGATGCCCGGATGGCAAAGACATCATCGAATGCTATCGCACGGCTCAGCCCGGCCAATACGAAGGAAATTTGGGTTTCGAATTGGCGGCGGTCTTTGAAACGTATCCGCAGTTTGGACCGATTGTCATCAACGACCAGGCGGCAGAGGAAGCATTCACGTTTTACGATCACCCGAAGGTGTTGATCTTCAAAAAGACTGCCGATTTCAATGCGGATAAATTATCCGCGATGCTTAACACGGTGGATCTGACGAATGTTGTCCACCTCACACCGAAGGGCGCCGATGGCTACAAGAGCCTGATGCTTTCTGAAGAGCAATATGCGGCGCAGCGCGCGGGCGGCACATGGTCGCAGTTATTCAATTATGACTGGCTCCAGAACAAATATCCCATCATTGGGCTTTTGCTTTGGTACGCGTTCATCTTCCTGCTGGGACTCTTTGCCTACCCCATCGTGCGGCTGGCTTTGCCGGGCTTCCGTCAATATGCGTATCCGCTGGGGCGCATTGCGGGCTTGTCTCTGCTGGCGTGGATTTCGTGGATGGGCGGCTCGCTGGGCGTGCCGTATACGCGAGTCTCCATCGGGGCGGCGATGCTGGTTATCGCTGTGGCAGGCGTCGGGTTGTGGTGGATGCGCAAAGAACAGTTCAAGAACGAGTGGGATTCCAATCGCAAGTTCTTTACTTTGGTGGAGATCATCTTCGCTGTCTTCTTCCTGATCGATCTGCTCATCCGCTTTGGCAACTCGGACCTTTGGCATCCATCCAAGGGCGGCGAGCGGCCGATGGATTTTTCATATTTCAACGCGATCCTGAAAGGGACGAGTTTCCCGCCTTATGACCCGTGGTTTGCGGGCGGCTATATCAATTACTACTATTACGGTTTTGTGCTGGCAGGCACGCCGGTGAAGTTGCTTGGTATTGTGCCTTCCATTGCCTATAACTTTATTTTGCCCACATGGTTTGCGCTGGTGGCTGTGGGTGCGTTTGCCATCGGCTGGAATTTGTTAGACGACGGACGACAAACCGAAGACCACGATCAACCGTCTGCGGTCAATGGTCGGCTGGCTGCGGGTCTTTCTGCTGCGGTTCTGTCTGTTTTGCTTGGCAATCTCGGCACAATACAGATGATCTTTCAGGCGCTTCAACGTATGGCTGCGCCGGGCGGCATCATTACCGACGCAACCTTTGTTCAGAGATGGATTTGGGCCTTCCAGGGATTCATGATGTCTTTTGGCGCGGCGGCGCTCCCGATCGGGCGCGGGGAATGGTATTGGAATCCGAGCCGCGTGATCCCGCCGGGGCCGGGCAATGAGATCACCGAGTTCCCGCTTTTCACCTTCTTATATAGCGACCTGCACGCGCACATGCTGGTGATTCCTCTGGCCTTGTTCGTGATCGCGTGGGCGCTTTCGTTCGTCAAATCACGCGCGAAATTGAAGCGTGAGGAATGGGTTGTTTCGTTCCTGCTGGGTGCGATGGTGCTGGGTGCGGTGTATCCCACCAACCTTTCGGATTTTTACACCTACCTGCTGCTGGCGATCGCCGCGATCGGATTTGTCATCCTGTTCCGCGCGGACGTCACCATGATGCATTGGCTGGGTGACCTGCCCGATACGGCGCGGCGATTGGGCCTGATGGTTCTAAGCATCGTCGCATTTACTGGATTATCCTTCGCGTTCTATCAACCCTATCGCGGCGCGTACAGCCAATCTTATGGCACACTCGACCCGTGGACCGCTTCGTACACGCCCGTTTCTTCGTATCTCACACACTGGGGCTTGTTCCTCTTTATCATCTTTGCATGGATCGCTTGGGAGACGCGCGAGTGGATGGCGAACACGCCGCTCACATCGCTATCGAAACTGCGTCCGTTTGCCATTTTGATTGAGCTTGCGCTGGCAGGCATCTTTGTCGTTTTGGTTTATTTCGCCTACAAAGGCATTTGGATCGGCTGGCTGGCGCTGCCATTGGCGGCCTGGGCAGGGATTTTACTTCTGCGCCCGAACCTGGCCGATGAAAAACGACTCGTGTTGTTCCTGATCGGCACGGCGCTCGCAATCACCATCGTTGTGGAATTGCGAACCGTGCGCGGCGATATCGGACGCATGAATACGGTCTTCAAGTTTTACATGCAGTCGTGGATCCTGTTCTCGGTCAGCGCCGCGGCGGCTCTGGGCTGGATGTTGAACGACATATCGCGATGGTCTGCAAAATGGCGCAACACAATGCAGGTGATCCTTTCGATCCTTGTTTTTGGCGCAACCCTGTTCACATTCACCGCCACCTCCGATAAGATCACCGACCGCGCGGCCATTGAAACACCGCGTTCGCTTGATGGATTGAACTACATGCAATACGCCAGTTACTTTGACCACGGTCAAAACCTTAACTTGAGCGAGGATTATCGCGCCATCCGCTGGATGCAGGATCATGTTCAAGGTTCACCTGTGATCGTGGAAGCCGCCCCCGCAGGCAGGCAATACGAATGGCATTCGCGCTTCACCATCTACACAGGTCTGCCTGGTGTGGTCGGCTGGCAATGGCATCAACAACAGCAGCGTGTGCTTTTCTCGAATCAGATCATCCAGCGCGGCATCGAAGTGGATGCATTCTATGCCACACTCGACCAGAATGAAGCACAGAAATTCCTTGAAAGATACGATGCGCGTTACATCATTGTCGGTCAACTGGAACAGGCGAAATACGCGCCGCTCGATCCGGGCGTGCCCAATGGGTTGATCAAATTCGATATGTGGAACGGCGTACTCTGGAATGAAGTCTATCGCGACGGCAGTACCGTGATCTATGAGGTGATCCAATGATCCTGCACATTACATCCCGCACTGAATGGAACGAAGCGCAAACGCGCGGCGAATACATCACGCCCACTTTGCAAACCGAAGGCTTTATTCACTGCTCCACCGAAAAACAGGTCGCCCATGTGGCGAATGCTTTTTATCGCGGACGCAATGACCTCGTGTTGTTGAATATCGAAGAAGCAAAACTCGAGCCCAAACTTAAGTGGGAGCCGCCTGCTGGACCTCCCGCCCCGGGCATTTCCGAATTCGATTCATTTCCGCACATCTTTGGCCCGATCAACCTAACGGCAGTCGTCTCTGTGCTGGACTTTGGGCCTGATCCTGCCACTGGAAAATTTATCTTCCCCCAGGCATGATTGCACCAGTCTCCCGAATTCACATCCGCCCCGCGCATGCTGATGATGCTGCGCTTGCCGCGAAGGTCATGTACATGTCGATGGGCGGGCTCGCCGATTATCTTTTCGATGGCGATGCGCGAGCCATTGAATCCATACTTGCGAAATTGTTCGCGCGCAACGCTGGTCGATTTGGCTTTGATGTCGCCGTAGTTGCAGAGTCGGATGTACAACCTGTGGGCATGTTATTTTCCTGCCCTGGCGCAAAGTTATCGCAATTCAACCTTGATGCGCTCCCTCATTTCTTTCCGGTCATGGGGATCAAACATACGCTAAAATTTATATGGCGCAGCGTCACCCTGCCTGGCGGTCCCGAAGCGGAAAAAGACGAATACTACGTCAGTAATCTGGGCATCCTGCCCGAATCACAAGGACATGGTTTTGGCAGAGCCCTACTCGAATACGCAGAACAGGCCAGCCTTGCGAATCATTTACACAAATGTTCACTCCTGGTGGGATTGCATAACAAAAATGCGTTCCACCTTTACCAACGCACAGGCTATCAAGTCGTCGAAACCGCGCATTCCCCGAACGAGCACCTTGCCTATTACCGCATGGTCAAACAGCTTAATTAAAACACTCGCTGAATACTGGATACATTAACCAATGACCGCTTTTATCACCTGGTATTTCATCCTCACTCTTCTTGGCTGGCTGACCTTTCCGCTGGTTCATTTTCTTTTCCCCGCGCTCAAAGATCGCGGCTATACCCTTTCGCGTGCCGCTGGGCTGTTGATCTGGGGCTATGTCTTTTGGCTGCTGGCTTCCCTTGGTGTTGCGCAAAATGACATGGGCGGGATCCTGCTTGCCCTCGTATTGCTGGGCGGATTAAGTGCATGGGCATTCGTAAATCGAAAATCCGAGATCGTAAACTTTTTCAGAACACATCGTTCCCTCATCATTACCACTGAAATATTGTTCTTCATTGCTTTCGCCTTCCTCGCCTTTGTCCGCTCTGCCAACCCCGAGCTGACCGGCACCGAAAGACCGATGGAACTGGCGTTCATCAATGCCATTTTGCGTTCGCCTGTTTTTCCTCCGCAAGACCCGTGGCTCTCTGATTACGCCATTTCATATTATTACTTCGGTTATGTGATGACAGCCATGCTCGCGCGGGTTTCGGGAATTTACGGCAGCATGGCCCACAACCTGATGACTTCGCTGGTCTTTGCGCTCGGGGCGGTTGGTTCGTACGGCATATTGTATAACCTGCTTTCGAAGGAGCAGGAACCGAAGACCGAAGACAGCGATTCAAATGCTGAGACCCTCCGTCCCTCGTCTTCCGTTTATGGTTTTCTTGCCCTTCTCGCTCCGCTTTTCCTGCTCCTCATTTCCAATTTCGGTGCATTGCTGGAGATCATGCATCAGGGCGGCCTGTTCTGGAAAAAGGACTTCATCAACGGGGAATACACCAGCAGTTTTTGGAAGTGGATGGATATGAAGGAACTTTCCCAAACTCCCATCCTACCATTCCACGGGCCGCCGCTTGACCGTTACCTATGGTGGTGGCGTTCCTCGCGTGTTCTGCAGGATTACGACATGCTGAATCGTCCGCTGGAGGTGATCGACGAATTCCCGTTCTTCTCCTTCCTGCTCGGCGATCTGCATCCGCATGTACTGGCGATTCCCTTTGGCTTGCTGGCAATTGCGGCGGCGTTGAATCTCTTTTTGGGCGGCTGGCGTGGCGAAGTCAAATTGCCTCTGGGCGCGCGCTTGCGGATCAGCGCATCAGGCTTTTTATTCATGGCTCTGCTTCTCGGCGGGCTGGCATTTCTCAACACCTGGGATATCCTTATCGCCGCTGCATTGATCGTGGCCTCCTATGTTCTCTGGCGCGCGAACGAAGATGGCTGGCGTTGGGAGCGCCTTGAAGATGCGCTCCTGTTCGGGCTTCCGCTTGGCATCCTTGCCATTCTGATGTACCTGCCATTTTATGTCGGCTTTTCATCGCAGGCGGGCGGCGTTCTGCCCAACTTCATGTATCCCACGCGCGGAATCCACTTGTGGGTGATGTGGGGGACACTGCTCATTCCCATTCTGGCGTACATCATTTATCTGTGGCGCGGAGAAAAACTCCCTTCCAATTGGAAACTCGGATTCTCGCTGGGCCTGGGATTTGTTCTTTTTCTTCTTATCTTTTCGTGGCTGTTGGGGGTGGCGGGATCGATCCTCGAAAAAGACTTCGTTGATGGATTTCTCGCTTCGCAAGGCATGACGGCTGGTCAATTTTTCAGCGCGACCCTTTTGCGCCGTTTGAGCTACATTGGTGGTCTCATCACCATGCTTGCGGTTTTCATCCCGTCGCTTGCCTTTTTGTTCGCGCGGGAAGAGCAAAGCCAGCTTGAAACTGAAATATCTGAGCCGCTGAAAGTCGTAAATCGAAAATCGGAAATTCAGTTTGTTTTGCTCATCCTCATTCTTGGGGCCATTCTCATCATCGTCCCTGATTTTGTTTATCTGCGCGATAAATTTGGATACCGTATCAACACCGTTTTTAAATTCTATTATCAGGCGTGGATGTTGTGGAGCTTGGTTGCAGCTTTCGCGGTCTCACAGTTGCTGCAAAACCTGCGCGGTTTGGCGAATGTAGCGTTCCGTGTCGTGATCGGCGTGGTGATCTTTACGGGGCTGCTGTATCCCGTGTTTGGCTTGATCACCAAGACAAATAGTTTCAATCCGCCTTATGGCTTCTCGCTGGATGACTTCGACCGCATTATTCGCGAAAACCCGGAAGAGGCGGCTGCGATCAACTTTTTGCGCACCGCACCGGACGGGGTCATCGCCGAGGCAATCGGGGATGGATACAGCGCCTTTGCGCGGATCTCTGCCCAAACGGGCATGCAGACCGTGCTCGGCTGGCCCGGTCACGAAGACCAGTGGCGCGGCAGTTACGCTCCGCAGGGGACGCGCCGCGACGACATTAACCGTCTCTATACCACGGTGCGTTGGGAGGAAGCCGCGTTGATCATCGAGCAGTACGACATCCGCTATGTTTATGTTGGCGTGCTGGAGCGGGCTTCGATGAATGTGAACGAGGAGAAGTTCATCGCTCACCTCAAGCCCATCTTCCAACAGGGCAGCACGGTCATTTACGAAGTGCCGGTGCAGGAGTAATAACGAATACGAAAAAGTCCCCGACAACTCGGGGACTTTTATTTTTTACTATTATTCGGATTTTACAACGGCGAATTTTTCTTTTCCAATTTTGTAATTGCCGCTGTGCTTGAGCACCTGATCGACGGCATCGGCTGGGATATCCACAAAGGAGACTTTTTCCTCGATGCGGATCTTGCCGATGGTGTAACCGGGGATGTTGGCGTGGAAGGCGATCTGTCCCACAATGTCATTGGGACGGATGTTGTGCGCCTTGCCTTTGTTGATCTTCAAGCGCACCATGCCTTCTTCGTGTGAGTCGCGGCGGGGCTTCTTGTCGCCAAATTCGCGTTTATTACCCTTTGAGGTCCCTGCACCGAATTCACGTTTGCCGGTGGATGATGTTTCACCGCGCTTGCCGCCTTTTGAGTCACGGCGGCCAAATTCACGTTCGGGTTTGCGGGTGAAATCAGCTTTCACATCGGAGACTTCGGCGATGGGGCGCTGCTTTTCATCGGCGCGGGCGATCTTGATCGCGGCGGCGGCGATGTTCATCACATCATGACCACCGTCAATTAATTCCTGCACCATTTCGAGCTCGCGTTTGTAACGTCCGCGGCCCAGCCAGATCTTCAAGTTTTCGACCACCTGCGCTTCGCGGTGACGCACGATCTCGGAGGCTGTCGGTAATTCCATTTTTGCAACGGGCTGCTTGGTGAGTGCTTCGACCTCACGCATGCGGCGCTTCTCGCGCGGAGAGATCAAGCTGATGGCAATGCCTTCCTTGCCTGCGCGGCCTGTGCGGCCAATGCGGTGGACATACACTTCGGCATCATCGGGCAGGTGGAAATTGAAAACGTGGGAAATATCGTCGATGTCCAAACCGCGTGCGGCGACATCGGTGGCGACCAACACTTTGAGTTGATTGGCGCGGAAACGTCCAAGCACACGTTCGCGGGCATTCTGGTCGAGGTCACCGTGAATGGCTTCAGCGGGGATGCCGCGAATGACCAATTCATTGGCGAGCTGCCCCGTCTCTGCGCGGGTGCGGGCAAAGATCAAGGCGCTGTGAATGGGTTCGATCTCGAAGAGACGTGTAAGGGCGTTGATCTTGTCGCTGTCGTGGACAAGGTAATAGCGTTGTTCAATGTGCGGGGTGGTGAGAGTGCTTCTTTTAACCGTAACAGATTGAGGGTCCCGCATGAAGCGATTTGCGAGGGTGCGAATCCGCGCGGGCATGGTGGCGCTAAAGAGGCAGGTCTGACGTTCGGGGGGAGTCGTCGCAAGAATCTTTTCGACCTCTTCGATGAATCCCATGTTGAGCATTTCGTCCGCTTCATCCAGGACGACGGTCTTGATCTCGTTTAAAACGAGAACTCCACGCTCAAGCAGATCATTTAAACGGCCGGGTGTGCCGACGACAATATCCACGCCGCGTTTGAGGCTGTTGATCTGCGGACTGTAAGGCTGACCGCCATAGACGGCGAGCACCCGCACGTTGAGATGCTTGCCGTATTCGATCATGGAATCGGCTACTTGAAGCGCGAGTTCACGCGTGGGCGCAAGCACCAGGGCTTGAGGATTTTTTTGTCGTTCAAAATTGTGGAGAATGGGGAGGGCGAAGGCGGCTGTTTTGCCTGTGCCGGTTTGGGCCTGACCGATTACGTCAACGCCGGTGAGCATGAGGGGAATCATGCCCGCTTGAATGGGTGTGGGCTCGGAATAGCCAAGCTCAGTGATGGCCTGCGTGATCTCGTCACGGAGGTTTAAAGAAGAAAAGTCGGTTGTCATCTATCAATCCTTTAGTTGAGTAGTCGAATGGTCCATTTGTCGTTTAACCAACGACGATTGACCGTCGACTCTAAGGGATGTTTCGATAACTCCGACTAACCACGTTCATGCCAATCCAGGCCGCTTTTTCAAGCGGACCCGCCCAACAAAAAAGCCCGACCAAGTTTCATCGGGCTTGTCTTTCAGAGTGATCAAAACAATTTCCCAGAAAATTCGCTCTCCGTTGAGAGCGGACGTGAGTTTATCACAGATTTTCAGAATCTGGGGACATGGCCGCCGCAAATATGCCAGTGTATCCCCGCCATCCTGTTTAATCCCATCCATGTTTGTTAAACCCTGCTATACTGCGGATATGGCTACCAAACAGGTTTACCTCAACTGGGATCCTGACCAGCAGTTCATTCTTCAGGATAAAGATAATTATCAGATCGTAATGAAAAAGCCAAAGGGAGTCAGTGCATCAGATTTGTTGTCCATGGCCTTGATCGGATGTGCCTCGCACGACGTAGTAGAGATTCTGAATAAACAAAAACAGGATTTGCGTCAGTTGAAAGTGACCGCGGAAAGCGTTCAAGATGACGATCCACCGTGGCGTTTTCGCAAGATACACCTGCACTTCCAAGTGACGGGCAAAGGTATCGACCCTGAGAAAGTGCGCAAGGCGATTCAGATCAGCGAGGAAAAATATTGCTCGGTGTATGCAACGCTTAAGGATGCGCTGGAGATCACGAACGATTTTGAAGTGGCGGAGGAATAGACAAAGCAATTCCCCTCTCGATGGAGAGGGGAATTTTATTTTTTATCTATGATACATTGATTAGGCGCTAATAGCTTTGATATATCTTTCAGCCGAGCGCTTCACTGTAGACTTTGCGTCGTTTTGTACGATCAGATCCCACCAGCCGCCATAGATTCGGTCATAGGCGAAAGGCTCAACCATATCAACAATATGCTGGATGGCACGAGCATTCAAGGGGATCATGTTGGGATAGCTATACATGAAGCTGACATAGCGCCTATCCTGCGCGACTTGCATGGTATCACCTGTCAACAACGCGCCGCGGCCATCTGCGCCTTGCGCCCAGTGCAACACGTCGGAGCCAGGGAAATGCCCACCGCAGCGGACAAGTGTCAGCCCGTCGAGAAGCGGATGAGTATCTCCTTCCCAAAATACATAGGCAGGGTCGGGGCGCATGACCCAATCGCGATTGTCTGCGTGCCAGTAAATGGGCGCATTATCAAAGGCGTGACTCCACTCAACGAGGGAGCCAACCGTGTGTGGATGCGAAACTGCAATGGCGCTGATGCCGCCCAACAAACGGACAGCTTCCACGGTGGCATCGTCGATCAGACTAATGCAATCCCATAATACGTTTCCCTTTGGGGTTTGGATGAGCAAGGCGCGCTGACCAATGGCAAAGCCAGGGGTGGTGCCGATACCTGTGATGTTCGCGTCAATTTCTTCGATGCGATTTTTGTAGCTCTTTTTCATTTCGGAAAGTGTGGTCCAGCGCTGTCCTTTGATCCCGATGTATTGCCGCTCGTCCTCGCAAATGAGACAATGTTCAGGGGGTGCGCCTGTTTCCCCATACTGAATGCCGCAAGTCATACAGATAAAGTTTTCCATATTTCTCTCCTCGGTAAAATATAACGGTAAAAACGATCAATATGTGGATTATAAAAGAGAAATGGATTTTTATAACAGTCTTGAATGTTACGGGGTAAGAATGTTTTCAGGATATTTTGGCTGCATCGTTCGGGTTGGAATTTTTCATCAGTACGTTGAATCAAAAAAACAATGGGATGAATGTCCCAGTGTTCTCTCGTTACACAAAAGCCTAAAATTCAACAAAATATTCGACAAATCTTTGTTACGCTCTTTCCTTCCTTGACGAATAATCTCGGCGGCAATTGGTAAAGCCTTATCCTATTTTATTTCGCCCGCGCGGGAAACCAACGGCGGATGTCATTGAGGCGGAAGAGGGCAAACACAAGGACCAAAATACCGCCGAACATGTGCACAATTACCGGTATATCGGGAAAAACTGTTACCAGCACAATGCCATATTTTTTCAGAATCGCATCATTCATAAAATCGATGATCGACGCCTGGAACGCCAATAGGATAAATAGCGGAATTTGGCCAATGAGAAAAGCCGGGATCGAGGCAAAAAAACCGCGCCGCTCCCGAAGGGCCTTGATCATAAAGTAGATCAACGTTGTGGCAACAGCTATATAGATCGTATGCCCCAAAAGGATAAGCGCAATATTGAATAGCTCGATAATGGATATGTCATTAAATATCTTTTCAAGGATGCCGCCGCGAATCAATTCAATTGGATATCCCAGTATTCCTCCAAATTCCATTGCAATGACCACGCTCAAGAGACCGGTTATGCTGGCAATGTTGGCCGGAGTAACGGTTTGTGCTCCGCTTGTGGGGCGTACGCCAAGAGCCGCAAGCAACTTTGCAGGGTCAGACAATAGCTTTGCCAGGATATCAAGTTTGCGCAGCCCCCTGCGGTAATCGATCCATTGCACATGGGAGAGTTTCTCTGATGGCTGCGCGGTCTGTACCAAAACGGGGAAAACGACCTTTTGTTCAGTATCCGCTTCGGTGTCTGTTTTGAAGCGGGACACCAGCACAAAGACCGCCTCTGCAGACTGCATATCCTTCGCGGGGATGTGCCCGTGACGGGTCAATTCTTTTGCGATGTCTCTTGCGAACAATTTATCCTGCGGGGCGTGGTCTATGAAAAATGAAACAGGAGTTGGGTTGAGATCGGTCGGGTTGTATTGATTGGCGAACAGGACCCTGTTCGCTTCGGGCTTGCCCCAGCGCTGCAAGGCTGCGGAGCGTAATAGCAACCCCAGCGAGATCAAGATTGGAAATAATATGATCGTTGAGGACACTACCACAAAGTCTATTAACGTTTCTCTGGATTCGTACCCGAAAAGGATTGTGGTAAATACCAGCCCAAGTGGAAGCGCCCACAAGGCGGTTTGCGTTTGTTGGTAGTTATAGTCTCGTTTAATCACCCGCCATGCAAGCGGCACCAGAACCCAGGGCAGAAGGATGGTCCAAAAGGTTAATAGCGAAAACAGACCTACATACAATGCCAGGGCTGTTGTCAGCCAGACTGCCAGCGGGGCTTTGAAACCTGTTTCGGGAGCAGGAGCCGCTTCTTTGATCGGGGAATTCAGTTGACTGATCAGTTCCTTGAGTCCCGCTTCATAACTGCCGCGAAAATCGACCCATTCGTATTTTTTTAATTCGGGCGGAAGTTTTACCGCTTCAAATATGACCATGATGACGCGCTTGTGTTCAAAGTCCAGAACATGCCGCCATTCCTTATCCACATATTTCGAGTTGATGGATTCTTTGGAGACAACCAGTAAAACGACGTCTGATTCCTTCAACCCTTTGTCGATCTGCCCTGCCCACGGCGTGCCGGGAATCAAACGGCGGTAATCGAGCCAGACGTTAAAGCCTGCCTTTTCCAGCCTGTAGGTCAGGTCGTCTACAAAGCCGGTTTCGCGTCGCGAGTAACTCATAAAAATATTAGGCGGCATTGAGGTCTCCAAACAAATTTAAGATTGATGCATTATAAGTTCTATTTGAGATCGAAACCGACGGGTTTGCAGGCATCCGCCATTTTGGTTTATGACATACAGGCTGTTATGCCATCCAATTCAATTTCCCCATTCTTCTATAACCGTGCGGACATTCCACCGCAATTCAAAAACACTGGGACATTCATCCCAGTGTTCTCTCGTTACTCAATCCCTTTGACCCATTTCACCTTGAATGGTTTCAACGAATTAACCAGCCGTAAATCCGCCGTCCATAAATCGATTTCCATCCATTCTGCCAGAGCAAGGTAGTGGGCATCATACGTGGCAGGGAGGTTATACCGCATGGCGATTTCACGCGCTTTCACATGCAAATTTGCTTCGTTGACCAAAGTGATCGGCAGTTCAAGTGACAACTCCAATGTCTCCCAGATCGTTTCAGCCGAAAGGATGTTATTTCTCTGCTGTTGGTACAGCGCATTCGTCACTTCATAAAACAATAAGGACGGCGCCACCAGATTTACTTCTTCCGCCATCCATTTTTTCCATAACTTTTGAATGGATGTATTTTCAGGCTGCAAAACGTACCTGAGAATGACACTGGCATCAACGCAGACTGTTGTTGATTTGTTCATCGCGTTCTTCTCTCCCTTGGCGAATTATTTCAGCAATATCCATCGTGGACTTCCCAGCCAATTCAGCGCGGATTTTTTGATGCAGGGCTTCAATTCGCTTTTGCACATTGGCGTGAGTTTTTGCCGCAACTAATTGGTCGTATGCCTTCTTGGAAAGGACAACGACCTCTGCTTTACCGCCGCGTTCGACAATGACGGGGGCGATCTTGGCTTGTTTCATCACATCGCCAAAGTTGATTCGGGCTTTTGTGGCGCTGATTGTCTTGAGCATGGTTACCTCTTGATTGATTAATCGATTAATCAATCGAAAATATACCCCTAGGCAGAATTTTTGTCAAATTCCCCGCAAATCAAAAACACTGGGACGTTCATCCCAGTGTTCTCTCGTTATTCTGAAACAGTGTAAAATAGTGGACAGAGGTTGTCATGCACCAAACATTTCGTACCAAGACTTTAATCAGCAAAGGCGGAAAACTCTCCATTAACGGACTTCCCTTTCGCACAGGCGAAACTGTGGAAGTGTTTATTCGTCGCGGCAAGAAAGCGACCCGCTCCAAATATCCCTTGCGCGGAAAAATGATCGTGTATCGTGACCCGTTCAAAAGCGTAGCGGTCAGTGACTGGGAATCTGCCAAATGATCGTGTTGGACACCCATATTTGGGTTTGGTGGGTACATGGTGACGAAAAACTGACAGACAGCCAATTGGAAATCATCGAAGCCAATGAAGATGGGGAAATCGGTATCAGCGCAATCTCTCTTTGGGAAATTGCCAAACTGGTTGAAAACCAGAGACTTGAATTACCCATCCCGTTGGAGAAATGGTTCAAACAGGCGCTGAGTTACCCTGGGGTTCAAATCGTTGAGTTGACTCCTGAAATCGCAACCGAATCCACCCGCCTGCCTGGGGAATTCCACAAAGACCCCGCTGACCAGATCATTGTCGCCACAGCGAGAGTGATGAAATGTAAATTGGTCACTTCGGATGAGAGAATTCTCAATTACCCGCATGTAAAAACAGTCTTGTAAATAAAAACACTGGGACATCCATCCCAGTGTTCTCTCGTTACTCTATCCCCTTTGACCCATTTCACCTTGAAGGGCTTCAACGAATTGACCAACCTCATATCTGCCGTCCACAGATCGATCTCCATCCACTCTGCCAAGGCAAGGTAATGGGCATCATAGGTGGCAGGGTTGCATCGCGCAATTTCACGTGCTTTCATGTGCAAATTCGCTTCATTAACCAATGTGATCGGCAATTCAAGTGACAATTCCAGCGTCTCCCAGATCATTTCAGCTGAAAGATGTTATTCCTCTGTTGCTGATATAACGCGTTGGTCACTTCGTAAAAAAGCAGTGACGGCGCTGCCAGATTTACTTCTTCTTCCATCCATTTTTGCCACAATTTTTGAATGGATGCATTTTCAGGCTGCAAAACATACCTGAGAATGACACTCGCATCAACGCAGACTGTTGTTGATTTGCTCTCGGGTCTCTTCTCCCATGGCGAATTATTTCGCAATATCCATCGGGGACTTCCCGCCACTCAGCGCGATTTTTTTTATGCAGGGCTTCAATCCGTTTTTGCACATCAGCGTGAGTTTTGCCGCGACTAATTGGTCGTAAGCCTTCTTGAAAGGACAACGACTTCCGCTTTGCCGCCACGTTCCACAATGACGGGGCGATCTTGGCTTGTTTCATCACATCGCCAAAGTTGATTCGGGCTTGTGGCGCTGATTGTCTTTGAGATTACCTTTCAATTGATTAATTGATTAATCCTTTGAAAATATACTCTCAGACTGACCTTTTGTCAATTCGCCCTCAAATCAAAAAACACTGGGACATTCATCCCAGTGTTTTCTCGTTCTGCCATACCATGCATTAGGTGTTATCGGCTTGCAACCAAACCCCTCTCCCGTCTCCCCTAAAGGGGAGAAGCCAAGCCGCCACCAACCGAAACTTAGTCTTGGATACGAAACTTATTCTCCAAGCGGACCAGCTCCCTTCCCTTCAGGGAAGGGCGGGGGAAGGGCCCACTCTCAAACCAAAAACCTGGGACATCCATCCCAGTGTTCGCTCATTGCCCTACATTACGATCACACTTCAAAATCGCCAATCCATGCCGCCCCACTCAACAGCATTTGCCAGGAGCATCCGCAGTCACTAATGGGAGCGCCAATCGGCGGGCGAGCACGGCGTACAAGCGTCATATGCTGTCAGATTTTTCTCATGGGCAAGCGCAAGGGCTTCTTCCATCAACTCTGAGGTGGAAGTGGATTTCAACGCAAGGTCATTCAAATCCGCGATGTCTTTCAACGAATCTTCTAGCGGACGGTTATGACGGCGGGTATATTTGAGCAGGATATTGGCGCATTCGATATAAAACAAATCAGGAACATGAATCTCTGCCTGTGGGTCTTCGGCAAGTTTGGAAAACAGCCGTTCAACCTTGTCGGAAAACTCCTCCTCAACAAATAGTTTTATACCAACGCTGGCATCCAAAACGCAGCGCAAAATAACCTCGGTCATCGAGATCTGTCTTCTTTCAACAATTCAAGGGAGGTGGGTGCATTCTTAGGAGGCGTGAAACGGCGACGGCGAATGGAGTTCAACGTCTTTGCCTGCTTCTTGCGCCGCTCCTCATCTTCGATTGCCTGCGTCAACAAGATGATCACCTGGGCGCTCAAAGAACGATTTTTTGATTGGGCTAATTCTTGCAGACGTGCGAAGATCATCGGGCACACTGCGAACGTGAAGAATATTCATGGTCATCCTTTCCGATTGCTATCAAATCTGGTTGCGCAGTGCAACACAAATACCCGCCTTTGCTCCACCCCAAATCAAAAACACTGGGACATTCATCCCAGCGTTCTCTCGTTGACATCCCATTGCATCCGTAGGGGCGGACCCACCCATCGCCATCCATCATCCCCTCTTGCATGGACGGTTTCCCCGACACTTCTCTCATCTGCCCTGACGGGTCGCCCCTACATCCCATCACGCGGACATCCCCACCCAAATAAAAACACTGGGACATCCATCCCAGTGTTCTCTCATTTTCGCCAAAAATCAAATCTAACTGTATCCGTGTACATCCTTTTTTCTTTGCATATTTATCTGCAAAATCTTGGTACAGTTTGCTGTTTTCTGGCGTCAATCCTTTGATTGTCTTCCACTTGGGTAAAACCATCATTTTTCCCTGAAAGAGAAATCAGTTTATTAGCCACTTGACTATCTAATGGCACTTCTAAACTTCTCTATTTGGTCAAGACGATATTCTTTCGAAGAACTGAATGATAAGCCACACTTCCCAGGAACAAATTCAACGCTTTTCGGGAACCCCAGTATTTAGATTTCGAGTTAGGCGCTTTGATCTTTTAACTCAAAACAATGGTGTGTTTATCTAAAATTTTTAAAGAAATCGTCGTCTTTTAACACTAAACTCTTCCAGTTTTATTGTCTTTAGATATTCCCGAATAATTTGAATTGTTCCTTCTGGATATCCACGAAAGTAGATGCTCCAATGGAAGTTTCAGCGACTCTATCAATGTACTGTTGATTTGTAATACTCATAAAATCCCCACTTATCAAGCTAAAACACTTTCATTCAGCAATTTCGCTATTTTCTGCCTCGTTCTTTGCATCTTCTCCTTCGTCATATTCCGAGCAAACGCAGACTTCACGCTTTTCTATTTGGTCAATGACCGCAAATGTACTTCCATCAAACTTGCTGACAATATATCTTTGCATGATTTATCTCCCTTTCAGCCTCATCCGATATTGACCACGACCTACAAAATCAAGAACGCCTTTATCCCGTAAAAACTGCAATTGCTGGCGGATCTTTGCTTTCACATTGTTGTTGGATGGATGTTTGGCTTTCAAAGCTCCTTCAAAGGTGTAAACATCTTCCAGCGAGAACTCTTCCTTTTTGATTTTCTCGACACACATCAATACATCCAACAACCAGCCCTTTGATTCAATGTTCTGAGTTGTTTTTACGAAATCGGTCTGACTCCACTTCTCCAGCACTTCGTCTTTACTTTTGACGACGCCGTTTTGAACAAAAAAGATTTTCCCGATTTCAGGGATATTGCTGACATCAATATTGCAGCCTACCCAACCTGCCCGCCTCGCGGTGACGGCAGGTGCTTTTCTCTTTTCAATAATCGATGGAACAAAAAAGTACTTTGGGATGGTTAGGAAGTTTCTAATTTCAAAAGTGGATTTGTCGTAAGTCAAAAGAAAAAATTGGGATTGTTATCTGATTTCAGACGATCAATCATCGTGAAATACGCACCATCGACAACCTTTTTCCAAGTCCTCCATTTTTAGATTTCAATTCATATTCTTCCCTGCAATTGCCGCAGTAAAAATCTGCAACGGGTGAATTGTTTTCAAAATGATTCAATGCCTTGCCACAATTTGGGCAAAACACCGACTTATTTACCCAATCTTCCGTCATTACACGGATTTTCTGGGTTGGGCTTTTATATTCACTTCCAAATTTTTAGAAAGAATCAAATCCATAAGAAAAAGCCTTCGTGACCTTTGTGCCCTTCGATAAAAGACCTTATCACTACCACCAAACCCCAACTCCTTCAAATTCTCCTCGCGGCTCTTCTTCCCCCCCACTCATCTCCTTCCAAAACGCCTCATCATAGCGGCGTGAGCGCACAGGCAGCGGCATCGGCACACCCCAACCGAGCAGCAGCACCTCTTCCTTCGGCTGTAAACGCGCCAGCATCCCGCGCAGCGAGTCGCGCCCCGAAAGACCCGAAAGCACCGCCTGAATATCCAGGTCATCGCCCAGCCAGCCGCTGATGCGCGTGCCCAACTGACTCATCACCTCATCATAGATCTGCGACGGACGCTGGTCCACGATCAACAGCGTCACATAATATTTGCGCAGCTCGCGCGCGATGGTCGCAAAGGTCGTCTGCGCCGCCATCTCGCGGTTGAGCAGTTTATGCGCCTCCTCCACCACAATGATCAACGGCTTCGGCTCCGCTTTGCCGTGCGTGCGGAACTCATTCGTCTTCTTCTCCCACGCCGCGCGGATCTTGCGCGTCAGCAAATTCGACACCAGCAGATAATCCAGGTCACTCTCATGCTCGCCGAACGACAGCACCACATGCTTGCCCGCCTCCAACGACTGGATGATCTGCGCCACCGAGTCCGCTGCAGGGTTGTCCACGATATAGGGTTGGCTGAACAGCCGTCGCAGTTTGTCATGAAGCGCTTCCGCCGCCATCACATTCACACCGTTCTCCATCGCCCACTTCGCCACGCTCCCCTCCGCAGGCACCTCTTTCGTCTTTCCTCTTTCATCTTCGATCATCACCGTCTCACGGCTCATCGAACGAAACGCCGCAAACCACTTATCCTTGAACGTGCCATACAACGCATTCAAGATCGTCGGCGTGGTCTCGCGCAGATTCAACTCGCGTGAAAGCGTTTCAATATCAGATGTGGAAATGTCTCCCGTTGAGATTTCCAAATTAAAGTCAACTTGATTGCCTCTGATGGTGCTTCCTGCTCCCAAGCCAACGCATCGGACTCCGCTCTTGAACAGGGTCTTCAATCCCTTCACGGCTTTTTTCGTGTCTGACGCCACATCGTCAAACCCATACTCGTTGTGCATGTCCAGCACCAGCACCGCCGCCTGATTGTGCTTCATCAACCCCGCCAGCACCAAGCGCGTCAGGAACGACTTGCCCGTGCCCGTCGCCCCGAACACTCCCGACGAGCGCTGCACGAACTTATCCAAGTCAATGCACACGGGATGATTCTGCTCGCGCGTATACCCGATGACAAAATTGCTTTCCTTGTTCGGGTCACCGAAGATCTCGGCGATATCGCCCTCATTCGCCAGCGACACGACCGCATGGTGCGGAGGAATATTCTTGACGGGCAAAATGCGCGGCGCATCTTTCAAGCCCGCATCAATTTTTCCCTGCCAATCCTTATACTCAGGCGTGCCCAATTCAGGACCCACCTCCAGCATCAGATTCGGCAGCACCTCAAGGTTCGCATACAACGTCTGTCCATGCAGCGCCTTGGCGATATGCGCAGGGAAGCGCACCTCCGTCTGCTCATCCGCAAAACGCGGGTCCGTCGCACCGAGGTTGATATCCGTCACAATGCCGTAATAATTCCAATGTCCGCTCTGGATGACGACAAACGCCCCCTCCTGAATGTCCTGCGGAGAAACCGTCAGCCGCACGCGGAAATTTTCTTTGAGTCCGCCGCCGACGAGATAACCAATTTGAGTTCGTTGTAATTTGCATATTTACCTCTTTATTACTTTGTTCTAAGGACACAAAGAAATATCCTCTTTCAGGATTATTCCCGCATTTGCGCTTCTCCCACCAATCCTAGCAAGCCGCTCTTTACGCCTAAGGAAGTTTGACCTTTTCAGGATCTCACATGTTTCATCGACGATAAACCGATCTCAAAAACCAGGTCCTAAACCGTAGCACCTTGATCGCTCATCAAAACCGCCTTGCCAACTTTCATCAACCCCCCGGCGGAAGGTTAAAACCCCCTGGGTTCTTACCCTTTTCCTTTCCCCCTCTAATTACTCCAATATCCGCAAGCCCACACACCTCATCAACGTCGGGTAATCATCCCGCAGCAACGTAATCACTTCCTGCGTCGCGGACTCGATCCACTTTCCACTTTCCACTCCCCTCGCCTTCCCCGCCTGCAAAATATGCGCCGCGAGCACTTCGCCCACAGGCACATCCTTGCCATTCAAGATATGACGGAAATACCCGAACTTCTCGGTGAACCGTACCATATCCTTATCCTCGCACAAATAGATCACATCCAAGCTCAGCGGCGGACGCGGCGGCAGCAGATGATGAACCTTGCCATCCTGCTCATATCCCACCGCCAGCACAGACATTTCCACGGGCACAATGCGGCGCTCGCGGTTGTCCTTCATCACTTCCTCGCTGACGCCATCGGCGGTCACCAGTTGGCGCACCAGCCCGTCATCGTCAATGTGAATATCGTGGATGAGTCCATACACCTGATACCCATCCCCCAGCGGCGCGCGGACCAGCGCCCCGAAGGAAGGCACGCTCAACTGATTCACACGGCAGCCCGCTGTGAATCCTGAAATCCCTGCGCTCAGTAAACGTCCGATCTCGATTGGTTGTGTCATATAAAATCTCCTAAAACCGCCCTCCCCCAGGGGTACGACATTGAAACGCTTTCTGGATTTATCCAAAATATACGTCGTCGTATTTGGGGGAGGTGCCGAAGGCGGAGGGTTATCTTCTTGTTCTACCCTTCAAATCCTTCGCGGACTGTTTGTTCGAGCCCTCGTCCACGTCTTCGCTATTTCTTCTTAATTCCAGTGACAGCATCTGCTCGATCTGCTGCTTCTCTTCATTCTTCACCACCGCCGTCTCATGCGCACGGTGTAAGAGATACGGATACGGCTTGCTGCCCATCATGCGGCATTGCTCGACCAAAACAGCATGGAGCAAGTCCAGTTGCTTTTTATCATCCACCACCCAGCGCGGAATTTCCACGCGCACGGGCCAGGGGTGTCCCTCCGTGCCGACGTTGAGATAGAAGAAGTGCAATTCCAAAACGCCTTTGTAGCTTTTTTCGGAAGTGGATTGGATCTTGAACACCGCCGAACGATGACCAGGCGGGAGCAGTTGGAATAATTTGTTGTTGTAGCCAAACAGCCAGCGGTCTGTGACGTATTTCAGCGGCGGGGCGTTACGCAGTTTTTCCATCTCTTCGGGGATGGTGATCTGGGTCAGTTCCAATAATTTCACAACCAAACTAGATGAAGGCTTGTCAATATACCCCGCTGAGATGATGCCGCGTCCCTGCAAGCGCGAGAGGACGGAGATGTACTTGTCCACGGTGTTGCGGTACATGTTGGCATTATCAATATCTTTGGCGCGGAAGATTTCGAGCGTGCCGTCTGTAAATGAAACGACCGAGCCTTTCATGCCTTTGCTCATCTTTTCGATGACGCTGCGTTCGGCAAGGTCACGCCGCAGGGCGACGCCGCCATCGGTGGTGAGTCCGTTCTCTTCGATGGCGTCGCCGAAGAAAAGCTCGCTTTCCACTTCCACGGCTGGGGTTTCACCAGAGTTTGGCTTTAGTGAAATTGCCCCCACGTTGATGACGCAAAATTGAACCGTGCTGTGCCTGTCTGCGATGGCTTGCGAACCGTCAGCAGCAATTAAAGTGGATTGAATAACAGAATCAGGCATCGGGTAGGAAGCGAGGCGAGGGCCTCATCCAACGGGACAGCGCAACGAATGTTGGCATCCGCTGTTTTGGCAGAATCCACTTTGGAGCGCAGGAAGTCCAGTTGAGAAGAATAGGTTTCGAGCAGGGTCTTTGCCAGTTCCTGCGCTTCCTCTTTCTTCTTTCTTCTTTCCTTTGCACCCAAGCCAACCTGCTTGATCTGCGTGTAAATTTCCTGATAGTTAATTGGCATGGTTTTCCATTAGAACATTTGTGCAAAATTTTAGTCGTAAATGAACTAAAATACAAGTGCCCCAGCTCCCTTAAAAATAAATTAGTTTTCGGTAGATGGGAACTTTTTTGAAGGCGGGACGTCTGAAAGACACATAACACTTAAGGAGATAAACAATGAACAGAAAATTTTTAGTATTTGCAGTATTGGCCTTCGCTCTCATTCTGAGTGCCTGTGGCCCCACCACGATCAATCAGGAAGCGCCTGCTCCCGCTCGCACATTAAATGTAAATGGCCTCGGACAAGTGAACCTCACCCCTGATATCGCCTACATTTACATCGGCGTTCACACGGAAGGCGCAACCGCTTCTGAAGCTGTCGAAGCGAACAAAGGCCAAACCAGCTCGCTGATCTCTTCGATCAAGAAATCGGGCGTGGATGAAAAAGACATTCGCACCACCAATTTCAGCATCTGGCCTTCGCAGCAATACGGCCCCGATGGCACGATCAGTGGTACCGTTTACATGGTGGATAACACCGTCTATATCACCGTGCGCGAACTCGATGGACTTGGCGACCTGCTCGACTCAGCCATCAGCGCGGGCGCAAACACCATCAACAGCATCCAGTTCGATGTGGCCGACAAAGCCCAGGCTTTGAAGGATGCCCGTACCAAAGCCGTTGCGGATGCGCAAGCTCAGGCCCAGGAATTGGCCGAAGCCGCTGGTGTTTCACTCGGCGAGATCCAGACCATCAACTTCTACGAGAATAGCGCCTACCCCGTAGACATGGGCAAGGGCGGCGGCGGAGTAGCTTACGATGCGGCTTCCGCAGTGCCGATCCAGCCTGGCCAGTTGACAGTTTCCGTCAACGTCAACCTGACCTACTCGATTAAGTAATCGCTTCATCCTTAACCGAAACCTGCTCCTGAACAAGGGGCAGGTTTTCCCTTTTATACACCTCTTCCATTTTCGAGAAAATGGAAGAGGTGTCCTTTAGGACGGAGGGGGTTGGGCGCGTTATAATCCCACATCATTCTCATTCAAGGAGTCTCTTTATGTTAAGAGTTGGATATATCGGTCTCGGATTAATGGGCAAGTCCATCGCGCGGAATATTCTCAAGGCGGGCTTTCCTGTTGTCGTACACAACCGCTCGCGTGGCGCAGTGGATGAACTGGTTGCCGAAGGTGCAACCGCTGCAAATTCACCGAAGGAAGTTGCCGAACAAGTGGACGTGGTTTTCACCAATCTGCCCGATTCACCCGATGTGGAAAAAGTGGCGCTCGGCGAAAACGGAATCCTCGCAGGCGGGCGGGCTGGCCTCATTGTTGTGGATAACTCCACCATCAAGCCTGCCTCGGCGCGTTTGGTTGCGGAGAAGTTGAAGGAAAAAGGAATTTTCTCGCTCGATGCGCCCGTTTCTGGCGGCGACATCGGCGCGAAGAACGGCACGCTGACCATCATGGTCGGCGGCGATGCCGGGGCTTTGGAAAAAGTGATGCCTGTGTTGCAGGCGATGGGCAAGACCATCACGCACGTTGGGGATGCAGGTGCGGGGCAGGTGGCGAAGGCCGCTAATCAGATCATGGTCGCTGCGCAGATGGTGGCGATGGGCGAACTGCTGGTCTTTTCGAAAAAAGCAGGCGTTGACCCGCGCAAAGTGGTCGATGCGATCAAGGCAGGCGCGGCGCAATGCTGGGCGCTCGATATCAAACCTCCGCGTTTGTTTGATGGCAATCGCAACCCTGGCTTTAAATCGTACATGCAGTTGAAGGATATGAATATTGTTCTGGATACCGCAAAGGAATACGGCGTGCCTGTCACTTCCACCGAGGAGAATACGAAGTTCTATCAAATGATGATCGACATGGGCATGGGTGAATTGGATAACTCTGCTGTGGTGGGTGTGATCGAGAAATTGGCAGGAATAGGAATTTTGGATTAATAATTTGAGTGACTACGAGTGCGTCGCACCCCGAAAGCCAAAATGCAAATTAATCAGTCCGCTCCCGATTTTGAACTACCCGACCTCGATGGCAATCTTCACCGCTTGAGTCACTATCGCGGGAGGATTGTCATCGTCAATTTTTGGTCGTGTGAGTGTCCGCATTCGGAGCGCACGGACAAGGCGATCGATCATGGCGATGCTTATGCAATGGCGTGACGTTGTGATGCTGTCCATTGCGTCGAATCGAAGCGAGAATGTTGAGGCGTTGAAAACTGCCGCTGATGCCCGCCGCCTGCCCACGGTCCTGTTGGATGCGAATTGCCGCGTGGCAGACCTGTTTGAGGCGCAAACCACTCCGCATGTGTTTGTCATTGACCGGGAGGGAATCCTTCGCTACCGTGGATCGGTGGATGATTTCACATTTCGGAATCGCATCCCGACCCGCTTCTATTTGGACCTGGCGGTTGAGTCTCTGCTTAATGGGCAGTTGCCTGCGCTGGCGGAATCCCCCGCTTATGGATGCACCATTGTCCGCGAAATTTGATAGAATCAAAACGTGATCGAACTCAAGCAGCGCGTAATGTTTTTGGATAAGATGCACCTCTTCAATGGGTTGAAGGAGGAGCATTTATCTGGCATTGGGCAAAAAATTGTCGAGCGTGAATTTTCTGCGGGAAATGTCATCTTCAAGGGCGGCGACAAGCCCGACGGCTTTTACATGATTTTCAAGGGCAGGGTGAAGGTGACTCGTCCGCGCGATGTGGGTGAAGATTTTCTGGCGTGGCTGACTCCTGGTGATTATTTTGGTGAAGAAGCCTTGTTCGAAAACCGAAATCGTTCCGCTACCATCACAGCCTTGGAAAGTTGCACCTTGTTTTTTCTTTCGCGGGATGAGTTCGAGAAATTGCTTGCCCGCTATGAAGTCCTGAAACCGAATTTCAGAGTGGCGATCAAGAGCCGTAAACTGGCGCGCTCAACCCGTTTCAAGTGGCTTGGCAAGAATGAAGTTATTTATTTCATCGCCCGCAGACATAAGCTGAAGTTGTATCAGGCGCTGGTGTACCCGGTGCTGGCGCTGGCGATCCCTGCGACATTGTTCGGGCTGGGAGTCGTTACTGCCGCCACAACTCCCTACGCGCTGGCAGTGGTGGCTTTGGTCGGAATTCTTGGCTGGGGGATATGGAATGCCATTGATTGGAGCAACGATTATTACATCGTCACCAATCAGCGTGTCATCTGGCTGGAGAAGGTGATTGGTTTGTATGACAGCCGTGAAGAGGCTCCGCTGGGTACGATCCTTTCAGTGGGTGTTGAGACGGACGCCATCGGGCGTGTACTTGATTATGGCAATGTGATCGTGCGTACTTTCGTCAGCAGACTTGAATTCGATTACGTCGACCATCCCAATCAGGCCGCCGATATGATCCGCGAATATTGGGAGCGTACGAAGGCCATCACCACCCGCAGCCAGATGGATGTGATGAAAGACACCATCAAACAAAAGCTGGGTTTGCCTTTGGATAAACGTCCGCAGGTGGAACTTGCGCCCGTGGTGCCCGAAGATCAGGATAAGATCGCAAAGACGCCTTATTGGATCCTTGCACTTTCTGCATTGTTCAAATTGCGTGTGGAGGAAGGCGCCACCGTCATTTATCGCAAGCATTGGATCGTATATTTGCAAAGAGGCTGGCGGTCGTTGTTGACCACGTTCGGCGTGATTGTTGTGTTCTTTGCCCGCATCTGGTATTTTGCTTCCTCGCCGACCGCATCCTTTATGAGGCCGAATGCCAATGGCGCGCTCAGACCCGATACGCTTCTTTTGACCATTCCCGTGCTGATGCTGCCCATCGGTTTCTGGTTGTGGTACGAATATACCGACTGGAAGAACGATATCTTCAAAGTGACCTCTGATGAGATCGTTGACCTTGACCGCAAGCCCTTTGGCAAGGAGGAACGCCGCTCCGCGCAGATCGAAAGTATTTTGAGTACATCCTATAAACGGGATGGCTTGATCGCCAATATTTTCAACTATGGCACGGTCAATATTTCGGTGGGCGGCAATCAACTGGCCTTCGAAGATGTGATCGACCCGGCCGGTGTGCAGGCCGATATCAACCGCAGACGTTCGGCGCGTATTTCCAAAAAGAATGAAGATGCTGGCAAGGATGACCGTGAACGTTTCGCCACCTGGCTGGCGGCATATCATCAAAACATCAATGAATTCACCGCGCCGGTGAAAGTGGTCAAGGAAGATGCTGAATCCACAAATCAGTTTACAAAATTCAATCCGTCCGGAATGGACGACATGGCTGCCGAGGAAAACGAGCAGGATATGGGCGGGGCGGATAGTGCCGGTGGCGGTGGCGAATAAACCGCATTGCAGGTATCATTCCGCTCCAAATTGCAGGGCGGGTGTGTAGCCCGCCAAATTAAAAAGGAACAAGAAGTATGGCGTTAAGAGAAATCGTATTCCTGCCTGAGCCGGTGTTGCGGCGCAAGGCAAAACCTGTGACGAAATTCGACAAGGAATTGCAAACACTCATCGATGACATGATCGAAACCATGCGCGAAGCACCGGGCGTGGGGCTGGCCGCTCCGCAGGTGAACATTTCGCAGCAACTGGCCGTGATCGAATATGACGAAGATGAAGACGAAGAGGAAAATGAAGACGCGCCTCCGAAGCCGAAGAAGTTGTACGTCATCATCAACCCTGAGATCATCAAAACCTCCGAAGAAAAAGTGATGGGTATCGAGGGTTGTCTTTCCATTCCCGGCTTGCAGGGTGAGGTGGAGCGTCACGAGTCGATTCAAGTGAAGGCGCTCAACCGCCACGGCAGCCCCGTCAAACTCAAAGTGGATGGCTGGATGGCGCGCATTTTTCAGCACGAGATCGACCACCTGAATGGTGTTCTCTTCACCGACCGCGCCACCCGCGTATGGAAGCCGAGAGAAGACGAGGACGAAGTTCCGCTCGATTAGCATTTCTCTGCCCCAATGTACCTAAAACACCTCTCCCTCACCAACTTTCGCAGTCTCACCCGCCTGGATGCTGAACTTCCACGGCGGGCAATTGTGTTGGTAGGGAGCAATGCGCAGGGAAAAACCAGCGTGCTTGAAGCGATCTATTTTCTGGCGGCATTCACCTCCTTCCAAACCCACGTGGACCGGCAGATCGTCAATTTTCACGAAGCGAAGAATCCGCTGGCGGTGACCCGTCTCGTGGCGGATTATCAGCGCGGAAAATCCAAACATCACCTCGAAGCGCGGCTGATCCTCGAACCTACTGGCGTAAACGGACAAAGACTCCGCAAAGAGATTTTGCTTGATGGGGTCAAACGCCATGCCAGCGATGTCATCGGACATTTCAATGCGGTCATCTTCGTGCCGCAAATGTCGCAGATCATTGAGGGCGGACCAGACGAACGCAGGCGATATCTCAACCTCGCACTGGCTCAGACTGTCCCTGCGTATGCGCGCGTATTGAGCGAATACAATCAGGCGCTGACCCAGCGCAATGCACTGCTCAAGGCGCTGAGCGAACGCAACGGAAGCAGCGACCAGCTTCAGGTGTGGGATGAAGCGTTGGTCAAATTCGGGTCGCAGATCATTTTGTGGCGCATTCAAGCCGTTCAGGAGATTGAGCGTTTTGCGTCGCGCATCCATCATGAATTGACTCGTGGTGCGGAAATTCTGCGGCTGGCCTATGAGCCCGCATATGATCCGCTACCCAAACCGAATGGACAGCTGGGTTTGAAATTGGATACCGCCATTGACCGCTCGTCCATTGAGTTGAGCGAAATTCAGGATGGATTCTTGGCGCGGCTCAAACAGATTCGCAGTGAAGAGATTGCGCGCGGCGTGACAACGATCGGTCCGCATCGCGATGACCTGCGCTTCGTCATCAACAAAGCGGATGTGAGCGATTACGGTTCGCGCGGACAACTCCGCACCACTCTGCTGGCGCTCAAACTCGCCGAAGTGGAATGGATGAAGGACCGCACCGGCGAATGGCCCGTGATCCTGCTTGATGAGGTGATGGCCGAACTCGATATCAGCCGCCGCGCCGACCTGCTGAAATATGTCAGCCCCGAAGCGCAGGTGCTGTTCACCACCACCGACTTGACTCTTTTTGCGCCAGAGTTTTCGCAAAGCGCGGAGATTTGGGATGTGAAGGGCGGAGTGGTGATTCCGAGGAAGTAGAAAGTAGGTGACGCTGCAAGCGTGACGAATCAGTGGGGCAAAGAAGTAAGCTTCTAATGTGCATTTCTCTTTAACGCAAAGCCGCCAAGACGCAGGGAGGCATTTTTCTTTGTGCCTCCGCGCCTTTGCGTTATATTTTTAATAGTTTTCACGAAGTTGTAACCCGAATCAATTCACGAACATGCCAATAGTGTAAAATTGCTCGCATGTCTGAAATGCCAAAATGTGATGTTCTCGTTATCGGTTCGTTGAATGCCGATCTCGTCGTTCGTGCGCCGCGATTTCCGCAGCCCGGCGAAACCATCAGCGGCGATGATTTGCATACCATTCCCGGCGGCAAGGGCGCCAATCAGGCTGTGGCTGCGGCGCGGCAGGGTGCCAGCGTAGCCATGCTTGGGCGCGTGGGCAAGGATAACTTCGGTGATTTCCTGCTCGAAAACCTTAAGCAAAATCAAGTGGATGTTTCCAACATCCAGCGCGATGATGCTTCCACGGGAACGGCCATTATCGTGGTGGATGCGAACGGGCAGAACAGCATCGTGCTATCGGCGGGCGCGAACGGGCACGTCTCTTCTGCGGATGTGGATCGCGCTTCTGACCTTAACCCGAGCCTGATTCTGCTCCAATTGGAAATCCCCACCCCGACGGTGCTTCACGCCGCGCAATTTGCCAAAGCGAATGGTGCGCGCGTCATTCTCAACCCTGCACCCGCGCAGACTCTCCCCGATGACTTGATCTGCCTTGCAGACTTCATCATCCCCAACGAAACCGAATTAAGCCTGTTGACCGGACTTGAGGTCAAAGACATCGCCTCTGCTGAAGCGGCTGCAAAAGCCCTGCTCAAACGCGGCGCAGAGAATGTCATTGTGACGTTGGGAAGCAAGGGCGCATTGGTTGTATCCAACACACAAGTCATACAAGTGGATGCTTATAAAATTGATGTTGTAGATACCACCGCCGCAGGAGACGCCTTCATCGGCGGATTCGCCGCATCCCTGCTGCGCGGACTTGAACTCAAAGACGCCGTTCGCCATGCCAATGCATGTGGGGCGCTCGCTGCAACCAAGTTCGGCGCACAACCATCATTACCCACAAAAGACGAAGTGGAAACCTTTATGTCATTGCGAGAGCAGTGATCTTCCGCTCGAAGCAATCTCATTGCGATGACAGAGATTGCTTCGTCGGGCTATCGCCCTCCTCGCAATGACGGGGAAAATTACATGAACCCAAAACGAATTATTATAGACACCGACCCCGGCGTGGACGATGCGCTGGCATTGCTCCTCGCCCTTGCCTCTCCGGAGATTCAACTCGAGGCATTGACCACCGTCCACGGCAATACGAATGTGGAAAATACCACGCGCAATGCGCTGGCTGTATTGGAATTCCTTCACGCGGCGGATATCCCCGTGGCGCAGGGCTGTTCGCTGCCGTTGCTTGTTCCACTGCACAAATCAGGGGATGCAGTGCATGGCACGGGCGGGATCGGCAATACAAACCTGCCTGACCCCAAAGTAAAACCCGTTGACGAACATGCCGTTGATTATTTGATCCAGCGCGTGCTGGCCGAGCCGAAGGAGATCAGCATTTTCCCCATCGGCCCGTTGACCAATATTGCGTTGGCCATTCGCAAAGAGCCGCGTTTTGCCGAAGCCGTGAAGGAATTGGTCATCATGGGCGGTTCCCTGCGCGCGGGCGGCAATATCACTCCCGCCGCCGAGTTCAACATGCATGCCGACCCACATGCCGCGCACATCGTTTTTCATTCGGGCATTCCCATCACGTTGATCCCGTTGGATGTGACCTACAAATGCCTGCTCACTTCTGAAGATGTGGAGCGTTTGAACAGAATTGATGCGCCCATCGCACGATTTGTTCGCGATGCGACGGCGGTGTATATGGAGTTTTACAAGAAATACGAAGGCTTCAATGGCTGTGCGCTGCACGATCCGTTGACGTTGGCGACGATCATCGCGCCCGAACTACTGACCTTCGAGAATCATTATGTGGATGTGGATATTTCGGGCGGCGTTTCGATGGGGAGCACGCTGGCCGATTTTATGAAGGTTTCGAAGAAGCCCGCGAATGTGAAAGTTGCCCTCGGTGTGCGCGGGCGCGAATTTGTGGAATTATTTATTGAGAGGATGGAAGCTCTGTCTGCTCTCGGCGGCGGAGCATAGGAAAATTGAATGCCAAAACATATCATTTTAGACACTGACCCCGGTATTGACGACTCTTTGGCGATCTTGCTCGCTCTGGCCTCGCCCGAAATTGTTCTCGATGGAATCAGCACGATCCACGGGAATGCATCCACGGCGCAGGTGACGAGGAATGCACTGGCAATTTTGGAACTGGCAAAGGCGGGGAACATCCCTGTTTATGCGGGCTGTGAATTGCCGCTTGTACAGCCATCCCTGCTCAGCCCGGAGACTCACGGCGACAGCGGCCTGGGCTACGCAAAACTGTCAGAACCGCTGGGCAGGCCCCAGCTTAAGCACGGAAGCGATTTCCTCATCGAGAGGATCATGTCGTCGGCGGAGGAAGTCACGTTGGTGGCAATCGGTCCGCTGACGAATGTCGCCATGGCGATTCGCAAGGAGCCGCGCATTGTGGAGAAGGTGAAGGAGGTCTTCATCATGGGCGGGGCGATTCGGCATCAGGGCAATACCACGCCGCTGGCGGAGTACAACACCTTTGTGGACCCGCATGCCGCGCACATCGTTTTTCATTCGGGCATGCCGATGATCCTCACGCCGCTGGATGTGACGTATCAATGTATTTTTCTGAAAGAGGATTTGGACAGGCTGTTGAAGATCGATTCGCCGATCACGAAGTTCATTGCAGATGCAACCCGTTTTTACATGGAGTTTCACGATGAATATCAAAAGATCGATGGCTGTGTGATCAACGACCCGATGACACTGGCGTTGACCTTCATGCCCGAGATCTGCGATTACGAATCTCTTTATGTGGATGTGGATATTTCGACAGGCGTTGGGCTGGGAAATACGTTCGCTGATTTTTATAATTACGAAAAGAAGAAACCGAATATGAAAGTGGCGCTTGGGGTTCGTCCGCGCATGTTCATGGAACTGTTTTTGGAGCGGATGGAAAAACTGGCGGAGTCGTTGAGTGCAAGATAAATTTTGCGTTACAGATTTTCGTGACCATTGGGATTGAAAAGTGTTATCATCATTACGACGATCCATTTCACATTTTTCGGAGGAAATCATGTTGGAAAAAATCAAGAACAACTTTAATACTCAGACGTGGGTTCTCATCCCCATCGCCATCGGCATTAACATCGCCGTGGGCCAGATCGTTCTCGTCCTCAAACTTCCTGTCTTCCTCGATTCAATTGGCACCGTGATGGTCGCCGCCCTGTGCGGACCGTGGGCAGGCGCATTGACTGGCGCGCTTTCCAACATCATTTGGGGCGTTGCGATTGACCCCGGTGCGCTTCCCTGGTGGCCTGTGGCTGCGATGATCGGTTACATGGCCGGGCGCATGGCTCAATGGGGTTTCTTCAAATCCTGGTGGAAAGTGGTTGTGACCGGCTTTGTGGTTGCGCTCACCGCTGCGATCGTCTCCACACCCATTGCTGTGTATCTCTTCGGCGGCATTACTGCCAGCGGTTCATCCTTCATCACCGCGTATTT
The DNA here is from genome assembly GCF_016705895.1 of Candidatus Villigracilis affinis. Classification (NCBI taxonomy): domain Bacteria; kingdom Bacillati; phylum Chloroflexota; class Anaerolineae; order Anaerolineales; family Candidatus Villigracilaceae; genus Candidatus Villigracilis; species Candidatus Villigracilis affinis. The sequence continues at coordinate 172,373 of NZ_JADJKT010000005.1, read as the reverse complement.
GCTCCAGACGGGGCAGGGCATTTGGTCGGCTGTGGTTAGCACCAGCTTCCTGACCGAGCCCGTGGACAAGATCACCACAGCCATGATCGCTTTTGCCATCATTCAGGGCCTGCCCAAGCGCACCATCGGCGGCTATCCCAAAGCCAGTCAGGTGGAAGCGGAAGGCGGCGCGAGCAAGAACCAGTTGTACATCGCCGTCGGCGTTGTCGTTTTGCTGGTGCTGTTCGCAGCGTTCATGCTCCGCAATATTTTGGGCGGATAACTATTCGCAATGACATTCAAAAGAGACCGGGCGAAAGGCTCGGTCTCTTTTTGTTTTAGGGATTCACGGAAGGTTTGTTGGCAGTGGTGTTGCCCAAAGAACAATCGACGGCAGTCTCTCCAGATACGATAATCTCTGATTTAGATGTGCTGCCAATTCTTTGCGAATTAATTTCGTTGCTTCGCTGTAAATTATCTTTTGCACTTCTGCTGGGAATAAACGCTGGATATTTACATCACGCATTGAGTCGTATTGGACAATCTCCACGTTTTGGATGGATTTATTTTCGTCCAGATGCATCACCGCTGGTGCCGTTGCATACACACTAGAATTGCCGCACACTGCCATTACATATAAATCCTGTCCGTCTCCCCCTAAAATAACCCATTCGCACAAAACAAATTCCTGTGGCAATTCTGGCAGAAGGCTCTGCGCCAGGGCAATTTCATACTCTTTCCATCTCTCCAGTTGAATTGGATCTGGTGTGGTGACGGGAAAACGTATTTGTGTCGGATAGGGCGATGGGGTTGGGTACACAATGGTTGCTGTTGGTGTGTAGGTGACCGTCGGCGTGATGGTTGGTGTGGCAGTAGGCATGGCTTCCATTGTAAGGTAAGTGCGTGTCTGAACTACGGCAGCCGTACTTTGTACTTTTACGATGTGTTCACGCTCAGGCATGCTCAATTTGAGAATGGGGTGTTCGACTGGAAACCCCCGTCTGCTTTCAGGGAAAAAAGCAGGTTCTAAATAAGCGGCTTCTTCTTGAATTATCACCCCGCTTTCATCATAATACCAACCTATGAAATACGAGGTCGAGGTGCGAAGTATCAGCGCATCTGTTCCAGAAAGGTAAATGTTATTGTCATGACCACTGGCAATATACTTACCTGTGGAGATGGGACATCTGGATTTGTGTAAGAACCCGCGAAATCCACAACTTGATAGCTTACCCCCAGATCTTTCATCAGTTGTTCCAGTAATTTGCCGTTGTCGCTCATTGTTGTGGTATCACCAATCGCAAATTCGGAAAGGATTACATTCCCTTCAGGGTGGTGGCGGAAATCAGGGGCCAAAGCAATTGCGCTATATTCATCGTGATCTATAAAAACCTGTTCTGCAGATTGAAAATATGCGTAATATTTCGGGTCAAACTTGCCTTGTTCCAACCGTGGAAACCATGTCAAATCGAGTAACTCGTAACGCTGTCCATCGATCAGATCCAAAACATAGTGAGGTCTGTAATTTGGATCTTCTGGTCCTACCAGACTGCCTTGCATCCAAATCAATTCGGAGCTTAGAAATATTCCGCGATCAAGAATAAGCCGATCAATGGGGATATCTTTCTTTTCTCCAGTGCTTAAATCCAGTAGGTAAATTTTCCCTGTCTTTTCTTCACGCACAAATAATATCTTTCCATCAGACACGCCAATTGCATGGGGACTCGTACAGGCGGAAACAAGAAGTTCGGTGTTGGGCGGCAGGTTGCGGTCAAATTCCTCACATGTTTCCAGAAACAGTGTCTCTTTTTGTTGCTCACATTGACCCCAAAATATCAGTTCTTCCAATGGGCCACGATCTGGCTCATTGCATACCTTCCAAAGAAATGCTTCTTTCGACAAGGCGCAGCACATGAACACAAGGAAAACAGCCGTCAGTAATTTTATGAGCAAGAGTTTTTTGTCTTTGAGAATTTGCATTGGATTGAAATCTCCCTTCGGTTCATTTTCATTATAAGGGGAATCACTTTACGGTGAAGTGACATGTGTCACGCGGCGGCCATTTATCTAAAACGTCGCCCTGAGCGAAGGGTCTCTCCCCCAATATTACAAGACTCTTCGGTCGCAGAGAACGCTCCCTCAGAGTGACATGGGGTTTTGTCGTTTACTCAGCACCAGAATGGGTATAATCCACGCCTATGCATGAGAGACTTTCCTTCCACATCAAAAGGGACAGCGTCATTCACAGTTTGAATCCGCTGACGAAACTGACCTTGATCCTTGCGTTGATCCTGATCTCGTTCACCAGTCCCTGGTATTGGACTCCGCATGTGGTGTTGCTCTTGGCCGTCATTCCGCTAAGCGGATTGGGCAGGGTCTTCCCTGAATTTTTCAAAGCCGCCACGCGCCTGATCCTTCCCGCGGCTGGCTTTCTTTTTTTGATGCAGGCCTTCTTTCAACCCATCGGTGAAGAAGTCATCTTTAAATTCTATTTCCTCGATATCACACAGGAAAGCCTGATGTTTGCGTTTCGGAACGCCATGCGGGTCTTTGTGATGATCTCGGCATTCACCTTGTTTTTGCTGACCACGCATCCGAGCGAGTTGATGTCTGATCTCACGCGGCGCGGATTGCCGGGGCAATTTGCCTACGTCATCATTTCCACGCTGCAAATCCTTCCGCAAATGCAGGCCAAAGCGCAGACCATCATCGCCGCCCAGCGCTCACGCGGGTTGGATACCGAAAGCACCTTCCTCAAACGCGCTGGCTCGGTTCTGCCGCTCGTGGGTCCGCTGGTGTTTGGGTCATTGGTTGAAGTGGAAGAACGCGCCATCGCCATCGAAGCGCGCGGCTTTACCTCCAAAAACAGCAAGACCTCCCTGCACGAAATCCCCGACCCATCGTTCGAGAAAACGATTCGGTGGGCGCTTCTCATGCTCGTCATTCTTTCCATTGCGGCAAACCTATGGCCTTCGTAAACCTTCAAAACGTCACCTATCAATATCCGCTCACGAAAACGCCCGCGCTGCAAAATGTCAACTTGCAGGTGAACGAAGGCGAATTCGTCGCGATCGTCGGGCCGAACGGCGCGGGCAAGTCCACGCTTTGTTATACGCTGGCGGGTTTCGCGCCGCATTTTTTCAAAGGCGAAATGAGCGGCACCGTGGAAGTGGCTGGCAAAGAATCCAGCAAGTCCACGCTTGATGAGTGGGTCTTGAACGTGGGCCTCGCGTTTCAAAATCCCTTCAACCAAATTTCGGGCGCGAAATATACAGTCTTCGAAGAGATCGCATTCGGGCTGGAAAATATCGGCGTGCCGCGCGAAGAAATGAAAAGCCGCGTGGAGGATGCCATGGCCCTGACAGGAATCCGCGATTTGGCAGATCGCTCACCTTATTCACTCTCTGGCGGACAACAACAACGCGTCGCTCTGACCTCGATCCTGGTCATGCGACCCAAGCTGCTCGTCCTCGACGAACCGACCTCGCAAATGGACCCCATCGGCACACGCGAAGTCTTCGGCACGATCCGCAAGATGGCCGAAGAAGGCATGACCGTCGTCCTCGTGGAACACAAAGTGGAATGGATCGCAGAATTCGCAGACCGAGTCATCGCGCTCAAAGACGGCAGTGTGCTGCTCGAAGGCAAACCGAACGAAGTGCTCACCTCTGAATTGCTCGCTGAAAATGGATTCGGGCTTTCGCGCTACACGTCCACGGCGCGTGAGGCAAAGAAACGCGGAATTTGGAAAAAAGAAAATCTGCCCGTCACATTGGATGAGGCTGTGGAAGGGTTTTCGTAAGGGCACAGCGCCGCTGTGCCCCAACGGGATAATCAATGAAAATCGAAATCAAAGACCTTCGTTTTATCTATCCCACAGGCCTCGAAGCCTTGAAAGGGATTTCACTCACCATCGAAGCGGGCGAGCAGGTTGCCATTGTCGGTCAGAATGGCGCGGGGAAGACCACTCTCGTGAGACACTTCAATGGGTTGTTGCAACCAGCTTCCGGGTCCGTTTTGATCGGGGATTGGGATGTGAAAAAATATTCGGTGGCGAAACTCGCGTCGCGAGTCGGGTATGTGTTTCAAAATCCCGATGAGCAATTGTTTTCACGCGATGTCCTCACCGAGGTCACGTTTGGGCCGAAGAATTTGAAATATGCAAAAGAGAAGATCGATGAATTGGTGAAGCGGGCGCTGTCGTTGACCGAGTTGAATGACAAGACCGAAACCAATCCTTATGACCTTTCGCCGACGTGGCGCAAGATGGTGGCGCTGGCTTCGATCATCGCGATGGATACGCCCATTGTCATTTTCGATGAACCGACGACAGGACAGGATGCCGTCAACGTGGCGCGGATCGCGAATGTGATTGCCGAGTTGAAAAAGGAAGGCAAGACCGTCATCACCATTACGCACGATATTGATTTTTGCGCCGAGAATTTTGAGCGTGTCATCGCGCTTTCAAAGGGACAGGTGCTGCTTGATGGCCCCGCGCGTGAGGTATTGGGGCAGGAAGAAATTCTCGCGCAGACTTATGTCGATCCGCCGCAGTTGACGAGGTTGGGGAAACGGCTGGGGTTGAAAGAGACCGTGAGAAATCAGGAAGAGTTTTTGAATTCATTGTAAGCGTTGTAAACCACCAATTCTTCATACCCCGAATCGTTTTGCAATAATTCCCGCTTGTAAATCACATCTTCAAATTCAGCGATGACGATCTCAGCCGTGGTGTAAATTTTGCACCCGCTGACGAGATGCCCGCCGATGGTCACGCCATCGCCATCGGAGATCGCCACGTGGATGTGTGACCCGTGAATCGAAACTGTGCCTGGTCATCGAGACGATCTCGAAATGGCCATCGTACTCGTTGTAATCGCTGCGATTCGCGAGACGCAAGGTGGCATGTGTGAGGCTGCCTACAGAAGAAAGTACACAGCCTGCTTGAATATTCTTTTGTTTGGCGAACTCTTCGATCGAGTCAAATAAATCCTGAGCGGGTTTGAGGCGGAAGGTGTGAGCTTTCATTGGTACTCCTTTTGGCAGGCTTCAAAGGTAAAATCGCGGATATGAAATCTTATCGTTACTTCGACATCATTCTCGGTGTGTTCATCGCTGTGCTGTTGACCAGCAATGTCGCATCTTCGGCCAAGATCGTGGATTTTGGTTTTGGCATCTTCGGCATTCCAATGGCTTTCGACGCTGGCACGATTCTATTCCCGATCGGTTATGTCTTCGGCGATATTCTAACCGAGGTCTATGGCTATCAACGCTCACGGCGTGTGATCTGGACGGGGTTCTTTTCGTTGGCGCTGGCGGCGTTTGTGTTTTGGGTTGTGGGGCGTCTGCCGGGTGAAGTCACCTGGCAGGGATACGCAGGCGATGCGGCGTATCAATCCATTCTCGGTGGGATGAGCAGCGGAGGAATCCTGTTCGCCAGCCTTGCGGGATTTTGGCTGGGTGAATTCAGCAATTCCTTCATCCTCGCAAAGATGAAGGTGTGGACGAATGGCCGCTGGTTATGGATGCGCACCATCGGAAGCACATTGGTGGGCGAGATGATGGACACCGTTATTTTCGTCGTGGTGGCAACCGCTTTTGGCGTTTTCCCGTGGAGTCTTTTCCTCACGCTGACGGTGACAAATTATCTTTTCAAAGTGTTGGTCGAAGTGTTGATGACCCCGCTGACCTATATCGTTGTCCGCGCTTTGAAGCGGGCGGAGAATGAAGATTATTACGACCGCGATACGAACTTCAATCCGTTTGCGGCGTAAAATGTGACTCGTCAAAATTTATTAAAACATTAACGCAAAGGCGCGGAGGCGCAAAGGAGAATAACAAACCTTGGCGCCCTGACGGCTTTGCGTTAAAAAACCTTGGTTAAGTTGCTTCTGTTTTCAATACGAAAAAATTACCAGAGCGGGAAATGCGTAAGCGAGACCAACCAATCCACCATAGGCTGGTAGATCTGCATGCCGATCAATGCAACGATCACACCCAATATTGCGCCTGCGATGACATCGGAGAGATAATGCACGCCCATGGCCACGCGTGCCAAAGCCACCAGCGGCGCCCAAACCCAAAGAACAGCAGCAAGCCAGGGCGGGGCAAGAAACGAGGCGAGGACGGCGATCAAAAACGAACGGGCGGCATGTCCCGATGGGAAGGAATGCGGGTCGGTGTTGCGATAGATCCCGCCCCATTCGCCTTCAGGTCGTTTGCGGCGGACGAGGAATTTAATTCCGAGCACTACGCCAGCCAATCCCAGAATGCCGAAGAATTCAACGACTTCCCATTGTTTCCAAAATGAATTGCTGAAGAACCAAAAGATGAAGAGCGCCGCGAACCAAAACCACGAGTCGCCGGAGTGGGCGAGGAAGGCGGCTACATTCCGCAAAAAACCCGGCTTTTCAGCCACACGCATTTGGCCGGAGAGTCGGGCATCGAGTTCGAGAAGAGACCGAAAACTCATTTGTTGTTGGCCTTTGCCTTTGGTTTGGGTTTTGCAGCGGCAGGCTTGGCGGTGACCTTCTTTGCAGCGGTGGCTGCTTTCTTCTCTGCTTTGGCGGCCTTTTGCAGTTGACTGGCGATATCCTCGCGCATCAGTTCAAGCTGGTGCGGCTTGTCCACATCCATGCATGGTTCGGCCTTGTCCCACACGATGGCGCGGCCTTTGATGCCGATGCGCTGAGAGGCGCGTTCGACGAGACCTTGCAGGGTGAATTGGCGCGTGGCTAATTGAAAGAGTGTATCCCAGCCGATGACGGCTGCCTGACGCAGGGGACTCTTGCGATTGCCGATGAGTTGCTCCCAGGTATCGAGGTGATCGGTGGTCATGCTGACGTGGATCACGTTGATATCCGCGCCGCACAATTCCATTTCTTTTAGTTTGGTATAGGTGCGTTTCGAGGTGGGATAACGTGTTTCCATCACCTCACGCGGACAGACGCCGTAATACAGGTCATCTTTGGTTTCCATGCTGGTATTTATCAGCCAGTCCACCATGTCACCCTTAATGGCGGGGATGTCGGAGGAAACGATCAGCACGTATTCATTCTTTTTGTTCAATTCAAGCGACTTGTTCACGCCTGCGACGATATTGGCGAGCATGCGGCCCTGGTTGGAAATGTAGTGCAGGGGCTTCTTGCAGGTCAGTCCACTTTTGGGCGAAAGGCCGATGACGATGACATTGTCCACTTTTTTGGATTCGCCCAGCGCGTCCAAAACCCACTGGACCATGGGCTTGCCCGAAATATCAATCAGCGCCTTTGAATTGCCGTTGGAATACACATATAAAGGATCACCGGGCAGGGGTACTCCGCCGGCAGTTACGATTGCATCCATAATTTAATTCAACTCCTGCAATTGAGGTTCGAAACCGAGCTTGTCGAGCAGTTCGGTCAGTTCAGGCCATGTGAGCGGACGTCCCTTGCCAGCCACAGCCACGAGCGCAGCTTCCATCATGTTCGTGCCGAAGGAGCGGCCTTCCAGCACTGGGGTGGTTGTAACCAAATATTTTACGCCCGCCTTGCGGAAGGCTTCTACATCTTCCGGGGTGGTGGTGTTGGTGACGATCACTTTGCCAGTCAGGTCATCAGGCATGAAACGCTTGATGTAGTGACAATCACCCGCGATGACGGTGGCCCAGGCGTAATACTTTCCCCATTTGGGTGTGCGTTTTTCCTGCTTTTCGCCTGTGGGATAGATCCAGGAGAAGGGCAGACGGGAGGCGATGGGCATCATCAAGGCCGCCACGATCTTTAGCTGGCTGAGCTTGTGAATAGCCATCGGAATATCCAGGCCGAACATGAGGTCGCCATAAATGGTTTCGTATCCAGCATCGGAAAAGGCCTGGGAGAGGCCCCAGCGGTCCACGCCGAGGGTGACCAGCACTTTGCGGCCTCGGGAATTGATATATTCGCCGATCTTTTTATCCAGAAATGCGGGGGCTTTATTTTCGAGTGTGTTCTTTAATCCGCCGCCATCCACCAGCGGGGTCTTTTTTACATAGCGTACCATGGGGGTCACGGAATGCAGGGTGTACCATTTTCCGTCGACGATGGCTCCCAGATCGGCTCCACCGACACCAAATGCATCCACAGTGCCATCCATCTCTTTGTATTTCAGGGCGGCGGCTTCCATATCCCCATCGGTTCCGATGCGTTCAATGCTGACCTTTTCACCGAGCAACGTCACTTCGACAGCCTTGTTACGCTTTGATGAACCAATACTGATGCTCACGGCTCGTTTCATTTAGTTTTTCTCCTCAATAGATGGGTTGTCGAGAGTATACCCCGAAGTCAGATGCATGAGAATGACATTAATACAGGATCAGGATTCAGGTCCGTTGGGAAGCGTGAAGAAGAAGGTGGCCCCATGTCCTGGTTCGCTTTCCACCCAGATCCTGCCTCTGTGAACTTCAATGATCCTCTTAACCAGCGCCAGCCCAATACCGGTGCCTTCCGAACTGGCATCTAATTTGTTAAACAGCCCAAAGATGCGGTCGTGGTGGATTGGGTCGATGCCGATGCCGTTATCGCGGATATAAATGATCGGCTGTTCATTTTCAAACCCATTTTGGCCGATCTCAATGACTGGGTTGGGCTGGTCTTCCAGGAACTTGGCGGCATTATCGATCAGGTTTTGAAATACCTCGAGCAGGCGTTGACGGTCGCCGTAGATCGTTGGCAGGTCATCATGTATTTCAACTTTGATGTCTTTTTTATGAAGCCGTCCATGCAGAGCTTCAGCTGCCTCATTTACGAGTTCTTCAACCTTGATGAACTGATACGGGCTGGTCAGCCGACCGATGCGGGAAAGCTCGAGCAGTTCACTAAGCAGCAACTGCATTTTGTCGGTGGCGTCGCCGATGCGGCGAATATCCAGTTTCAGCCGTGCCGTGTTCCCGCTGACGGAATCCTGTTCGAGAAAGCCGAGGAAACCCTTGATTGTGATCAGAGGCGATTTCAAGTCGTGTGAAACGGTGTAAGTGAAGCGTTCCAACTCGCTGTTCTTATCTTCCAGTTCGTTGATGAGCTTTTCGCGCTCGACCTGCACATATTTTTGCTGGCTGATATCACGCACCATGATGATCGCGGATTCGGATGTGATGGCGGTGATGCGCGCTTCGAAGAACTGCACTTCTTCGCCGGGCGGCATCCCATATTCGAAGGCGTGCAATTGACCTGTTGCCAGTGTGCGCTCAAGCGCGAACAGGGTTTGCTGGGCGATGACAGGGGGGAACAGTTCCAGCACGGTTCTGCCCAGAAATTGTGAAGGCGGCATAAGGGGGGTGATCTCAGAGGATGCCATGAAATCGAGGAATATCCCGTCCTTCGAGATCTCGAAGATCATATCAGGGATGGATGCCAGAATGGCACGCGTGCGCGCCTCGCTGTTTTGCAGAGATTCCCGCGCATTCTTTTGCTCGGTAATATCATGGAACATGGACAGAATGCAGTCGGCCCCTTCGAGTGTCACCAACTCATAGAAAGCCAACACCGTGTAAAACGCCCCAGATTCATTGGTGAACTGATACTCCGGAACATAAATGGAACGCTCGGTTATTAATCTCTCGACAAAACCCTGCCGCTCTTCTTCATCTTCCCACAATCCGAGTTCAATAGCCATGCGTCCTACAGTTCCATGCGGTTCAAGACCGGACAATTGCCAGTAGGCTTCATTGGCTTCGATGATAATGCCTTTATCCAATGATGTGATGACGATCGCCACCGGACTGGCATGAAAGATCTTGCGGAAGCGTTCCTCACTGGAGCGCAGGGCGGCTTCGGCAAGGGTCCGCTCGGCGATCTCCTTTTGTGTCTGCTCAAAGAGACGGGCATTATCAATGGCGATGGAGGCCAGCGCCGCGAAGCGCTCCATCAAATTGACATGCTCTTGCGTGAAACCCCGTTCCTGTTCGACGAATGAAATGGCCAGCACACCGATGACCTTGTTCCCCACTGTGAGAGGTACACCCATGACCGCATTGAAACCGGCATCGACGAATTCAGGCAGGTTGTTATCCCATTCTGCATAATTTTGAACGACAAGGGTCTTTCCACTGCCCCATACCCCCCCGGTAACACCTTCATCTTTGTACGTCAGGCTTCCATCGTAGCGGGAAAGAACGCCATGCCCCAGTTCCTGTCGCAGTGCGGATTCATCCGGCAAGACAAGGTCAATCAGCCCGTGCTGGGTATTAAGCAGGGCGCAGGCTCGCGAAAGGATCGATTCAAGCAGCGGCCTCAACTCGGAACGATTGAGCAGGCCCAGGGCGGTCTCATTCAACGCGGTGAGATAATCGGCCTGTACCTGTAATTTCCGCTCCGCGCGCAAACGTTCCTGTAATTCCAACCGTGCATCATACAGACTGCGGTTTAAACTGTTGATCAAAAGATAAATGAGTGTGCCCGCAAATAGAAAAATGACCGTGAGGTCGCGGGCAATGTTTAGCGGTGTATCCACATGCTGGATACGGAGTCCCCACTCTTCTTCGAATGCAAAAAACCAAAGCGCAGACAGGCTGATGACCCCGAAGAACAATCCTTCACGCCATCCCAACAGCAGGCCTGCCAAAAGAATGATCACAAGATAGGCAACGATGGCGACGTCGCGAATTCCATCCGCCTCCCATGACTGGAAGGTCATGGCCGCCCATAATGATCCTGCGAGGAACATACTCGCGCCGCGAATGTAACCGCGTCGGATCGTAACCTGAACAATTCCCAGGGCAAGCACGATCCCTGTTAATAACAACAAGGGTACGCTGCCGTTCTCTCTCCCCATGATCAGCCGAATGATGATGATCATTAAAAGGATACTGATTGCACTCCACACAAAACTGTTGAGTATCTGTGCGGTGCGCGTTTTCTCCGCATTTTCGAAAATGGGCGCTGAAAACAAACGGCGAAACCGATTTGGCATTATTGATATTATATATCATGTCCATTACGCGCAAACAAATCTTGATGCGCGAACTTTATAACTTGCGAATCCATCTTCTCTCGGTTATCCTTGCAAACGGGAGTGGTTAGGTCCCGGTGGGCTTCCTGGTCTTCAACACCTGTGGCGGGCCGCGTTGCGGGCCGCGGTGGGTTCGACTCCCATCCACTCCCGCCTATAAATTGGACGATGGGCGACAGACGATCTTGTTGTCCATCGTCCACTGTCCATTGTATGTTGGTTAAAAAGGTATTCAATGTCCATTCCTGAAACTGAAGTTCTTACAAACCTTGTCGCTCGTGTGTTTCGTATCGAAGATGTGACCAGCGAAGACCCACGCAAGGGATTCTTTCTGCGTTATCGCGGCGAATTGTTGAATGAAGATTCCGCTTCGCTTTATGACACACTGGCTGAATCGCTTTCTCCGCACGGCATCACCCCGCTTTTTCGAATGGAGGAAACGCGCCAGATTATTTACCTCGCGCCGAAATTACCGGAGCCCAAACAGGATAACATTTCCACGAACATCATCCTTTTTGTGTTGACCGTGTTAAGCGTAATGCTGGCCGGAGCGCAGCCCGAAGGCCCGGTGCCAGATGACTTTATGGGGCAATTGCTCTTGCTTGCCAAAAGCATCTTCACAGGCTGGCCTTTTGCGCTGAGCCTGCTCGGAATTTTGTTGACGCATGAACTGGGGCATTACTTCATGAGCCGTTATCACAAGACTCCCGCCACCCTGCCGTATTTCATTCCGCTTCCGCTCAGCCTTTTGGGGACGATGGGCGCGGCCATTATCATGCGCGGTATTCCGAAAAACAAACGCGTGCTTTTCGACATTGGCGTGGCAGGCCCGATCGCAGGCTTGATCGTGGCGCTTCCCGTTCTATTTTACGGCTTGTCGCTTTCCACGCTCAGCACCATTGATCCCAATCCGAACGGGTTCATCGAAGGTAACTCCCTGATGTACCTGCTGGCAAAATACATCACCTTCGGCCAATTGCTCCCATCCCCAGTAGCGCCGCAGGGAATTTTGTATTGGCTGCAGTATTTCTTTACAGGCCGTCCCGTCCCCTTTGGCGGGTTGGATGTCTTCATTCATCCCGTTGCATTTGCAGGCTGGGCGGGTTTGCTGGTGACTGGTTTGAATCTCATCCCTGCGGGCACGCTGGACGGCGGGCATGTGATCTATGGTCTTTTTGGTGAAAAGGCGCGCAAGGGATTCCCTTTTATCATTGGTATTCTTGCGGTGCTTGGCATCTTCTGGAGCGGATGGTGGATTTGGGCCATGTTGCTTTTCTGGCTCGGAAGGGTCAACGCGGAACCGTTGGACCAGATCACCACGCTCGACCCGCCCCGACGCCTGCTCGGCTTTGCAATGATCATTGTTTTCCTTTTAGTGTTTATGCCCGTTCCATTTATGACCCTGGCTCAATAATCCATCCATGAAAAAGATCATCCTGCCACTTATTATTTTCGTAATCATTCTCTCTGCATGCGGCGCACAGGAGGTCACTCCGACTAAGGAGGTATCTGTCACGCAGGCCGCTACAAAAACGCCGCAGCCTGCACCCACTGTCGAAGCACCGAGCAGCCTTGGGGTCAAGAAAGAAGCGCTGAACGGGTTGGAGATCAAAGTCTGGCATCCGTGGTACGGGGTTGAGTCAGGCCGATTCGATACCTTCGTCGAAGATTTCAATCAAAGCAATGAATGGGGCATCAAGGTCGTTGCCGAGAGTCAGGTCAATTTTACGAACCTGTATGAAAACGTGTCTGCATCGCAGCCGACAGCGGACCGCCCCGATCTGGTGATCGCGCTGCCCGAGCACGCGCTGGAGTGGGATACCAATGGCATGGTGACAGACCTGACGCAATATGTGAATGACCCCGCTTATGGAATCGATGCGAGCAACATCCCTGTGGTGTTTTGGAATCAGGATCGCTACGGTGAAGAACGAGTCGGACTCCCCGCGCAGCGCACTGCGCGCTTTTTGCTGTGGAATGAAACCTGGGCCGATGAGATCGGGTTTGCCTCTCCGCCCGATGCGCCCGATGATTTTCGCCAGCAGGCCTGCCGCGCCCAGCAATTTATGTTGAAGGATGAATCGCCTCAGAATGATTTCATGGGCGGCTGGTATGCAGACACAGATTACATGACGGCGTATGCATGGCTGCTTGCATTCGAAGGCGGCGTTTTGGAAGGTAGTGATTATCGCTTTCTCACACCGAACAATATCGAAGCCTTTAAATTCCTGCGCGAACTTTCTGAATCGACCTGTGCCTGGCAAACCGCGGACTCCGATCCGATCACTGCATTTGCCAATCGTGAAGCGCTATTCATTGCCGCCAGCCTTGAAGACCTGCCCGATGTAGCCCGTGCATTCGCGGGCGCCAGCAACACGGATGCATGGAAGGTCATTTCCTTCCCCGGTGAAAATGAAGATGCGCTGGTGGTTTATGGCTCTTCCTACGTTGTATTGAAATCGACCAGGGAGGAACAGCTTGCATCATGGTTGTTCGCGCGTTGGTTGTTGGATGACGAACAGGATGCACGCTGGGTGGAGGCGACTCATCTCTTTCCGCTTCGCACCACGACCCTGGACCTGCTCGGCGACTACATGAAAACTCATCCACAATGGGAGCAGGCGGTTAAATTACTGCCGCAGGGTGAGGTCCAACCGCAGCTGGCTTCATGGCGAAAAGTGAAGATCATGCTCGGCGATGGGTTTACTCACATGTATCGCGTCAACGTCCCCAGCGGACAAGTGGCCGCCATTCTCGCGCAAATGGAAGCCCTTTCGCGTGAGTTGAGCAAATAAATTAATTCAGTACGGAGTGCGTCGTGCAGACGGGTGAGAGAAACCCATTTACTGGCAGAAATCTATTCGATGAGCTTCTCATCGAATCTGGTGCGATGCACCCTTTTTATAAAGGAGACTCACATGCCTGAATCAGAATATCGCGCAAGACAAGTACGGGCAAAGACCCACGAAGTTTTTGAATATGACCATGATGATGAAAAGCCTGGCAAGCCGCTGCACATCCTGATCCCCGGCGGGTTGATCGCTCTCGCAACTCTGGCATTGATCATTTTTGTCGCGTATCAAACCTGGTTTGAGGGAAATCTCGCAGAGAATATCGGCACGATTTTGGTCATCATCCTGTCGCCATTCTATGTCGGTGGGGTGTTCCTTTTTAGTTATGGGTATGAGCTTTACAACATTCCGCGTGCGTTGCGGCTGACGGCGATCATTGTGTTCGTAACCCTGGCGGCGGTTGTGATCGTGGCGGTGCTGTTCTTCCTGATGGGGAATATGAAGGGCGGAAAGAGTTCGTCCTCCAAAAGCGGAAAATCTTCCTCGAAATCCTCGTCGTCCTCCAAACCATCTGCTTCACCAAAACCTTCTGCAAAGAGCGGAAGTAATCTTGGCGGCATTATCGGAGCGGCAGGCGCAGCGGCGAATAAATCATCTTCTTCCAATTCATCTTCTGGCGATGGCTTTTCTCGTAGCGGTGGTCATGTTTTCATCGGCGGTGGCGGAACCCGTGTCGAAACCCGTGAGGTGACAAAGGAAGTGGTGAAGGAAGTGCCCAAAGAGCCGATGCCGATCACCTGTCCGTTTTGCTCGCGGTCTTACATTCCGGTGGAACATAAATTTATCTGTCCAAGCTGTGGCGCGGCTACGCCGAGGGAATTGATCGAAGAGTCTCAGGAACCGAAAGAATAATCAAGTGACAGTCGCCTTTAAGGTGACTGTCACTTTTTAACTTTACATTATGGAGGCAATCATGCGCCAGATGCTCATCAACGGAAAATTCACGAACGGAAATGCAAAAGAGGAAATCGAAGTCCAAAACCCTGCGACGGAAGAGATCATCGATTCTGTGCCGCGCGGAACAGTGGAAGATATCGAAGCGGCAGTGCAGGCGGCCCAATCCGCATTTGACCCGTGGCGCAAGTTGGGCTCGAACGAACGCGCCAGCCTGCTTCATGAAGTGGCGAACAAGGTCCACGAGCATCGTGAGAAGATTGTCCACCTGCTTACATTGGAAGAAGGCAAGCCGCTATCTGAGAATGAAGAGGAGGTGGAATGGGTCATCAACACATTTCACTATTACGCCGAACTGGGACGCCACCATCGCGGCAGCGTATTGGCTTCGGGCGAGTCGTCGCAATTCAATTTCATCATCAAGGAGCCCTATGGCGTGGTCGGCTGTATCGTTCCGTGGAATTATCCGTTGCTCTTGCTGGCATGGAAGGTTGCGCCTGCGCTTGCGGCTGGCAACACCATCGTCATCAAGCCGTCAGAGATGACTCCGCTTACTGCGTTGTATTTAGCTGAACATTGTTTTGACGGTCTGCCTGCGGGCGTGATCAATGTAGTGACAGGCTACGGACTCGAAACAGGCGAACCGCTCGTCAAACACCCCGATGTGCCGGTCATCGCGTTTACGGGCAGTCTTGCAACGGGTCAACGAATCGCTTCACTCGCTGCACCGATGATGAAGAAACTCCATCTCGAATTGGGCGGCAAGGATGCCACTGTCATCGCCGAGGATGCCGACCCGGAGATCGCCGCCAAAGCAGTGGCATACGCGGCTCTCATCAACGCCGGGCAGGTTTGCACGTCAACGGAAAGAGTCTACCTGCCGAAGAATCGCGCCGCGAAATTCACCGAAGCCATTGTCGAGCAGGTCAAGTCGCTCAGGCTGGGTTCGGGGCTTGAATCCACAACCGATATGGGGCCGATGATCGGCGATACCTTCCGCACCAAATTTGAAAAACAGATCGCGGATGCGCGTGCCAGCGGCGCGAAGATCCTCACCGGCGGCGGGCGGCCAAAACATTTGGAAAAGGGATTCTTCCACGAACCCACCGTGTTGACCGGCGTTGACCATACCATGGTCATCATGCGAGAAGAAACCTTTGGCCCCGCCGTGCCGATCATGGAATACACCTCCTTCGATGAAGCCATTCAATTGACCAATGATTGTCAATATGGTCTGGGTGCGGTCTTGATTTCCAACGATACCAAAAAGATCAAGCAATTCTTCGATGATGTCAAAGCAGGCACGATCTGGATCAACGACCCATTGACCGATAATTACGCCGGTCCGTTCGGCGGCATGAAATACTCTGGCGGTGCGCGTGAACTCGGCGAAGAAGGTCTCGAAGAATTCCGCGAGACCAAGCATGTGCATTGGGATTTCAATATGGAAGATAAAGGGTATTGGTTTCCATACGGTAGGTAGCGTTTGAAGAAGGCTGTAATATATAGCAACAAACATAGTCAGTAGTCAGTCCAGTTTATAATCTGAGCCATGAGAAAACAATCATGGCTCTTTCCTTTTGTGCTGCTTGCGGCGGTGATCCTTTATTTTCAATTCTCGCGTGTGCAGTTGCCCGGTGACGGATTTACCACCTTCGGCTCGGATACGGTTCGGGCGGAGGTGCTTCAAATTATCGAAGAAGGCCAGGTTGACCTCGGTGGTCACACCCAGAAATATCAAATTGCGCGGGTGAATATTCTGGAAGGGGAGTATGCGGGTATCCCCATGGAAATTGACTATGGCAAGCGCCAGCTTCGCTCAGACGATTATGACCTCACGGTGGGCAGCAGGGTGATGGTCTCCATCAGCAAGACGCCTGATAATGTGATCAATGCCTATTTTGTAGACTTTGTCCGCACCACGCCGCTGTTTTGGCTGACTATTATCTTTGCAGTGGCGATCATCGTCATCAGCCGCTGGAAGGGGGTGCGCGCATTATTGAGCATGGCTTTCAGCCTGTATCTCATCATCGACCAGATCATTCCGCACATTCTCAATGGCGACGACCCGCTTTGGGTGAGTATCATCGGCTCGATCATCTTGTTGGGTGTAACGCTTTACTTAACATACGGGTGGAATTTGAAAACGCATTCCTCGGTCATCAGCATGGTGCTTGTTTTGCTGCTTACAGGTGCGCTTTCGGGATTGTTCGTCATTTTTACAAAATTGAACGGCACGGGGGATGAAAACGTCATGTTCCTGATGCAGATGATGGAAAAGCCGCTCAACTTGCGCGGGCTGCTGCTCGGCGGTATGATCATTGGCGCACTCGGCGTGCTGGATGATCTCGTGACCACTCAATCGGCGGCGGTCTTCGAGCTTCATCATGCCAACCCGAATTTCGGTTTCCGCGCTTTGTACAACTCTGCCATGCGCATCGGGCAGGATCATGTGGCGGCGACTGTCAATACGCTGGTGTTGGCTTACGCGGGTGCTTCCCTGCCCATGCTGTTGATGTTCTCGCTGGGGCATGGAAATTACGGATACATTATCAATTTTTCATTCATCGCCGAGGAAGTGGTACGGACGTTGGTCGGCTCGCTGGGGCTGATTGCGGCTGTGCCTCTCACCACGGCCATCGCCATCCTGTTTGCCCAAAGGGCTGAGTCGCTTGGGAGGTGGGAGCAGTTTCTCGGTCCAGAAGGAGACGGGCATTCTCATTGAGTGCGTCATTCCAGGTGAAAGGATTTGTCTGGTCAAATAGGCGGGTTAGTTGGCAAATCCAGCGCACTCTCAGGTGCAACTTTCTGCCATCCTCTGCGTAAGATAGGTAGAAAGTCTACAAGGAGCACGCGTGAACGAAGAACTGGCCTGGGTACTCCAGGCTCAACAAGGCAGTGACGAGGCTTTCACGCATCTCGTCGAAACCTATCAAACCCCTGTTTTCAACTTGTGCTATCGCATGTTGGGCGAGCCCGATCTGGCAGAGGATGCCGCGCAAGAGACCTTTTTGCGCGCCTTCCAGCACCTGCATCGTTATGATCAGAAACGGTCGTTCGCAACATGGTTGCTTTCCATTGCGGCTCATTACTGTATCGATAGACTACGCCGCCGGAAATTCTCCATTTTTTCGATGGATACAGAGGACGAGGACGGCAACACCTTTGAATTGCCCGACCTCGATTCACCCAACCCGGAATCTGAATCCATCAAAGGGCAGACTCGCGACCGAATCCATGCCATGCTCAAAGACCTGGATGCCACCGATCGCGCTGCCATTGTCATGCGTTATTGGTACGACTATTCCGAAGTTGAGATCGCAGAATCTTTACGATTGACGGTGAGCGCGGTGAAGAGCCGTTTACACCGCGCACGCAAGGAACTTGCTGGTCTATGGCAGGAAGAAGAAACTCGTGCCGAGACCGAAAGGAGACCCTATGAATCACCAGCCTTTTGAAGAATGGCTATTGAACGATAAAAATCTAACATCCTCCGAGAAGCGGGAACTCGATCTTCACCTGCGCACGTGCACGCACTGCACGGCGTTATCTGCCACCGGTTTGGCTCTGCGCTCTGCCAATGTGGTGGCGCCTGCCCCGGGTTTTGCCTTGCGCTTCCAACAGCGCCTTGCTGCTCAGAAGATCGCAGAACGCCGCCGCAAGTTGTGGGGCACACTCGTGCTGGTGGTGAGCGGGACGGCCCTGCTGGCATGGATTGCGGCTCCCTTCATCTACGCCTTCATCACCTCCCCAGTGGAATGGATCACGGCTGCGGTCGGTTATTTTCTATTCTTTGCAAGCTCAGTTCAGGCCCTGACCGAAGCCGCCGCCGTGTTATTCCGTATTCTGCCCGACTTCATCCCGCCTTATATGTGGATGGTATTCGTTTCTGCGTTGGCCGGCCTTGGTCTTTTGTGGACAATTTCAATCTGGCAATTTAGCCGCGCCCCGCAAGGAGTTTCAGCATGAGAACAAAAATTACGACCCTTTTTCTATTACTAGCTTTACTGTTTTTACCCACCAGTGGAGTCCACGCGCAAAGCCCAAACGGCGGCGACGTGTTCCTGCTTGGGCAAAACTACACACTTGAAAGTGACGAAACGCTGGATGGCAGCCTGGCCGTGATCGGTGGGAATGTGGACATCGAGAAGGATGCCGTCATTAACGGCGATAGTGTGCTGATCGGAGGGAACCTTCAAATTGACGGGACTGCCAATGGCAGTGTGGTTTTAATTGGCGGCAATCTCGAGATCACAGGTGAGATCAATGGCGATGTCGTTCTGATCGGTGGTCAGGCTTTGTTGACCGAAACCGCCGTCGTGGACGGTGATATCGTCACAATGGGCGGCCAGGTGGATAAGGAACCCGGCGCCGAGGTGACTGGCCAGATCGTGAACAATGCTCCTCCGCTTGATGTGCCGAACGTTCCCAATGTCCCCAACGTTCCCAATGTGCCTAATGTCCCTGATGTACCCGGTGTGCCTCAAGTCAATGTAGATTTCAACCCGTTATGGGGAGTGGTCAATGTTTTCACCCGTGCACTGGCGATCGCTGCGATCGGTATGCTGCTCACCCTGTTCCTCCAACCGCAATTGGATCGTGTCGCGGATACCATCATACGCCAGCCGGTCATGGCGGGCAGTTTCGGTTTGCTGACGGTTATCGTCGCCCCGGTGACCCTGCTTATCATGGTCGTTACCATTCTGCTTATTCCAGTCGCCGCCATTGTGGCCTTCATTCTGCTTCCAATGGCTTGGTTATTCGGTATGGTGTCCATCGGTCAGGAGATCGGTGACCGCTTTACAAAAGCCATTAACCAGAGTTGGGCTCCCGTCCTTTCAACAGGCTTTGGTACATTCCTGCTTCTGCTCATCGGCGGTTTTGTTGAATTAATCCCTTGTATCGGGTGGCTGATCTCCATCGTCGTCTCGCTCATAGCCCTCGGCGGCGTGGTGATGACGTGGTTTGGTACACGGGCAGCTCCCGGCTCGACACCCCCGGTCGTGGAGCAGATCCCGCCTGCTTCGTAAACGAGTGTTTTCAAAGTTGTATGGAAGGGTAAAATCGAAAATACAACCTGCATGATATAATGCGCCCGCCCCGGGGAAATTCCCTCCGGGGCGGTTTTCATTATGGAGGAAAACATGTTTACAAAGAACGATATTCCAAACACACCCGCCCACAACACCCCGCCGCCTCTGATCGAGGTTTCAGGCACACATCGCGAAATGGGCCGCCAGATCGGCGAGGCCGCCCGCGAACAGGTCCAGCATAGCGTTGCCAATGCACGCGTTTTGATCGATGCCGCTTATGATAATCTTGAGCTTACCTGGCAGGGCGCGCAGATTCAGTCTCGCAAATATCTGCCTTTTGCCGAAGAACGTTACCCTCAATATGTGGATGAAATGCGCGGCATCGCCGAGGGCGCAAACGTCGCTTTCGATGACATCGTCACACTCAATGCGATGGAAGCCGTCACAATGGATGCGCTTCATCTCACTCGCTGTACCAGCATGGCGGTCAACGATGACCGTACGGCGGATGGTCACGTGCTCGCCGCCCACAATGAGGATTGGATTCCCGAAGACGAGAACGATGTATTTGTCATCTCAGCCAGGCCTGATAAGGAACCCCCGTTTCTCGCCATGACCTACGGCGGGCTGCTGCCCAATGTGGGATTCAACGCCTTTGGCATTGCCCAACTTATCGATTCCGTTTATCCGAGTGACTCGCGTATCGGCATTCCGCGACTTGTTGTGGCTCGCGCCGTTTTATCGTCTCACCGTATTTCAGGCGCCATTGGCCGTACGCTTGTTCAACATCGCGCGGCGGGGTACAACCATCTGCTCGTCCACGAAAGCGGAGAAATGTATTCCATCGAGGTCTCTGCGCGCAAGTTCGAGATCCTGTATGCGCATGACGGTTACATGGTCCACACCAATCATTACCTCGATCCGCAAATGAAACTGGTGGAAAAAGACCCTGAAGAATTGCTTTCTTCACGCGTGCGTTATTTCCGTGCTTCGCGCCTGTTGAAGCAAAACAGCCAGCACTCGATCAAGTCTTTGCAGTCTATTCAAAAAGACCATGTCAATATCCCGAACTCGATCTGCAATCACAACATCGCGGGCCTCGACCCGCTTGACCGCGAAAAGACCATCTCCGCTCTCGTTATTGATCTGACTGCGCGTGAGATGCACATCACCTGGGGGAATCCCTGCCAGAATGCGTATCACACCTATCATTTGAATGCGTAGGTGAAAGAAAGAGAAAAGAAGAAAGAGTCCATGCTCTGTGCGTGGACTCTGAATTTTTAAATGGCAATTTCATGCCTTCGGGATTATCATAGGCACTTCTATTGGAGGCCCCATGCGAGATTTGACAAATGAAATCCTTGAATTGATTCGCCGCACATCATCCAGCCTGCCGCCGGATGTGGAGAAGCGCCTGCGCGAATCCATTGAAAAAGAAGAGCCCGGCTCCGCTGCACGCGGGGCATTGGAGACCATTCTCAAGAATATTGACCTCTCCCGCGCAAATTCCACGCCGATTTGCCAGGATACAGGTACGCCCATTTTTTATGTGCATTACCCGTTGGGCTGGTCCACGATCAAGCTCAAGGCGCAGATTCGTGCCGCGATGGCCGAAGCCACTAAACGGTCCTATATGCGACCGAATGCTGTTGATGCCATCTATGACAAGAACACCGGAAACAACCTCGGCGGCGATGACTTCCCCTATGTCCATTTTGAAGAGACGGAAAGCGACGACCTCACCATCGAGTTGATGCTCAAAGGCGGCGGATGCGAAAACGTCGGCCGTCAATATTCCCTGCCCGATAATTCCGTCGGCGCAGGGCGTGATCTGGCCGGTGTGCGTAAGGTCGTTTTGGATGCGGTGCAAAAAGCGCAGGGGCAGGGATGTGCGCCTGGCATTCTGGGCGTCGCCATTGGCGGTGACCGCGGCTCGTCGTATATCAAATCAAAGGAAGTATTGTTCAGCGAAATGGGCACGCGCAACGAAGACCCGAAATTGGCTGAGTTGGAAGAACGCCTGACCAGTGAAGCCAATCAAATGGGCATCGGCCCGATGGGCTTCGGCGGTAAGACCACGGTGCTGGACACAAAAATTACAGGGTTGAGCCGTTTGCCTGCTTCTTATTTTGTGTCCGTTTCGTACATGTGCTGGGCCTATCGCCGCCGCAAGATGACGGTGAAGGGCGGAGAAGTCACTTACGATTAACGATTTACGATTGTGCGATTCGTAAAAGGAGAATGGGATGAAACAAATAACTACTCCAATCACCGATGAGATCATCCGCGATTTAAAGGTCGGTGATGCGGTCAGCCTGTCTGGCATGATGGTGACCGGGCGCGATGCAGCCCACAAATGGATGATCGAGACCTTCATCAAAAAGACTCGTCCGCCTCAAGGTGATGACCTGCAAGTGTATGAGGAATTGAAGAAATTGCTGGCTGGCTCGGTCATTTATCACTGCGGCCCCGTGGTGACCGGGCTGGATACTAAAGAATACAAGATCATCGCGGCAGGCCCCACCACGTCCATCCGCGAAGAGCCGTATCAGGCGGATGTGATGAAGCACTTCAATGTCAAAGGTGTGATCGGCAAGGGCGGCATGGGCGCGAAAACGTTGAAGGGATGTGAGGAAACGCCTGGCGTGTATTTCCATGCCATCGGCGGCGCGGCATCCTTCCTTGCGCAGACCGTGAAAAAAGTACATGGCGTTTTCAAACTTGATTTTGGCGTGCCCGAGGCCATGTGGGTGATCGAGGTCAAGGATTTCCCGGTGGTCGTCACAATGGATTCGCATGGCGGAAGTCAGCACTTAGTGATCGATGACTCATCCAAAAAGGTGCTCGACGATCTCCTGGCACAACCTTACTAATTGTTTCGCGCTGGCGCAGCTTCATTAAAATAAAAGAACCCGCCTAAGAAATACCAGGGCGGGTTTTGTGTTTATATTTGTGGGTCTTGTATAAAGGACGGTAGGGGAATTATATCTGGCGAATAAATGAAGATCGAGATGATTGCGATCAACATGCACAGCACACAGACAAAAACAAAACCACCGATAATGATTCCCGTCCATGCCATGGGATGTCCTGATTCGTTTCGCTGGCGGATCTGCCTTAATGAAACTGTCCCATAGGTCAGTGCGAGGATGCCAAGCAAAAAGCTCGATGGGAAACAAATGACCCCGGTCAACGGGATGGGAAGCCAGCCTGTGCAAAACGTCAGCAGGGTCAATACTGCAAAGACAAGGCTGAGAATGGATTTTGGATTGAGAGGGGATGTGGGAAGTGCTTCGTTTGAGTCCATTGGATAAGAAGGTAACAGTACAGTTAAAATAAAACCGCCCCATAAGGGCGGTTCATCTTGTGCTGTCGGGGCGAGAGGATTTGAACCTCCGACCTCTTGCACCCCATGCAAGCGCGCTAGCCGGGCTGCGCCACGCCCCGATTGAGCGAAGCGGATTATAGCCGTATTTGTATGATCTGGCAAATCGAATTTTCGAATTTCCAGAAATCGCTCCCTTTTGCTCATTCGCCCGGAATCACAGGTTTGTACACCGCCTTTATGCTAAAATAAGCGCATTGGAGTTGCCTTA
Source organism: Candidatus Villigracilis affinis (assembly GCF_016705895.1). Classification (NCBI taxonomy): domain Bacteria; kingdom Bacillati; phylum Chloroflexota; class Anaerolineae; order Anaerolineales; family Candidatus Villigracilaceae; genus Candidatus Villigracilis; species Candidatus Villigracilis affinis. The sequence continues at coordinate 149,057 of NZ_JADJKT010000005.1, read as the reverse complement.
TGTCAGATATGATAGAAGTTGTAATTGATAGCATCCGCGTGCATTTAATGACGCCGCAGCGCGTTGTTGTTCTCAAGCAAACAAGCGCCGAACGTTACCTTACCATTTGGGTGGGACCCTATGAAGCCGAAGCTATTACCGTGGCCTTGCAGGAAGTTGAAATGTCCCGCCCGCTTACCCACGACCTGCTTAAAAATATTTTCACCGCCTTCAATGCGCGCATCCTGCGAATCGAGATCACCGAGCTTCAAGGTGAGGTCTTCTTCGGGAACATCATCGCCGAAGTGGATGGACGGGAAATGCGTATCGATTCGCGCCCATCCGATGCGATCGCCATTGCTGTCCGTGCACATGTTCCGATCCTTGTGCATGCAAGTGTCATGGAATCTGCAGGCAGAGCGCCCGATCAGGAAATGCCCGATACAACTCCGCTCTCACGCAAAGAAGCGCCCGCGCCTCTTTCGGATGATGCCATCAACCGCCTGTCTGTTTTCAAGGATTTCATTGACAAACTCGATATCGATAACCCTGACAAAGACAAACCCGATTCATCCTCACCCTTGGATTGAACCTCCTCAATGACAGAAACTCTCCCCGAATCATTCCCCTACGGGGATGATTCATCATCCGCCGCCCCCGCCAGTTCGACACCTTCGTCAATCCCGCACAGCCGCGAAGCCGAAGAAGCCGTTGTAGGGGCGGTGCTGATTAACCCCGAAGCCTATTATGACGTGGCTCAGTTCCTGAGCCCGGATGATTTCTATATCCACCGCAATAAATTTGTGTGGGAGGCTTTCACACGCCTGCACGAACAACGCATCCCCGTGGACCTGCTCACCCTTTCCGAGGAACTGGACCGCGTAGGCCAGCTTGCTGAGATCGGCGGCTCGGCCTATCTCACATCGCTCATCAATCAAGTTCCATCTTCATTAAACGCGGAATCGTATGGCCGTATCGTGGAAGGACATTCCATCCGCCGCAAGATGATCACCGCTGCGAACAAGATCGCTTCCATTGCTTACAACGAATCGTCGACGGTGGATGATGTGATGAACGAAGCGGAGAAGGCTGTCTTCAACGTCAGCGAACGCCGCCTCAAACATGACCTGCAGCCGATCTCCGCAGTATTAAGCGATTACTACGACCGCATCGATGATCTCGCCAAACGCCCTGAGGAAATTCACGGCGTGCCGACAGGGTTCATTGACCTCGACAGAATGCTGACAGGTTTGCAGCCTTCAGATTTGCTGATCATTGCGGGTCGTCCTGGCCAGGGTAAGACGGGCTTTCTGCTTTCGATCGCAAAGAATGCCGCGTTGACCCACAAAAAGCACGTTGCCATCTTTTCGTTGGAAATGTCCAATGAGCAGGTGGTACAGCGTTTGATCGCGCAGGAGACAGGTATTGATTCACAGCGCCTGCGAAACGGAAAGCTTCAGGAAAACGAGTGGCCGCTTTTCACGCACGCCATTGAAGTTTTTTCAGACACGCATATTTACCTCGACGATACGCCCGCCATCACCCCTCTGCAACTGCGGACGAAATGCCGCCGTCTGCACATGGAATATGGAATCGACCTTGTCATCATTGACTACCTCCAGCTCATGGGCGGTGACTCGCGCAACGATAACCGTGTGCAGGAAGTTTCGCACATCTCGCGCAGTTTGAAAGTGCTCGCGCGTGAGTTGAATGTCCCTGTGTTGACTGCGGCACAGTTGAGCCGTGCGGTGGAACAGCGTACTGACAAAAAGCCAGTGCTTTCAGATCTCCGCGAATCAGGCTCACTGGAACAGGATGCCGATATCGTCATGTTCATCTACCGCCCCGATCAATATGAAAAGGATAGCGAGAAGCAAAACGTGGCTGAGATCATCGTTGCCAAGCATCGCAATGGCCCTGTGGGCAGCGTGGAAATGATCTTCCGCGGCGCACTGGCAAAATTTGAGAATGCGGCCACGCGGGTGTTTAGACCGAACGAGTAAAAGAAAGGGATGAAAGCAGCCTTCGTCCTTTTTGATGAAATTCAAAATCATGTCCGCTTTTTCTGGTTTTACCTCCTCTGAAACATTTACCCAGATTCCTGATTCGTTCTTGCGATTGATCGGCGAGATCGAAGATGCCGCGGAGTTGAAGGTGGCGCTTCATGCCATCTGGCGGATCGAGCACATCGAGGGGAATTTTCGAGCGTTGCGTGAAGCGGATTTTGAGGCTGAGTCGCTTGGGTTGGGGATTAAGGAGATCAAGCGCGGGCTGAAGAAATGCCTGGAGCGTGGAATCCTGCTCAAGGCGGAGAATGAAGCGGATGTTCTTTATTTCCTCAATTCCCCGCGCGGACGTCTCGCTGTTGATTCTTTTATAAAGGGAAAATTATCCAGGGTTGGCTCTGCAACGCGTGAGAGATCGAATGTGTTCAAACGATATGAAGAAAACATTGGTCCGCTGACACCGTTGATCGCCGACATGTTGAAGGATGCGGAAGATGTTTATACGGCCGAGTGGATCTCGGATGCGATTGGTTTGGCGGTTGAAAACAATAAACGAAACTGGAAATATATTGAAGCGATTTTAAAACGCTGGAAGGAAGAAGGCCGTGCCGAAAAGCAGAATAGACGAAACGATAAAAAAGATGGCCAGCAGGGCGTCAGCCGAAAGATCGAGCAGCTCCGCAAACGTTCCAATCAAAAATGATCTGCCCGGCGATCTGAATTGCCCGCACTGTCACGGTGTGGGGTATTTGCGTTCGGATGTTCCTGTGGGACATGCAGAGTTCGGCAAGCTTGAAATTTGCACCTGCCGTCATTCGAAAGTGGCGGGGAATATCCGCGATCGTTTGTTTGCGATGAGTCATCTCGATGAATTGAAGGAGTTGACCTTTGAATCATTCAAGCCGCGCGGCCGCAAGGGACTCGGCGAAATGCAGGCGCGTTCCATTGAAATGGCTTTCAATCATGCGCAGCATTACGCCAAAAGCTTAAATGGCTGGCTTCTCCTGCAGGGCGGATACGGCAGCGGAAAGACACACCTTGCCGCCGCCGTTGCAAATTTTGTCGTTGGTATGGGTGTGCCCACATTATTTCTCACTGTGCCCGATCTGCTTGATGCACTTCGGTTTGCCTATGGCTCGGAAGATACAACTTTCGAGGAACGCTTTGAACAGATCCGCTCTGCGAAATTGCTGGTATTGGACGATTTTGGAACGCAAAATGCCACAGGCTGGGCGCAGGAAAAACTATTCCAGATCATCAATTATCGCTACATCAATAAACTCTCCACAGTGGTGACGACGAACCTTTCACTGGATGAGATCGAACCGCGCATTCGCTCGCGTCTTTCGGACCCGGAACTGGTCAGCTCAGTGAAAATGTCGGCCCCGGATTTTCGCCGCCCGATGGAAGATACGAGCCACCCCGAACTTTCGTCGCTTGATCTGCTTTCGAGCCGAACATTTGGTTCATTCGAAGATCGCGCCGCTGAAAAATTGACGCCCGAGGAACATAAATCTTTACAGAAGGCGTTGAAGATCGCCCATTCCTTTTCTGAAAAACCAAAAGGCTGGCTTGTCTTCGAAGGCACGTACGGATGCGGCAAGACGCACATCGCCGCCGCCATTGCAAATTACCGTGCCGGGCTTGGTGACCCGCCATTATTCGTGATGGTTCCTGACCTGCTTGATCATCTCCGCGCGGCCTTCAGCCCCAATTCAGGCACAAGCTATGACCGTCGCTTCGACGAAGTGCGCACGGCAGGTTTGCTCGTTTTGGATGATCTCGGTGCACAATCGGCCACACCTTGGGCGCGTGAGAAACTGCATCAACTTTTGAATTATCGCTACAATGCCGAATTGCCGACCGTTATTACGGTGGCAAAGGAAAACCTTGACCACGGGCAGATTGATGAGCGCATCATCACCCGTATGCTGGATGAGCGCCTGTGCGAATATATCGAGATCAAAGCCCCCGCCTATCAGGGGAAGGGGAAGCGCAAGATCGGCAGGAAATAGCCTTACCCGCAGAATAATAGAATTTGAAAAAGGACAGCCTATTTTCAGGCTGTCCTTTTATTTTCAATCCGATCCCGCTGTCCCATCAAAATTTTCAACATGGTTGAAGATTCGGTTCAAGTGCCCACCTAGATTCTCACCATGGTCTCGTTTATAAATAAGGCAAATAAGACCAAAAAACACACAAAGGAAACGAAACAAATGCTCCCTTCCTATTTGCTCTCCCTGCGCGAAGGCCTTGAAGCCGCCCTCATTATTGGAATTGTGCTTGGCGCACTCCAGAAGATACGCCGTACTGACCTGGCCCCCATGCTTTGGTATGGAACACTGGCCGCTGTCGGTGTCAGCATCTTTACCGCCATTTTGCTCACCGTCTTTGGTTTGAGCCTCGAAGGCAGTGCCGAACAGATCTACGAAGGCATCACCATGTTCATCGCCGCAGGCTTGCTTACCTGGATGATCTTCTGGATGAGTCAGCAGGCGCGCACGCTCAAGACCGAACTCGAGGCCGATGTGAACAAAGCCGCTGCGTCACGCAACGGCCGCGCCCTGTTCTGGATGGCTTTCATCGCTGTTGTGCGCGAAGGCGTGGAATTGGCTTTCTTTATCACCGCCGCATTCTTTGCGGGAAGCACTGAAAACGTAGGCGCGAACACGATCCAGACTCTGGCGGGTGTAGTGCTTGGTTTGAGTACATCCATTTTGCTGGGCTGGTCACTTTTTGCAACCGCTGTCCGCCTCGACCTGCGCCGCTTCTTTCAAGTCACTGGTTTCATTCTCATCCTGTTCGCAGGTGGGTTGGTGGCGCATGGCATTCATGAATTCAACGAAGTCGGCTGGATTCCCAACATCATCGAACACGTTTGGGATGTGAACGCGATCGTCGACGAAAAATCCGTTTTGGGCGAGTTGCTCAAGACTCTCTTTGGTTACAATGGCAACCCATCCCTCACGGAAATGATTGGCTACTTTGTTTATCTCGCTGTTGTGGCTGTTTTCTTCCAGCGCAGCAATACCAAAAAGATTGTGACAGTGGCCCAGCCCTCGGCTTAGTGGCAGTACAAGAAAGAGAAGCGGGTTTCGTGTCCATCGCGGCGCGATATCCGCTTTTTTTGTTAATAAAGCTCTTGACAAAGACAAAAAAACAAATATACTAAGTGTACAATGAACACTAAGTATGAGGCTTATGAACAACCCGGTGTGACAGTTGACCTCGCCATATTCACCGTCAACGATAATAAACTCAAGGTGATGCTGGCAAAGAGAGCCGATGACCCTTTTAAAGATTTCTGGTCACTACCCGGCGGATTCATCAAGCAGGGTGAATCGCTCGAAGAAGCGGCGAACAGGGTCTTGAATGAAAAGACCGGCGTAAAGAATGTTTACATGGAACAGCTTTACACTTTCGGTGATCCCGCGCGCGACCCGCGATCTAGGGTGATCACTGTGGCATACTTTGCCCTCATTCCCTGGGCAAACCTTTCGCAGCCCGAATCAGAAAAAGTTGTTGACCTGGTCTGGTCTCATGTGGATAAATTCCCCAAGCTGGCTTTCGACCACAAGGTGATCCTGAATTATGCCGTCAAACGATTGCGCGCAAAAGCGAGCTACAGCAACATCGTCTACGGGTTGATGCCTGCGCAATTCAGGCTCTCAGAACTTCAAACCATGTATGAGATCATTATCAATGATAAGCTCGATAAAAGAAATTTCAGAAAGCGAATGCTCTCCACTGACCTCCTGCAGGAGACTGGCGAAAAAGACCTCACTGGCGCACATCGACCCGCCATGTTGTATCAATTCAAAAAAAAGGAAATAGCCTTCCTCGATTAGGTGAAATCATGAGCAAACAAACCCTGCCTCTTCCCGACTTTTTCGAATCAGCCCGCGTTGGCCAGATCTGGAAAGTGGACTATGCCAGCCGTGCCGAACAAGCCCGCCAGTACGCGCTTCAACACGACCTGAAGCCTGCCTCTGTTTCGAATGACAGAATCTCCCTTTTGGTGATCGACGCGCAAAACACTTTCTGCATGCCCGACTTTGAATTGTTCGTCGGCGGCCGCAGCGGACATGGCGCAGTGGACGATACCACCCGCCTGTGCGAATTCATCTACCGCAACCTCGGCAGCATCACCCACATCATCGCCACGATGGATACGCATATGGCCCAGCAGATCTTCCATCCCATCTTCTTTGTGGATGCGGATGGCAATCACCCCGCGCCGTACAGCGACATTCATCTCGCCGACCTGACATCGGGCAGGTGGAAATTCAACGCCGCGCTTGCACCGCGCTTTAATATTGCCCCCGAATACGGCCAGCAAATGATGATCCATTATGCCGAATCGCTGGAAAAGAAAGGCAAGTATGCACTCACCATCTGGCCCTATCATGCCATGCTCGGCGGCATTGGCCACGCGCTTGTGCCTGCGTTGGAAGAAGCCATCTTCTTCCATTCGATCGCAAGACTCGACCAGCCCAGTTTCGAGATCAAAGGCGACAAGCCGTTTACAGAGCATTATTCCGTCATCGGCCCCGAAGTGTTGACAGGCCCCATGGGCGAAGACCTCGGCTCGCACGATACAAAATTCATCCAGCATTTGCAGGAAGTGGATCGTCTGTATATTGCAGGGCAGGCCAAGAGTCACTGTGTGGCATGGACGGTCTCCGACCTGCTTGATGATATCAATGCCACAGACCCAGACCTTGCGAAGAAGGTATATCTGCTTGAAGACTGTTCCTCCCCTGTGGTCGTGCCCGGGGTGGTGGACCATACCGAAGCGGCGAATGAAGCGTACATCCGCTTTGCGCAGGCTGGGATGAAGGTTGTCAAATCCACGGATGGGATCGGCTCAATATAAATATCTGGGTGTATAAACAGGAAAATGTGGAGCATTATGCCAAACCTGACCCGCCTCTCAAAGTTCGTATCTGTCATTTTGCGTCATCGTGCGAATGATTTTGACATTCATCTGGATGCGCAGGGGTTTACCGATTTTGCAGAATTGAAGCGTATTGTCGTTGAAAAATCCACCGATGTTTACAGCGAGGAAGACTGGCAAAAAGTTTTGAATGGCGAACTCGATGGAAAGAAGCGTTTCGAAATAAAAGATGGACGCATCCGCGCGCTGTACGGCCACAGCAAGGTGGACCCGGTCAGCTATCCCAAGGTTGAACCGCCTGAAATTTTGTATCACGGTACAACTCCGCAGGCTGAAAAGAGCATTCGCAGGGAAGGCTTGCGTTCCATGAAACGTCAGTATGTTCACCTGTCCTCAGATCTGGAACGCGCCAATTCGGTTGGCAGCCGCCGTACCGAGCATGTAACACTTTTGATCGTGCGCGCCAGAGAGGCGGCCCTTGCGGGTGTGGAGTTTTATGCGCCCGAGCCCGAACATTTTTTGGCAAAATCCATTCCGCCGAATTTTATTGATTTTCCACAGAATTGAGAACCCCCATGTCCATTTTTGACGGTAAAAGACTGACGAACGAAACATTCAAACTCGATATCGAACGCATGCGCCGCGGCTGGTACTCGGATAAGTATTTCGAGAATATCAATCGCATGTTGACCGCGCTCTCGAGGGAGAATTACAACTATTCGGGGAATTTTCCCATTCTGCCGCATGGTATTTCGCCCGAGCAGATCGCCGTGGGTGATATCGAAGTAGAGATGCAGTGGTTCACGCGGCGCATGGGGAAGACCACCGTGGTGGGTGTGGACAAGTCTCTTGAAATGCTCAGGCATTGCACGGGATATTTTGACGGCGATAAATTCGTAGATACATCCAAGAGCCTCGAAGTGTGGGCTGTGCAGGATGGCAGTATCGTTAAATATGAAGGTGACCCAACGAAGATCCAGCCTGTCATCAAGGTTCGCGGACGATACCGCGACTTTGCCCTGCTCGAAACGCCCACGCTGGGAATCCTCACGCGCTCCAGTCGTGTGGCGACGAACGTATATGAAACGCTGGTGGCTTCACGCGGCAAACCTGTGCTGTTCTTCCCTGCAAGGTTCGACGTTCACGAAGTGCAGGCCGCGGATGGATATGCCTACAACATCGCTCTGCTGCGATTTAACAAAGACCACGCCCAGGAATTGGGCGCGTTCGTCTCAACCGATGCACAGGGTGACTGGTGGGGCGGCGCTGGCGGCGGGACAGTGGCCCATGCCGCGATCGCATCCTTCCTTGGGGATACGGCTGAGGCAATGATGCAGTTCTCACATATTTTGCCAGCCAGAATTCCGCGCATTGCGCTGGTGGATTTTAACAATGACTCTGTCCGCGATTCGCTGCGGGTATTGGATGCGATGTTCGCGAAATACCGCGAGTTGATGGATGCGGGCTATCACGAAGAAGCGGAGAAGTACAAACTTTATGGTGTGCGGCTGGATACAAGCGGAAGTTTGCGCGATGTGTCGGTACAGCCTTTGGGTGATCCCGCTCTTGACTTGGGAGTTAATCCGCGATTGGTGTTCAACGTCCGCCAGGGGTTGGATAATGCCTGGGAAAGCTGGAACGTCCCCACGTCGTGGAAAGATGCGGCGCGGGAGTATTGTCACAGTGTGAAGATCGTTGTGTCGGGTGGTTTCAATCCTGATAAGATCCGAAAATTCGAAAGGCTTGAAGTGCCCGTGGATATTTACGCGGTCGGTTCATATCTTTTTAACAACAGCAACGGCACATCCACCGATTACACAGCGGACGTGGTGCGTGTGAAGATCCATGGGGAATGGATCGAAATGGCGAAGATGGGACGCAAGGTGGGAGATAACGAGAATCTCGAACGGGTTTGGTAGTTTGTGATTGGAATCAATAATTTGTAAATGTAAGATAGAATGAATGCAGCTTACTCGGTCTTTGCCGACAGTTTAAGTCAGACCCCTGTTTTTGCCTCGCCGCTGGACAGGGGTCGCTTTTTTAATAAAGACCATCCCTGTATGCAGGGACTTTCGAGTGGTTTCGGATATATAATAAGACAGGATTTGTCTTATACCCACATTGAAAGGAAACGATCATGGAAATCTTCATTTCACAACAGCAGTCCGCAGCTTCTCCCGTCAGTATTATGCAATTAAAGGGTTCTTTGGATGGCAGCAGTTATGAGTATTTCATCACGGAAGCCCAGAAGCTTTACGATTCTGGTGCACGCAATTTGTTGGTGGATATGACCGACCTGGTCTTTTTGAGCAGTGCAGGGCTTGGCGCCTTGCATCGCGTCGCGCGCGTGTTTCGAGGTGAAGACCGCGCCAACATGGAGGAAGGCTGGGCGGCACTACGAGCCATGGGCAGGGAGGGCAATGTCATTCAGGAACATATCAAATTGCTCAATCCCAGTGCCAGCATTCAAAATGTGCTGGATACGGTTGGCTTCAAGAGTTTCTTCGCGATCTTTTTAGATACATCCGAAGCCATTGCTTCATTTGGCTAGTCTCTTATCGATCCTTTAAGCGGATGAACCCTTGTGGTTTGTCCGCTTCTTTTTTTATTGTTGCTCAACCTTCCCTTCACCTTCTATAGTTATTGACGTCTTCTTTCTTAGGCGTAGTGGCACTCTTCTGTTTTTAACGATATTCACCGCTGGTTCCCTGCCAAGGCGGGTAATTAAAAAAGGCTCATAAAAACCGTCGCATCATCGTGCAGTGGACGTAGGGGATGCGCCCAGCATATTTTTGCGGCAGGTGATACAGTTGAGTTCTCTTCTCCTCCTTAGATAGAGCCGGGCTCACACCCCGGCTCTATCGATTTAAAGGGGAACTGGTAATTTATTTTGCCCCATCACCCTTTAAACTTCATAATTCCCCAATATTTCACGCTAACCAATCTCTAGTAAAATTCTACATAAATCTACATTGCGTATTTTCCCCCAAAAAGTACAATTCGAACGTCAGAGGCGAGGGCGTTCCCAAAAACGCCCTTGCTCGTTTTTATTAAACGATCAAAGGAAATCATGCTCATCAAACGCCTTCAACTCGCTCTCATTCATACAGCCGTCGCCATTACGCTTGTGCCTTTCAACAGCACACTCAATCGGGTCATGATCTTTGATCTCGGCATCTCCAAAACCATTTTCACGCTTCTCGCCATTTTCCCTTATGTGCTTTCCCCCATTCAAGTTGCCATCGGCTCATTCTCAGACCGTCATCCCATTTTCGGGTATCGACGCGTTCCATACATCCTCGCAGGATTAATTCTTTGTGTGCTTGGCGTGGCGATCGCACCCCAAATCGCCGTGTTGATCAGCAAAAACTTCACGCTTGGGATCATCGTAGGTGTCATTGCCTTCGGCATGTGGGGCATGGGGTACAACCTCTCCGCCGTTTCCTATCTCTCTCTCGCCTCGGAGCTCTCCGGCGAAAAGGGACGCGGCAAAACAATCGCAACCATGTTCATCGCCATGGTGTTCGGTTTGATCGTGACGGGAATCAGCCTGAGTAACATGGTAACGACATACGACCCCGAAACGCTTTCGCGCGCATTTCTCATTGTCGCCGTTTCAGCCCTGACCTTGGGCCTGCTCGGCCTCATCAAACTGGAACCGCCCTTCAAGAGTGAAGACTCAATTCCGCGCTCCGAAGCATACACTGTCAAAGAGATGACCGCAGCCATCACCGCCAACCCGGTCGCGCGGATCTTCTTCGCCTATCTTTTATTGCTCCTCGCTGCCATTCTCGGCCAGGATGTACTGCTCGAACCCTTTGGCGCGCAAGCCTTCGGCATGACTCTGGAGCAAACCTCGCGCATCGTGTCCATCAGTAGTTTCTTCACGCTGATCGCTTTTGTTGTGGCGGCTATTCTTGAGGGGCGTGTGAAAAAGAAATACATTGCCCAATCTGGCAACCTCGGCGCGTTGATCGGTTTTCTGATCATTGTTCTCAGCGGCTTAACGGCAAGCCTGACCACTTTTTACATTGGCATCACCCTGCTCGGATTCGGCACGGGCATTTCCACAGTTGCCAATCTTTCCCTGATGTTTGATCTGACAGTTCCGGAAAAAGTCGGTTTGTATATAGGTGCATGGGGCTTCTCGAACGGACTCTCACGTTTGTTGGGCTTGTTAATGGCTGGGCTTGTCGCTGACCTCGCCACACAACTGACAGGCAATGCCCTGAGCGGATATCTCGTTGTGTTCGGCCTTGAAGCCTTTATGCTGTTCCTTGCCGCGATCATGCTCTATCGCATTGATGTCGGCGCATTTCAAAAACAGGCGCATGAGCCTTCCTTTGTAGAGAAAGTGGCTCTGGCCGCGGAGTAAAACATGACTGACGAATGGCTTTCCCTCAGTGATGCGGCAAAAATACTGGGCGTACATCCCAGCACGGTGAGGCTGTGGTCTGATAAAGGCGTGTTGCCCACGCACAAGACGCAGGGCGGTCATCGCCGCTATAAGCGCAGCGAAATTTCCCTTTGGGCAGAATCAACTCACAAGTCCAGCATGATCGAACCTGAAGGCATGATGAATGAAGTCGTCAGGAATGTCCGCATGCAGATCTCGGAGGGACGGTTACAGGCCGAATCCTGGTATCAAAAATTGGATGAAGATGCGCGGACGCAATACCGCATGAGCGCGCGGTCGTTGTTCCACGGCTTGATGAATTATGTTGCCACCGGCGGCGCGGAAGCCGAGAGCGAATCGTATGCACTCGGTTACGAATATGCCTCACGGGCGCATCGATACAGTCTGGATTATGTGGATGCGGCAAAAGCTTTTTTGTTTTTCAGAAATACATTGATCGAATCGGTGATAAAAGTTTACGGTGAAGCCAATGTGCCGTCGGGACAAACCGCAGAAATGTTCCAAAAGATGCATACTTTTACAGATGAAATTTTGATCAGTCTTCTGCAAACCTATCAGTTATTGAATGCCAATCGTTGATCGATTGGCATTTTTATTTTATCCATCTGTCATTACATGACGGCGCTTGCTCTCGCCATGACATAAAATCAAAAGGAGTTTCAAATGCAAAACATCACTCACTACATTCCCATCGTCACCACCATCATTTCATTTTCGTTCACGCTTGCTCTGTACAAACACTGGCAGCGCAAGCCTGAGGCAAAATATCTCATGTGGTGGACCATCGGCGCGTTCTGCTTCGGCATCGGCACATTGACCGAATCCATTAATACCCTCGTTGGCTGGAGCGTATGGAACATGAAAGCCTGGTACATCAGCGGCGCATTGCTCGGCGCGTTCCCGCTTGCTCAGGGGACAGTTTATCTTTTATTGAAGAAAAAGGCTGCGGATTTCCTCGCCTGGTTCTTTATTGTTTACATTGCGATTGCCGCTGTAGCCATCATCCTTGCGCCCGTGGATATGTCTCTTGTTGACCCAGCCCGCCTGACCGGTAAGGTCATGACCTGGACCTGGGCACGTATGTTCTCGATCCTGCCCAATACGTATGCCATGATCTTTCTTGTGGGTGGTGCGGCGTGGTCTGCGATCCAATATGCCCGCAAGCTGGATTCAGGCAGCCGTGTGCTTGGCAATTGGCTTATCGCGATCGGTGCGCTTTTGCCGGGCATCGGTGGTTCCTTCACCCGCTTTGGGTACGTGGAAGTACTCTTCGTGACCGAATTCATCGGCATCTCTTTGATCTGGGCGGGATACCGCGCCATGACCCAGACGCAGACCGTGTCGATTCACACCGCGCAGGCCGCAGCGGATTAATGAATCGCAGAATCATCCGCAGATTCCACTGATCGGGGAAAATCGGTGTCGTCTGCGGATGGATTTGCTAAAAACCACATCTTTGCTTGCATCATCATATTGATGTGGTTATACTTGGGCTCATGCCTATCCCCTCAAAAATCGGACGCTATGAAGTTAAATCAGAACTGGGACGCGGCGGTATGGCTACTGTATACCGTGCATACGACCCCAGCTTTGACCGCGAAGTCGCCATCAAGGTCCTGCCCCGGGAGATGCTGCATGATCCGCAATTCCGCGGGCGTTTTGATCGGGAGTTGAAGATCGTTGCCGGGTTGGAGCATCCTGCCATTGTGCCGGTATACGATGTCGGTGAAGAGGATGGCCAGCCATATTTCGTCATGCGTTTCATGACGGGCGGCTCTCTTTCAGACCTCATCGCGCAGGGGAAGGTCACTGTTCAGGATACGGCCCGCATCATCGAAAGGATCGCGCAGGGGCTCAACTATGCCCACAAAAAAGGCATTGTTCATCGCGACCTGAAACCCGATAATATTCTCTTTGATAATAATGGCGACCCGTTCATTTCAGATTTCGGCATCGCCAAATTGACAGAATCCTCCAGCGGCAGCCTGACCGGCAGCGGGGTGATCGGCACGCCTGCCTACATGAGCCCGGAGCAGGCTCAGGGGAATCCCATTGACGGCCGTAGTGACATCTACGGGCTGGGCGTGATCGTTTATCAAATGTTGAGCGGTCAGCAGCCCTATAATGCCGATACTCCCATGGGAGTCGTCGTCAAACACATCACCGAACCTGTTCCCGAAATTCTCAGCATGATCCCCAGCCTGCCCATTGAAGTGGACGACATTATCAAAATGTCGATGGCCAAGAATAAAGATAAGCGTTATGCCACTGCGTTGGAAATGGCAAAGGCGTTGAATCTGGTTGCATTTGGACATGAGGGAAACCTTGGTCTATCCCATACAGGTTTTAACACTGTCGTTCGAAGCAATACCACCCTGCAATCGCCCCGCGCAAAAGCGGGACTTGCCGTGGCTGGAGTTGTTCTGCTAGTTGCGGTCGTTGGTGTGTTCCTGTTGCGCAATCAATTGTTTGTCCAGCCAGAAGCTACGTCAACGCCCACGTTGACCGCTGTTGTTTTTACTTCCACACCAAAAGAAATCCCCACAGAAAAACCGACATTGACCTCAGTGCCGCCGACAGAATCGATCGCGTCACCGTTGCCCTTTGCAGCGGCTTGCGCCGAAGGGATTTCTATTCCCGTTCCCGATGTCCGTGAGACGAACAAAGCCTGCGTTACGAAGATTCCATACACTTCTGTTTCCATCCCCGAAGGCGCGAAATTCGAATCGCTCAGCTCCGATATGACCTGCGCAATCGAGACCACCTCCGATGGAAAGAGCATTATCGCATGCACAGGCAGGCAGCTTTATTCATACGAGCTCAAAGTCTGTGTGCCACCTGTGGTCGCAAATGATGACCTCAATAAATGCGAATCAGGTTCGATCTTTGAATCAACCAATCAATGCTGCGCGCCTGTCCCTGCGGATGGCGCGGGCTGTACCATTTTCAAGATAGACCTGCGTTCCTGCCAGTAACCGAATCGGGCGCGATGAGCGCCCGATTTTTTCTTAAAGCGGGATGATAAAATAAACAAATGGGCACCCTTTTTCTTATAGCAACCCCGATCGGCAACCTCGAAGATATTTCACCGCGCGCCCTGCGCATTCTCAAGGAAGTCCAACTCATCGCGGCGGAAGATACCCGTCACAGCGGCGTGCTGCTCAAACACTTTGGGGTCGAGACCAAACTCACCAGCTATTTCGAACACAACAAAATCCATAAACTGGATCAGATCCTCGCCGCCCTTGCGGAAGGGGATGTGGCCTTGATCTCCGATGCTGGGACTCCCGCGATTAACGACCCCGGCTATGAACTGGTCAAGGCCGCTCTCGCTTCAAACTTCGACGTTGTGCCTGTTCCCGGACCTTCAGCACCCATCGCCGCCTTGACAGTCTCCGGCCTGCCCACGGATTCATTTCTCTACCTCGGCTACCTTCCGCACAAGGGCTCCGAACGCCGCAAAGCTGTGGAGCAAGTTTCCAACTTGCCTTACACCCTGATCTTTCTTGAATCACCCCACCGCATCGTGGACTCGCTTGAAGACCTCCTCTTCACACTTGGCGACCGCCGCATCTGCGTTGCCCGCGAAATGACCAAACTCTATGAAGAATACTGGCGCGGATCGATCAGCGGCGCGTTGGAATATTTCAAATCCAAAGACCCGCGGGGCGAGTTTACTTTGGTGGTTGAAGGAAAGGGGAAAGAAGAAAATGGAAAGTGGGAAGAATCTGAGTTGATGGATGCCATTCGGAAAGAATTGCAAAAGGGGAAGTCTGCAAAGGAAATTTCCGTTGACTTGGCCGCGCAAAGCGGCTGGAATAAAAAAGACGTGTACGCGCTGATCAATTCAGTGAAATAGTGAGACGCTTTTCTTGTAGACTTTAGCCTGCGCATTAATTGGACAGAGACAATCTCCACATCCGTAGATTTAGCTGATTATGCAGAAATAGAAAAACCTGCGCCATCTGTGGATGAATCCACTATAAACGAGAGAACCCAGATTTCTTTACAGGATAAAAAATGGAATACCTTACCGCCATCTTCTCCAGCATTCTCCCGCAACTCCCATCCCTGTTCCTCCACGCCGTCGGGCTTGGATTCTCCATCTCGCGACGGAAGGAATATCCACGGACAGCGCTTGCCGCAGGCATTTACTTTGGGCTGTCCCTGCTGATCGGGCTTGCCACTCAGGTGTACGTTGTTTTGCCCATGTACATGGTGGAACAGGGTGGGTCCACTCAGGATATCGGCAGCATCTTCACTACGTTGACCTTCATCTGCGTTCCATTCCGAGTTGCAATGGATGTTGCTCTTCTTTATGCTATATTTGCCCCACGCAGCAGTAACACCAACGACCCCAACCAACCTATTTTTGTAGGAGATAAAAATGGCTGAAAAGAAACCCGAAGAAAAGAAAGATGAAAAAAAGGAAGAAAAGCCTTCCCCAAAAGATAACCTGGTTGAAACCAAACACTCGGTAAAAATCGGCGGGAAGACGATCAAATACACCGTCACCACAGGTACGATGGTCGTTAAAGAGGAAGTATGGGACAAGGAAAAAGACGCCGAGGTGGATAAACCCCGTGCCCAGATGTTCTTCGTGGCTTATACACTCGATGGCGTAAAAGACAGAGCCAAACGTCCGATCACCTTCTCCTTCAACGGCGGCCCCGGCTCCTCGTCTGTGTGGCTGCACATGGGCGTATTGGGACCGCGTCGCGTCGTCCTCACCGACGAAGGCGAAATGCCCCCACCGCCGTTCAAACTCATCGATAATGCCTTTTCCATTCTCGATGAAACCGACCTTGTTTTTATCGACCCGATGAGTACAGGCTACAGCCGCCCCGTCGAAGGCGAGAAATCGCGCGAGTGGCATACCTTTTCGAGAGATATTGCATCGGTCGGCGATTTCATCCGCCTGTATTCCACGCGCTATCACCGCTGGCTTTCGCCGAAATTCCTCGCGGGCGAATCCTATGGCACTACCCGCGCCTCGGGTCTTTCAGGTTATTTACAGGAACGTCACGGCATGTTCCTCAACGGATTGATCCTCATTTCCGCCGTGCTTGATTTCACCACTATTGATTTCAACCTCAACAACGACCTGCCGTACATTCTCTTCCTGCCTGCTTACGCAGCCACCGCTTGGTATCATGGCAAGTTGAGCTTCAAAGCGCCGTTGAAGGAAGTTGTCAGGGAAGCCGAAGAATTTGCAAAAGGCGAATATGCGACCGCTCTGCTCAAAGGTGCGGCGCTCACGCCCGAGGAACGCGCCAGCGTCGTCGAAAAACTTTCACGTTACACGGGTATTTCGAAGGATTTCATCGAACGCACCAACCTGCGCATCTACGACCAGCACTTCTTCAAGGAACTCCTGCGCGAGCGTGGAAAAACTGTCGGTCGTTTGGACAGCCGCTTCACAGGCATTGACCGCAACGGCGTCACCGCCATGCCCGATTACGACCCGTTGTTTGCTCAGGTCAATGGTCCGTACACTGCCACGCTCAACGATTATCTGCGCGCCGAGCTCAAATTCGAAACCGACCTGCCCTACGAGATCCTCAGCGACAAAGTCTTCCTGAATTGGTCGTATGAGTATTTCCAAAATCAATATGTCAATGTTGCCGAAACCCTGCGTGCCTCGATGACCTTCAATAAATACCTCAAGGTCTTTGTTGCCAACGGCTATTACGACCTCGGCACGCCTTACTTCGCCACCGAATACACCTTCGACCACCTCGGCCTTGACGAATCCCTGCGCAAGAATATCAGCATGGGCTATTACGAAGCAGGTCATATGATGTATATCCACATTCCTTCGCTCAAGCAGTTGAAGAAAGATATTGCCAAATTTATCAAGGACGCAAGTTAATACCCTGAACACAAAGGACACAACGGTCACGAAGGAAATCAAAATTAAACCCTTTGTGTACTTTGTGTCCTTCGTGTTTAACAAAAATGGAAAACCATGAATCTAGATGATCTCGACCTTTTCAAAAAAATAGATACCCGCAACATGCTTGCCCAAATTGATGGCCTGCCGAATCAATTGCAAACCGCATGGGAACTTGGACAAACGCAGCCGTTGCCTGCCTTCAAGGATATTCAATCTATTGTCATTTCTGCGATGGGCGACTCAGCGGTCGCTGCCGAACTGGTAACTGCTTCTGTTTCCTCGAGCATTCGCCTCCCCGTGACATTGCACCGCGGCTATAGCCTCCCCGCCTTTGCCAGCGGACCTCAGACTCTCGTCGTCTGCATTTCACATTCAGGAAATTCCGAAGAAGTGCTTGATGTTTTCGACGCTGCACAAAAAAACAACTGCACTGTGATGGTCATCTCCACAGGTGGAGAGATCGCCAAACGCGCCACTGATAAAAATATTCCCGCCTGGAAGTTCGATTCCAACGGCGTGGTGGATACAGCCGCTGTTGCCTATCCTTTTGGCCTATTGCTCGCCTTGTTCTCCCGCCTGGGATTTATCCCTGACCCTGCCAATGATGTTGCCGAAGCCATTGCCATGATGAAACGTTCTCAGCAGCACATCACCGCCGATGTGATCGCCGCGAAGAACCCAGCCAAGCGTTACGCGGGTCAACTGGTGGGGCGCTGGGTCACTTTTGTTGGCACGGAAAATCTCGCGCCCGTTGCCCGCCGCTGGAAGATGCAGATCAATCAACTTGCCAAGGCAGGCGCGAATTTCGAGATTATTCCCGAAGCCACACACAACACCCTCATCGCTACCATCAATCCAACACCCACGCTCAACGCTCACACGATGACCCTATTCCTGCGCGCGCCCAGTGACCATCCACGCAACCGCCTGCGCTCCGACCTGATGCGTCAGACTTTCATGCTCGAAGCCTTGAACACCGACGTGATTGATGCCCGCGGTGAATCGGTCATTGCTCATTTGTGGACTCTGATGATCTTTGGCGATTACATGGCCTATTATCTCGCCATGGCCTACGGCGCTGACCCCTCTGAAGAAGATGCTTTTGTGAATTTCAAACGTTCGTTAGGGTAAAGGGCACGCCGCCGCCGTGCCCCTACAGTTACGCAAACTGTTCCAAATTGACCGCCACAAGCGGAAACGCTTCGTCCACGAATTTTTCGAGGGCGGGGCGTTTTTTCATGTGGCTATAGTGAGAGGCCAATCCGTAGATTGCCCAAGTGGCAACAGTGGCAGGGATTTCGGTGGGGGCTTTGGACTTTCGCAGCCAATACGAAAGCAGATCGAATATTTCCTTTTTGATCGTCCCTTCAATGAGAGACTCGAATTGCTGATGTGATTGGGCGCAGCCTGTATGTATGTGTGAAATGAATTCCACCACGGCAAGGATCAAGTTTCGCAGGTTATCGGGGGAATAACTGCACACGTTCAATGTCCGTTTTTCGATTTCAGACATGAACATCTTTTGAATGGAATAATCGAGCAGGGCGTATTTATCGGGGAAGTGGGCATAGAAGGTGGCGCGATTGATCTGCGCCTTATCGGTCACATCCTGCACGGAGATGGTTTCGAATCCTTTTTCGGCGAGGAGAATCTCAAAGGATTGCAGGATCAGGCCTCGGGTCCGCCTGACGCGGGGGTCCAGTTTTTCATCGGGGTTGGGCAACATTTTCTCTCCTTTGTCGCTTAGTCAACAGAACCAAGTCTTTGTTGGTTGACTTTCATTGGGGGAGTTGGTAAAGTAGGCAACATCTGTTGTTTACACAACGGATGTATATTATCAAACAACTCAAGGAGAGTCAAGATGAACATAACAATTATCGGATCAGGAAACATGGGACGCGGTATCGGAACCCGCGCAGTTGCTGGCGGTCACTCGGTCACTTTTGTGGATGCGAATCCCGAAGTGGCAGAAAAGACAGCCGCTGATGTAAAAGCCTCTGCCAAAAACGGCGCGAAGGTCTCCACTGCCAGCCTGGGCGATGCAGAACTTGGTGATGTGGTTGTGCTTGCGGTTTGGTACGGCACCAACATCGAGATCGCAAAGCAGCTTGGTACAAAACTTGCTGGCAAGGTCGTCGTGGATATTGCCAACCCGCTGAACTCCACGTACGATGGTCTCGCTACCGCCGCCGATTCCTCCTCTGCGGAAGACCTTGCCAAAGCGATTGCCTCTGGCGCGAAAGTGGTCAAGGCCTTCAATACCACCTACGCAGGCACACTGATTGCCGGTGAAGTGGCTGGCCAAAAATTGGATGTCTTCATCGCTGGCGATGATGCCGATGCCAAAGCAAAGGTTGCCCAGCTTGTGACCGATGGCGGCCTGCGCGCCGTGGATGCAGGTCCGCTGAGCCGTGCCCGCCAGATCGAAGGCATGCAATTGTTGCACATCGTTCTGCAGGGTACACTTGGTACCAATTGGGGCAGCGCACTGAAAATTTTGGGATAATGTAAAATGGAGTGCGGGGCACAAAACCCCGCACTCCATTTATTGTTTGTCTCGTCGGCTGGTAATGAATTTTGGAATGATGAGACATTTATAGAGGTAAAGAATGAACGCACAAACAAATGCTGCCAAAACGGAATTCTCGATTCATCCCGCCACGAAACTTGGTCTGGTCTCGTTGACAGTGGCCAACCTTGAGAATCAGATCCAGTTCTACACCCAGGCGCTCGGATTCAAACTCCACTGGCGCGAAGGCAACAGGGCGGGGCTCGGCGCAGGTGGTGCAGACTTACTGCTTCTGACCGAAGAAGCCAACCTGAAGCGTTATCGCGGCGTGACGGGGTTGTATCACTTTGCGGTGTTGTTCCCCAACCGCCGTGAATTGGCGCGGGCTGTGGCGCGTTTGTCTGTGTTGAAATACCGCAACTATCCCACCGACCACATTATGACGAAGACCACCTACCTCGATGACCCCGAAGGCAACGGCATTGAACTGTATTGTGAATCGCCCGAAGATGGCACATTCATCATCGAAAACGATGACTTCGTCACCCGCCGCGCGGATGGTTCCTGGAGCGATGGCCGCGAGCCCCTGGATGTGGAAGCCTTGTTCTCCCATCTGAAGGAAGAAGACCGCCTCGATGACCCATTGCCCGCTGAAACACGCGTAGGACATGTCCATTTGCATGTGCGCAACGTGCAGGAGGCCGTGGATTTCTATCATGGCATCATCGGCTTCGATGTGATGGGGAATTCATCCAGTTTCAAAGCCGCATTCATTTCCGCAGGTGGGTATCACCACCACCTTGGTTTGAATGCCTGGAAAGGCGAAGGCGCTCCCCCTCCCCCCGCTGATGCAGTCGGGCTGCGTCACTTCACCGTGGAATTGCCGAATCAACAAGCGTTGGATGAAGTTGTAAAACGCATTGACGATGCAGGAATCCCGTCTAATAAAACAGATAACGGGTTGTTGTTATACGATCCGTCGCAAAACGGCGTTGTGCTGAAAGTTGGATAAACCAAGGACACAGAGATGCAGGGACATATATGTAGGGACACAGCGCCGCTGTGTCCCTACTGTGTTTTTATTTCCTAAGGCAGATTAAATGTTTTTACCAAAAAGACCGCCATTTGCGCGCGTGTAACACTTTGGTCGGGGCAGTAAGCGCCGCTGCCGCATCCGCTTGTGATGCCTTCGGCGGCCAGTTGTTCGATCCATGCGGCGGCCCAGTAATCAGCAGGGACATCGGTAAAGACCCCGCTTGCAGCGGGCGGGATATAGGTTGAGCCATGTTTGGCGCGTAGCAGGAATACGGACATTTGTGCGCGTGTGACGGGCGACTCCGGACAGTAGACTCCCGTTCCGCATCCACTGGTGATGCCTTCACTTGCCAACTGCTCGATCCAGTTTGCGGCCCAATATGTGGATGGAACATCGCTGAAAACAGTTCCGCTGGCATTGGGCGGAGTATAGGTTGAGCCATGTTCGCCCCGCAACAGAAAGACCGCCATCTGCGCGCGCGTGACTGTGTTTTCCGGGCAATAAGTCAGCGGCGATGAACCGCATCCGCCAGTAATGCCAGCGTTGTACAGCCGCTCAATGTAATTCCATGCCCAATATGTAGCGGGGACGTCGGCAAAAATGGTGGAGGGCCCGTTTTGAGTTGAGTACAGATCCACACCATCGTACCAGTAACTATCTGAAAAAGTTTTTCCATCCATGGTGAATGGTTTGGTGGCCATTAAGACATGCAAATGCATACCCGATGATGCGATACCGCAGGAATCCGCTCCGCTGAATGCACCAGCCATGACGCCGAGTTTCTGCCCTTGCGCTACATAATCACCCAACTGCAGCCCTTCCGCACGGACAGATTCCCCTGTTAGGTGCGTATAGCCTAGATATTCGCTGGTGTTTTCTGTCGTGATGTTTAGGATGTAATGATCCGATGGGCTGCATTGAGCAAGGGCGGTAATGTAGCCTGGTGCCGCGGCTAAAACATCTGCGTTGGTATTGTCGGCTGGCCTGAAATCCAATGCGCGGTTGTTGGAGCCATGCCATGTTCCGCGGACGATCCATGCTTTTCCCGATGCCCATGGAAATTTATAATTGTTATAGGCTTGATTACTGGATATGGAAGGATCAAAAAATAAGGCGCTCTTTGCTTCGGCGCTCAATTCACTTTCGGGAATCAAATTCAATAAAGTTTGTATATCCCTGTCCCCTTTTACGGCAGCCTTCCATTTGCCATTGTCAAAAACAAGTACAAGAGGAACGAGCCTGCCGTTAGACACGGATGCCTCCTGGTCGACAGGCTTGTGAGTTATTAAATCTGCGGAGGCGATGGTTGCCAGCGCCCAGTTTGTTCCCTGCCGCAGGGACAGCACCGAGAACCTGCCATTTTGGGGAGCCTCATATTGCCAGTTGGTGAGCGATAATGCAATGGCATCCTTTGCTTCCAATGACAACAGGTCAGCTTCAGGGATCAAATAATCCACACCATCCGATGAACCCTCTTGAGCCTGAGCGGTCGATAAATTCCCAACGCCGAGAATGGAGATGAACAAGCTGAACAACATAATTCCGTAGGCGATCTTGCGAAACACAGTTGAATTATTTCTTTTCATTTTGTCATCCTATTTTCTAATGAGAATCATCAATTGATTTCATTTTACAGGTAAAACAAGAGACGCAAATATTAATTGTCTCCCCTAACAGAATTGTAGATAACGCTGACTGCCATGGCAAGTATGAATGTTGATTTTTACTGATACTTGCATCAAATGCAAACGCGATGTAAGAGCAAATAATCAGCGTTTATCAGCGTCCTAAAATACATGCAGGGCTATTACGGTGCCAGACAGGCAGGGATGGAATCGCTTGCGCCGTCGGGAATCTGTGTAGACCCGTTCTCGTCGTAGATCTTCACGAATTGGATTCGGCTGTTGAATTGCTTCAAATTCACCATCAGAATATCGGCGAGGTTGTATTCCCTGCCAGCGGAATTGCAGGTGCCTTTGAGGTAGATATGCGCCACACCATCTTTGACCTCGAATTTGGAATAACCCGTGAATCCGCTGAAGACGGCGATCCAGCCGTAGTCGTTTTTTTCGGTCAGGCCGGGACCTTTGAAATATTCATCCAGAACGAACTTTGCAAAGTCGGCGGATGAACTGACGTAGCGTTTTCCCTCCACTTCGAAGGGCGGAGTGTTGGCGTTGTATTTGGCCTTGTTCACAAAGTAAACGGTCACTTTGGTGTAGGCTGGCGTTGCCGATGGGAGCTTTGTATTCGTCGGCGTGGGTGTGCGTGACGGGGTGCGGGTGTTGGTGGGTGTCTTTGTAATGGTCGGCGTGCGTGTGACCGTGGGAGTCTTTGTCGGTGTGGGGGTGCGCGATGCAGTGGGGGTAATGCTGGCAGTCGCCGTGGCCGTGAAGGATGGGTCGATGCAGATCGGCTCCGAATCCCCCGTGCCTGATGGATTCTGAGTTTGATCGAACTGGTCGTAGATCTTCACGGATTGAATGGTGCCGAACTGTTTCAAATTCAATGTGATCAGGTCGGCGATGTTGAAATCTTTCCCGCTTGAAACACAGGCACCCTTGAGGTGGACATGTGCCACATCGCCGATGATCTCCAATTTGGTGAACCCTGTAAAACCGTTATAGATGGCGGTATATCCCCAGCCGTATTCCGTTGCGCCGGGGCCCTTGAAATATTCTTTCAAAACGCCTTCGGGTAAGTTGGATGAGGAAGAAAGATAGCGCGTGCCAAATACTTCGTAGGGCGGCGTGTTGGCTTTGAGCCTGAAACGATCCACGAAATATAGTTTCAACTTTGTGTAAAGCGGAGTGGCCGTGGCGGGTTTGGTGTTTGTTGCTGTGGGAGTCTTCGAGGGTGTACGAGTGATCGTTGGCGTCCGTGTGATGGTGGGAGTGCGCGTGATCGTTGCCGTGCGAGTAGCAGTCGGTGTGCGCGTGATCGTGGGGGTGAAGGTCTTGGTCGGAGTCCCTGTCAGCGTACGAGTCGGTGTGGGGGTATCAGTAACAATTGACGGCGGAGTCGGAGTCGCGTCGCCTTGATAGATGAATTGAACGGAATCAGCACCCAATTCCATATCCCCGATCGCAGCGGACTCATCCTGAGTCTGGTTCGTGAGTCGGATGAATTCACTCCCCGTGCCGGTGAAATTATATTTGCCCATGTAGATCCAGCCGTCGGCGGCATAGAAGCGGTTTGGATACACAGCCTGATTGATGAGCACACGCGCCGTTTTTCCTGCGTGTTGAATATCGTAGAATGCGCCTTCGACCGTGGCGTGATTCGATGGTACGCGGATGTACACCGCATACACGCCCGCCGTGGTGCCTTGCGGAAAAGCCCATTGTGCCGAGCAGGATGGCGCCGATGTGCGCGGTTTGACATAACGCATCGCGCCGTTGGTTGCGTTGGTGGAGGTGCCTGTCTTCCAGCAGGCCGCGGGTGATTCGCTGAAGCCTGCGCCGCCATCATCTACAACGATGCCGTTGACAGGAGCAGGTGGATAGCCCAACGCACTTCCCGAAGGGAAGATGGCCGCGCCGTAATAAATGAGCGATGGATATTGAACCCATAGCGATTCTTTTTGATTATTGGGCCACGGGTCTGCGCCGGAACCTGTCCAGCCGTAGGGGTCCACGGCTTTGCCGCTGGGGTTGACCACGCGCAAATGCAAATGCGGACCCGATGAGTTGCCCGTGCTGCCGCTGAAACCGATCCATTCACCGTGCGGAATGAAAACACAACCCGGCGTGGAGCAGGCTGAGACCGCCACCGCGCTCATGTGACCGTAGGAAGTTGAATATCCATTTGGATGATGCAGGCGGACATACAAGCCAAGGCTGACTTTGTGATTCTGTGGGTCCCACCAGCCAGAATAGATGACCTGATCGGCGTCGGCGGCGGCATACAACGGACGATAGCTCATGCCATAGTCAATGCCATCGTGACCATCGTAGAAAAGCCAGTCGCCGAGTTTATAAGACCAGTAACCGCCGTAGCCAATATCACATACGCCTGCTTCAGGCGGGGGCGTGCCCGCAGGCGGCGGGTTGGGACAAGCCTTTCTGCCTTCGGCGCCGTTGAAGGTGACGACGCGGTTATCAGCGACATAATTCGGGGAAGTGTGATCAAAAACCGATTCCTGCGAAGCTGTGCCAGGATACGGCGGATATAAAAATGCAGTCACCGCTTGGGCGGGCGCGGCCTGTGCGCGCTGGGCCAGAGATCCGCGCAAGCCGAATAAAAACAGGACGAGAAGAATTGCGATGAGAATATTTTTTGTGCGATGATGAGTCACAATGATTTCCCCAAATGGATTATGGAACCGGTGTGGCTTGAGTCACTTTGACCGATGTGAACGTGGCAAAAACCACTTCGGCTTCCTGCAAACACAGGTCGGCGTTTTCGGCGAAGGTCACTTCGAAGCCTGTGTAAATATTCGTGTCGCCGCCAAGGTAGGTGACGGATTGCCGAACGCCGCCGCGAAAGACGGTGTTGACCTCAAATTCGACGACACCGAATTTGCGAATGTCATGTTCCACGGTCGTGTTCGAAGGCAGTCCGCGGCCGAAGGCGGGAGCGATGACGCAATACTCGATGCCGCGGTGAGCGATGGCGGGGTAGCCGTAGCTATCGGTGGTGAGCGCCCAAATTTCGGGGTCGTATCTCACGCGGAATAAATAATCGGGTTTCGAATCGCCGAGATAGGTCGGAGTGCCGTCCCAGGCGAGCAGGGCGGGCGGGTTTGCCACAGGCGAGGGCAATTCGAGCGGCGGCAGTGGCGTTTCGGTTGGGGTCATTGCGGGGGGAACGAACGTGGCGGTGGCTGTTTCGGTCTCCAGTAAAACCGTCGCGGTGGGCGAGGCGATTTCCTGTTTTATGGGCACAGCCAGTTCACGCCGCGTGGATGTGCTCTGCGCCGCGCAGGCTGCGATGAAAAGGATAGAGAGGATTGTGGTGAGTTTTCGCATCGGATTTATTTTCGCATCCAACTTAAACAGCAGGCTGGTTCTGCGAGAAGGGCTTTGATCTCGTCTGTGAGCAGATCTCTCACTTGCAATTCCATTTTACCATTCAGGACTCGCAGAAAAAAAAGTGCCTCTCCATCAGGTGACCAGTGCGCGGTTTCGACTCGGCCTTCATTAAAGCTTGTGATTTGCGCCAAATCGCCTGTCGCAACATCCACAACGTAAAGATTGCTGACCAATGCCTCGGCAGAGACATTGGCAGACTCATCCCCCCCATTCTCGCGGACAATGAACGCGATGCGTTTTCCATCGGGTGACCAGTTTGCCGCGTAGCCGTGACCTGCATCTGCATCGGCGAGTTTGCGCGGATTGCTTCCATCGGCATCCATCACCCATAATTCGCCGACCGTAAATGGGATTTGCGAATCGGGAATTTTGATGAAGGCGATTTGTTTTCCATCGGGTGACCAGCGCGCAAAGGAGATGTAATGGAGCGGGTCAGCATACAGAAGCTGGATGATGCGTCCATCATCTTTGGCGAGTTGAATCTCACTGCCGAATCCGAATCCGCGTGAGAAGGTGAAGGTGAAATCAAAACCCTCGGGTTTGGGTGCGAGGTCGTAGGTGAATTCGTTGATGGGGATGATCTCAGCGGCGAGCGTTTCCATATTCACGCGCATGATGGTCGGGTTGGAGGCATTGTCCACGCGCAGAAAAACGGACTTGCTGTTGGATGCCCACGCAAGGAAGTGACTGTCACCCTGAGGGAATGCCTGGGTGACCGCACCAGTTTCCGTGTCCAGAAAAAGAACCGATTGCCCAAACGAGCAGGAGATTTCCACAGCGAGGGTGGATCCACGTGACGGGGAGAAAATGTCATAGACGCCGCAATCCGCTGGAAGAGAAAGTGGAAGTTCGCTGAGGGGCGCGAGGTCTTCGGAAAATTGGATCAGTGCGGGCGGGTTGAGCCGAATGGCGGCGAGGATGTTTTTTGCGGGAGGTTGGGGAGTGGGGGAGCAGGAAATTAAGGATGAAAGATAAAGGATCAAGGATGAAAGATGGGAAAGGCGATACTTGTTGGATTTTTTCATGTGGGGATTATAATCATCAGGAAATCTAAAATCATAAATCGGAAATCGACTCATGCACATACTTGTAACCAACGATGACGGCGTGCAGGCGCCCGGACTCCTCGCTCTGGCGAAGGAAATGCGTAAACTTGGCAAAGTGACTGTCTTTGCGCCCGATAAGAACTGGTCGGCTTCGGGGCATGTGAAAACGATGGAACGTCCGCTGCGTGTGCGTGAAGTGCTGCTTGCGGATGGAACCTCTGCTTTCGCTTCGGACGGCGCGCCTTCAGATTGTGTGGCTTTGCCGCTGCTTGGCTTGATCGAAAAGCAGGTGGACCTGGTCGTTTCGGGCATTAACCCGAATGCCAATCTTGGCCATGATGTGACCTATTCTGGAACCGTCACCGCGGCAATGGAAGGCGTGATCGCGGGCGTGAAAGGCATTGCGGTTTCGCTTGATTCGCCCGAGGGCTTCAAAGGTGCATTGGATTATTCCACCGCGGCCATTGTTGCCCGCCGCGTCGCAAAAAAGGTGATGGCCGATGGTCTGCCCGAAGGCGTGGTGATGAATGTCAATGTGCCGTATTTGAAGAAGGAAAAACTCAAAGGCTACATGATCACCCGTCAGGGCTTGCGCGTGTATCGCGATGCATTGGATGAGCGCGTTGATCCGCGCGGCAAGCCGTATTACTGGATCGGCGGCGAAGCCCCCACCGGCGTGGACGAGCCCGGCACCGATTTCGGCGCCCTGCGCGCAGGCTATGTGTCCATCACGCCGCTGCAATTGGATCTGACCCATTACAAGGCGATGGATGTGTTGAAGAAGTGGAAGTTTTAGGAATGGATGGTGGATGATAGACGGTGGACCACGGTCAATTGTCTATCGTCCACTGTCTTTTATTGAGAGGCTTTTATGGATTTCCTGAAAAAATTATTTAGTGGCACCCCCGCGAAAGCGGAAAAACGCTATCATACCTTCTCCGTCAAATGCATGCGCTGCGGAGAGGTGGTCGAAGGCCGTATTGACCTGGACAACGAACTGAGCGTGGAATACGAGTCGAATCGCGATGTATATTATGGCCGCAAAGTATTAATGGGCAGCGGCCGATGCTTTCAGCGCATGGAAGTGGAATTGAAATTCAGCTACGATCGTCGCTTATTGGATCAACATGTTACTGGTGGAGAATTTGTGTGATGGACGAGTCAACTTTAGATCATTATTGGTATGCGTTTTTGCACAGCCTGCCGCCCAATTCGCGGTATTTTGGCAAGACCTATGTTGCCGAAGGTTTTGGGGATAGTCCCAATCTCGCGCAGGAACTCGGTCAACTTGTAGTGGATGGGATCAAGACGGGCACATGCTCCGCACTTTGGGAGTGGGAAGCCGAAGGGAAAAACATTCCGCAGCCCGGGCTGATCACCATTGTTTTGAACGGGAACGGGGATCCCATGTGCATCATCGAGACCATGGAAGTCTTCGTTTGCCGCTATCGCGATGTGGATGAGGAATTCGCCGAATCCGAAGGCGAAGGAGATCATTCGCTCGAATACTGGCGCAGGGCTCATAAAAATTTCTTTTCGCGCGTGCTTCCGAAAATTGGCAGGGAATTCAGCGAAGACATGCCGCTGGTCTGTGAACGCTTCAAGGTCATCTATAAATAGAAAGAGGTTGTTGTGAAACGCTTTCTGCCTTTGGTGTTGATGCTTGTTCTTTTTACCACGGCCTGCATTCCAGATATTGCCAGGGAAATTGCGCCCGCCGCCGCGGAATCAGCTTCCACGCCTGTGCCTGTTGAAAAATCCCTTTCCTCCTTCAATCCCATTCAAGGGACAAGTTATCTCATGGCGGGAATCATTCCCAAGCCAGCCACACGTGAGACGAGTCTCAATCCATTTCAGTGGATCAACAGTAGTTTATCCTCCGGGTACTCGCCATATTTCACCTACAATTACGTGTTCTTCAATGTGAATACGGAAGCCTATCACCGACTCCTGCCGACCAACGAGTATG
The DNA here is from genome assembly GCF_016705895.1 of Candidatus Villigracilis affinis. Lineage (NCBI taxonomy): Bacteria > Bacillati > Chloroflexota > Anaerolineae > Anaerolineales > Candidatus Villigracilaceae > Candidatus Villigracilis > Candidatus Villigracilis affinis. The sequence continues at coordinate 120,269 of NZ_JADJKT010000005.1, read as the reverse complement.
TCATTAATCAAACTACTGGTTTTCCGCAATTGGTCTATGATCCCGCCAACCCCGATCAGCCCGCGCCGGTAGTTGAGTTTTGGGTCTATGGCGTTGTCAAAGCCGACAGCAATGCCGATGGCTTTCTTGATTATCGCGATAAATTCACAGCCGCCATTTCAGATGTCGGCGGAAACGGCTATACCGAATTGATCGAAAATGTGGATGCCGTCCTCTCGCAGTATTACAAGGACAATCTCAACCTGTTCATTATTTACACGGCCAGCGAAAAGAACTTCATCGCCAAAATTAATCCATCCACGCGCGAACTCGTCTCCACTACCGAAATGGATCTGGGAGAAGACGTCAAATAAAATGCGGCGCATCACAACGCTCGTTCTCATTTTGCTTGCCGTTCTTCTCATCGCGCAAGCAGCATTTTCCCTGCAATGGCCCATCGCCCACGACGAAGCGCCCCTTCTTTATGAAGCCTTCCTCATGCACAGCGAGGGCCGCGTTCCCTACCGCGACCTCTTCGATTTTCAAATGCCTGGCAGTTTCGCCGCCTATTATCTGCTTGGCAGGTTGAGCGGCTTCAGCGGATTCTTCCGTCTGCGCCTGCTTGATCTTGGCATTCTTGCCGCGCTGCTCACTATCACATTTTTATTCATGCGCCGTTTTGGCAAACCAGTCGCGTTCGCCGCCGCGATTCTCTTTGGGCTGAAATACATGCAGGGCGGCGCGTTCATGTCGTTGCAGCGCGAATATCTCTTGCTTGGCTTTGTCGCACTCGCCGTCTGGTTATCCATGCGGGATGTCTTGACCTATAAGCATCGTCTGCTCATTGGGATTCTCTTCGGCCTATCGGCAGTGATCAAACCCCATGCCGCGCTCGGACTCCTCCCGATCCTGCTCTTTGACATCATAGACCTGATCCAACGCCGAAAGTTGACTCTACTAAAATCTGCCACTACCAGCACCCTCCCTATTGGAATCGGATTTGCCCTTCCTGTCCTCGCTGTGATCGCATGGCTCGCCCTCACCGACGCGCTGACTCCCTTCATTGACATTGCCCTCCACTATTGGCCGCTCTATGCCCAAGTCAACGGGCAGATGGAGATCACTGAATCGGGGACGAGAATTCCATTTTTGCTGAATCAGTCCCTTCGTCTGGGTGGACATGCGCTTTGGTTCATCCCTGCTTTATTGGGTGTGTATCTCGTCCCGCAGGAAAATAAAAGACAAGCGTATCTGCTTGCTGGCCTTGCTGTTTGTTATGCTATTTACCCCGCATTCTCGGGTCAATTTTTCGAATATCACTACATTCCATTTGTCTATTTCATCGTCATCCTCGCCTCCCTCGCCCTCACCGAACAACATCCACTTTCCATTTTTCAATTACCACCCTCTTTCCTCTTTCTTCTTTCTTCACTGATTTTTTTATTTACCATTGCCGTCACTATCCGTCCCTCCAATACCTTCCTGCGCCAAATCCAAAACCGCCCCATCGCCAAGACCACAGACCGTGCCGAAGAGATCGCCAGTTACCTCGAAGAAAATATGCAGGTGGGTGATACCGTCCAGCCATTGGATTGGACAGGCGGCACCCTGCTCGCCATGCTTGAAACACGCGCGCCTCTCGCCACGAAATATGTTTTCGATTTTTATTTCTATCATCATGTTTCAACGCCCTACATTCAAAACCTGCGCGCTGATTTCATGGACGAATTGCAGGCGGCGAATCCGCGCTTCATCGTTGAAGTCATCGCCGTGGATAAGCCCTGGCTCACCGGCCCAGATACCAGCCGCGAATTTCCTGAATTGCGCGCATTTCTGAAAGAGAATTATTCCGTTACAATCCTTGAAGATGATTATATAATTTACGAAAAGCGCTAGATTGGCTGGGTGCGTCGCACTCTCGCTGTTCATGGTCAAGCATCTTTCCCGCATCACCTACCTTTATCTCACCATCCCATTCATCATCTTTTGCATGGGCTGGCTGCGCTTATCTGTTGCGATTCCAGTTGTGGCTGTCATCGTGTGGGCGCTGTGGCAGATATTCAAACAGGAGCAATTCGAACAATCTTCCCCTGTCCCTGTGCGCTGGTTACTGATTACTGCTCTCATCATTGGCCTTTGGGTCTTCCTCTCTGGCGTGGGTGGATATGCCTTTCAAAATTGGGACCATCACTGGCGCAATGCGGTCTTCCGCGATCTTGTGACGAATGGCTGGCCTGTGACTTATTCCTCCCCCGAGCGCGGACCGATCACCATGCTGGTGTATTATGTGGGCTACTGGCTTCCTGCCGCGCTTGCCGGGCGCATTCTCGGATGGGGCGTTGCCAACTTCATCCTCTTCCTGTGGACGTGGTTTGGTGTTTTGCTCACGGTTTTGCATTTAAATCTAAAACTCAAGACATCGTTGGTCAAATCCGCATTGTTGCTGATCTTCTTCAGTGGATTGGATGTCATCGGCACATTGCTTTTCGCAAAGGACTATCCGACACTCTGGCCGCCAGTGCAGCATCTTGAAATTTGGTCGGGCGGCGATTTGCAATACTCATCGTTCACTACGCAGTTGTTTTGGGTGTTCAATCAAGCTGTCCCTGCGTGGCTGTGTATTGCGCTGATCCTGTCAACGGTCCGCAATGATGCGCAGACTCTTTCGCAGAAGGGATTTGTTTGGGCGTTGTCCTTTTTCTTTGCGCCGCTGGCTTCCATCGGGTTGATCCCCTATCTCATGATTGATTTCTTCACTTTGACCGATTGGAGATCGTTTTTCAAATCCATTCGCGTTGGTCTTTTGCTTGCCACAGGAATTATCTTTCTTCTTTCTTATTTCTTTTTTTCCTCTAATACTGCCGCACAGGAACGCGGATTTCAACTGATCGCGCTGAAGGATTTACTGGTTTTCTTTTTGCTCGATGGCGGTATCTTTTGGTTGATGCTGGCTCCATCCAAATGGCGTGACCCGCGCTGGGCAGTGACGGGGATTCTGCTTTTGCTCATGCCGTTCATTCAACTCGGCAATGGCCGCGATTTTGTGATGCGCGCTTCGATCGCGCCGCTGTTTTATTTGATGACGATGGTCGGTGAAACTATTTTGAATAAAGTCACATCACGCGGTTTAATTATCACTTTTTACGTTTTACTTGTTCTCGGTGCGTTGACTCCGCTTTACGAGATCAATCGCTCTGTCTCGCGGACCTACGAGTATTATGTTGTGCTGGATGAAATACAGCGCGCCCAACCGAACGTTGAAGCTGCCACACATCTTGAGAAGGGTGGCGCGCCCGAGCTTGAGCATCCCAATGCCATCCTCGCCGATGATATTTACACGCTCGCGTATATGCAGGATAAACTCTCGAAGAATTTCATTGCCAATGTCAGGCAGTCGTTGTATTACCGTTATCTATCGGCCCGCTAATTTGAATTATAAAAAAGGAAAACTCACATGGCACAACTTTCGTCTCCTCCAAACCCTGATGCTTTCAATACCCTGGTCTGGGACATCGTCCGCATGATTCCGCGCGGAAAAGTCGCTTCGTATGGACAGATCGCAAAAATGATCCCGCCGCCCGCTGGTGTGGATGCTGACACGTACCTGGAATTTGGCGGGCTTTGGGTCAGCGGCGCGGTGGCAAGCTGCCCCGATGACGTGCCGTGGCAGAGAGTGATCAACTCAAAAGGCGAGATCAGCGAACGTAACGGACTGGAAGCCAGAAGGCATAAACTTTTACTTGATGACGAAGGCGTTCTTTTTAATGTAAGAGGCCGTATTGATATGAAGAAATATGGCTGGAATGGAAAGATAAAATAGACGACGGACCATTGTTCATTGTCAAAGAAAGGACAACCCCATGCCATCCTTCTCTTCCCCCCCTAACCCGCAAGCTTTCTACGAACAAGTTTGGGCGATTACCCGCTTAATTCCGCGCGGAAAAGTCGCCACCTACGGACAGATCGCCAAAATGATCCCTCCGCCCAACGGCGTGGAACTCGAAGCCTATGTCGCGTTCGCTCCGCGTTGGGTGGGTGGTGCAATGGCAAACTGCCCCGATGACGTGCCCTGGCAGCGCGTCATCAACTCGCAAGGCAAGATCAGCGAACGTCCTGGCGCCGAACGGCAACGTCCGCTGCTCGAAGCCGAAGGCGTGATCTTCGACGCCAAAGGCAAAGTAGATTTGAAAAAGTTCGGCTGGAGTGGAAAAGACGAAAGCGACATCCCGCAACAGCCGTCATTGTTTTAGCGGTTTCTCAAATCATCTTTTCAGGGAATCTATCCATGCAATCTCAGGAAAAACCGACAAAGTTCGGCATCATTTCATCCATCCTCGCCATTCTCCTTAGTGTGATTTGGTGTGTTTATATCGTTATCTTAATGATCTACACTCAACGCGAAGTGACGAGCATTGACGTGATTAGCGCATTGGCGTCCGTCGTCTTTTTTTATGGCGGCCTATTGGTCATGGCTGTGCTGAACTTTTTGATGACCATTACAGGCATGGTTCTTAGCGTCCTTTCCTTACGAAAAGGCGAACCCAAACGTTTTTTTGCCATTGTAGGCTTTGTGATCAATTTCCTGTGGCTCCTGCCGTACTGTATTGGTTGTTTCACTTTCTTCCTGCCTCTCGATTCATGAGTTATTGCCGCAATGGCTCATGTTCATTCCCACGGTCTTCTTCTTTTTCGTTCTGGCTCTCCCCTTTCCAATCATTGCAACGGGAACAATTTTCGCCTGTTTTACGTATAAGCTCCAACCACCTCACGGAAAGTCATAGGGCATATGTATGAAACAGAAGATCAATGATGTTCTCAAATCGTGCGCTGCATGGTTCTTTGCAGTGATTTGGATCACTTCCATCATTTACTTGTTAATAACCGGAAATGGAGTGATCGGCTCAAGTGCCTTTGCTTTGGGCGTGCTGGTCTTCTCTGCCATCACCGTCGCCATCACCAAAGATGAGGCAGAGATATCAACCCCTGAAACGCGAAAGCCTATTTTGATGTGGACACAACTCCTAGTCGTTCTGTTCTTTGTTCTCTTAACAGGATATCGCGGATTTGTGTTCAATATGATGCCGGGCCGCTTAGTACAGATCCCCATCTGGTCCCTGTTTGCTGGTTGGTTCGAAAATCTCGGCGGACGGTACCTGCCAAACCTTGTAGACCATTCACCAGGGACGAATGCCGTAAACTTCGCCGGTTATTTCTTAATTCCACTGATCCTTTTGTTGTTGCTTGGCGCACGCCTCCCTGAGTTGGGGCTTGGAAAAGGCCATCGTGTTTGGCGTGTTGTTGCATTTTGGGTGAGCATTCCCGTGATCTTCTTCATCATCAACATTTTGAACGGTTCTACAACTCTCATTCAACTGGCTCGCATGTTCTTTGGGAATCTCTTGCGAAATGGATTCTCAGAAGAATTTTTGTTTCGCGGTGCACTCCAAACGCGTCTAAAGCAATGGATGTCGTCCGATTGGGCGCTGGTCATTCAAGCCCTGGCATTCGCGGTTTGGCATCTTGGCACCGACACGCAGTTCATGGGCGGCGACGTTCTGCAAGGGCTGGCGCTTGGCATCGCCTCGCACAGTATGCTTGGGCTGGCACTGGGAATTATTTTCCAACGCACACGCAATCTCATTGCGCCATCCATTGTTCATGTTGCCAACAACATGTTCGGGAGTTGATTTCAAAAATACAAAAAGAGACGGGCAGCCTGCCCGTCTCTTTTTGTAAACATAATGACCCATCGTCTATAATTTATTATTCAACTTTATCAAGGAGCATTACCAATGCAATCCCCTGAAAAACCGACCCGACTTGGAACTATTTCATTCATCCTTGCCATCATCATCGCTGTCCTCTGGTGCATTTACTTCATTCTCTTCGCCGCAATGACCGAAGGCGGGCTGACCTTCGGCACCGACAGCGAAACCGCGGGCTATGCCATTGTCCTCGGTGGCGGCACAGTGATGGTGGTGCTGACCGTTTTGCTCACGCTTGCTGGCATCATCCTTGGTATTATGGCGTTGCGCAAGCAAGACCCAAAACGCGGGCTTGCTATTGCAGGGTTGGTCTTGAATTTTCTGTGCTTTGCGCCGTATTGTCTCTTCTTTTTGTTGATTATGCTTGGCGGGTTATCCGCAATGGACTTTTCGAAATTCATCCCCTCTTTTGCCCCTTAATTATCTGGCCAGTTCCACAACCAATGTATCGAGAGCCAGATCCAATGTGATCTGGCTCGTTTTGACTCTCTCGTCGATGTTCAGCAGGCGATGGTAAATGCTTTCAAGTGATTCCATCGAAAAACGCGCCGCCTGCCCTGTGGTTTTCTCCGCCACAAATGGATGCACGCCCAGCGCGCGCGCGACATCGTCTTTATTTCCGCGCCCATCTAAAATCTCTCTGGCCTGAATCAATAATCTAAATTGACGCACCACCATGCCCCATAACGAAAATGGGTCTTCGTTTTCGAGCAAGCGATGCAATAACTTTTGAGCGACTTTTCCATTGCCCTGCGATAAAGCATCGACGAAATCAAAAACACTTTGCTGGGACGTGACGATACAAACCGCTTCCACATCCGACCCGTGAATGGGTCTGGCCCAATTGACATACGCCAGCAATTTGGAGAGTTCCATCCCCGCCTGACGGGTATCCACGCCGACCATCTCTGCCAGCCGTGCCGCAGCAGGCGGATCGATCTGCCCGCCCTGATTCTTCGCTTCGTTGATGATCCAGCCGGGCATATCTCTTTGCTTGGGGAGGAAAAAGGTTTGCGTTTTTGCCTGCTGGTTTATTTTTATCCGCCCATTTCATCAGCCAGTGTTTTTCTACTTCCTTTGGCTCGATGGATTCGTAAATGACGAGCTTTGCTGTGTCGGGCGCTTTCTCCAGAAATTCCAAAAACTTCTTCCGCGTGGATGGATTGTTGAATTTCCCCGATGGCCCTGCAATAAAGACCAGCCTCTTCGACGCGAGGAAGGGCATCGCATTGACCGCGTTGTTGAGGTCGTTCTCGGTCATGGTGCGCGCTTCGAGACGGGTCGTGTTCATGTCTGCCGTGGTGGGGTCAGTGAAATCCGACTCGAAGTCCTTGAGCTTGCGCGTGATCGCAAATTCGTCGTTGCCGTAGAGGAGGAAGACGTTGGGCATGGGTTGGCGTTTGATGTAGGGGCGCAGCGCCGCTGTGTCCTAACGTGTGATGACGCGATGCACGCCCTTGCGCACTGGGATGATGTCAATAATTTGCATGTTGCCCATGTTCGCTTCGGTGGTGATGCGCTGCTGTAAAACGGGGCCAAGCGGACGGGAGATGAGGAAGCCGACGACGCCGAAGAATACGGCCAGCGGCATGAGCAGGATCTTCATCAGCGTGGATTTTGCCAATCGAAGCACCGACCAGGCAAAGGTCCCGGCAAGAAGCGCAGTGGTCGCCATGTTCGTTCCGCATCCCGCATGGATCGCCAGTCCGCTTTCACCGCCGCGCAGTCGTTCCAGAGCTTCAGTGGCGGCTGCCCAAACATCCTGGGTGGAAAAATTTCCGAGCAGGAAAAAACCTGTGGGGTTGGAATGCCCTGCCATGGTGCCTGTGTGGGTGTGTGCCAGCATGTGAAGTGTGGCATGTTCGAGCGCGTGATTGCGCCGGGTTTCGAGAATGAAGGGAAGGTCGAGGATCATGGTTTGATTATAAGTTAGGTCTGGAGGATGGGTGAGTCGTAAATTTTTTCGAGCAGTTCCAAAAACTCAGCCGAGGGACGGGTCTTGAGAACTTCCTTGCGTTCGTCGCGGGTGAGATGCTGCATCATCACATACTGCACCGCGTTTTTGCGGAAGAGGCGTGAGCCGTCTTCATCGCCGTAGAATTCGACACAGCGGGCGAGATGTTTGCGGATGGTTTGCTTCAGCATTTCGGGTGGAACCTGGTCGCGGTCGAGGCGGGAAAAGATCCACGGGTTGGGAATCGCGCCGCGCCCGATCATGACTGCGTCTACATGGGTGTGTGCTTTCATGCGGTCGATATCGGCGACGGTTTTTACATCGCCGCTGCCGATGACGGGAATTTTGACCAGCGATTTGACTTCGGCAATGGCATCCCAATCGGCATTGCCTGCGTAGCGCTGCTCTTTGGTACGTCCATGCACGGCGATGAGTGAGCCGCCTTCTTCTTCCACAATGCGGGCGATGAGTTTGTAATTCTTTTTGCGATCCCAGCCGAGGCGAATCTTTCCTGTGACAGGCACGTGTAGATGCTTGACTAGCTTGCGGAAGGTGCGCGCGATCTTGAGCGGCGTAGGCATCATGCCAACGCCAGCACCGCGGTCTGCGATGGTTTTGGCGGGGCAGCCCATGTTGAGGTCGATCACGTCTGGATTATTCTCCTGAATTTGCAGCGCGGCCTGCAAAATAAGGTCGGGGTCGTCGCCGTAAATTTGGAAAGTGATGGGACGTTCGGGCTCAGTAAAATACATCCGCTTGGCGGGCTGTTTCGAACGGCTGAGGATCTTCTCCACTTTGATGAATTCGGTGTAACTCATGGCCGAGCCCAACTCGCGGCAAAGCGAACGGAAGGGCCAATCGGAGTAGCCGTCCATGGGCGCAAGGATGGTGTCGCCGTGGATGGGTACTTCGCGGATGTGGAAGGTGGCGCCCAGAGGCTCTCGAAAAGTGGGGGAGGAATGGATGCTATTCATAAAGGTTTTCTAATTTTGGAAAGTATAACAGACTCTATTTTAAGTTTCATTTATGCCTTGCAACAGGTCGCCGGGAAGGGAAATATCATTGAAATTCCATGATGCTTTTGGTACAAAAGTCCTGCTTTCTTTATTGCAAGCTATAATATCAATAACGCTGTCTTTTGTAATAAGTTAATTTTTTTGAGGAGAGAAAATGAACAAAAAGCTATTTACCATCCTTTTGCTGGTTGTTTTTGTGTTCACACAATTCAGCATTGCCTCAGCTGCTCCAGTGGCAGGTGATATTATCCTGGCCCAACTCCCCACTTTTAGCGATGAATTTGACATTGACCTGGATTGGTCCGTGACAGGAATGCCGGGCGGCGCCACCCAGAACATCTTTGCCTGGGGAAGAGTACAAACGACTCCCGCTTCAGCCTATGACCCATTTGATTGCTTTCTGGCTGCATCTGTCCCTGGCGTGAGCGATGCCTCTGGTACGTTTACCTATAATTACAATCTCGCCTGGGATCAGGAAATCTGGGAATTTACATTGACAGTGGATGACGCCGCTGATTGTAATTCCGCCGCATTACCCGACAATGACTCGGTAATGGGCAGCACCTTTGTCGATGGTTGGTGGCTCGAAGGCTTTATTGCCAATCCGCCCTCTTTAGACAACTCCTTCTTCGAAGAACTTCCCGTTGCTTGTAATACATTCGAATTATGGGGGGTGGCCTCAGATCAGGTACCGGATCGTGGCATTGCTAAAATAGGTCCTAATAGCACATTGGGTTATTCCGGTTTCGAATCGTGGAATCAATCTATAACGGGAACGTTCACGCCGCCAGCTCCGCTGGGTCCGGCCAACGCCTTGCTTTCATGGGTATACACATTCCCATCCACTGCCAGTGGCACTTGGTCTTTCTCAGTGGATCCGACGGATTTTGCAGGCAACAATTGGGGTACAACTTATTTCCGCTTTGCCCAGGTTGGTCCCGACGAACTGGTTGACTGTGCGACATTTTCTGATGTAAGCGATACCGATACCGAAGTATATGTCCGCTATATGGCTCAGTTAGACCTGGCTCACGGCTATCTTGATGGAACCTTCAGACCCGACAGCACATTGACACGCGCCGAGATGGCAGCGTTCATTGAACTGGCGAACGGCATTAAGGACACTGACGACGGTTTTGCCACACCTCCGCCCGCAGGATCGGCTTGTAACTTCAGCGATGTCAGCACGGACGACTGGTTTGCTGGCTGGGTCTGGCAGGCCTGTGCAGATGGATACATGAACGGTATCGGCGGCGGATTGTTCGACCCGAATAACCTGCTCACTCGCGGACAAGTTGTGACCGTACTCGATAACATCAATATCATGGGGACCGGAAACGGCTACCTGGCCACTGAAAATGTTTTTATAAATGAATGGGGCAATTTATATCGTGAGGCCCTCTTCACAGATGTTTCTGTGGGAGCCTTCTATGCCGGGCCGGTCCGAAATGCCTACGGCGTGGGCGTCGCAGACGGAACAAGCGAAACCACCTTCTCCCCCGATCAGGCGATCCTTCGCGGTGAATTTATAAAGATGATGTACCGTACTTTGAGCAGAATTGAATCTCGATGCGTTGAGTGTAAACGATAAGATACTGGTAAGTTAATCACTGAGGCGGACCCAAAATGGGGTCCGCCTCTTTTTTTATCAAGCGGGTTGTTTCTTCAACAACTCCAGATAATGCTTTCGAAACTTCGCCACCTTCGGTGCAACAACGGCCTGACAATAGGGCTGGGACTGGTTCCGCGCGAAGTATTCCTGATGATAATTTTCAGCGATGTGGAAGTTGTTGACCGCTCCCACCTCCGTAACGATGGGGCTGCTCCAGATTCCCTGGGCATTCAACTCGCTGATGGCTTGCTCGGCGGCGGCCTTCTGCTCGGGAGTATGATAGTAGATGCCAGAGCGATACTGCGTACCCACGTCCGCACCCTGGCGGTTAAGGCTGGTGGGGTCATGGATGGCAAAGAAAACATTCAGAATATCGCGGAATGAAATGATGGATGGATCGAATTTGATCTGCACCACCTCGGCATGTCCCGTGGTGCCACTGCAAACATCACGGTAGCTGGGATTGGAAACATGCCCGTTTGAGTAGCCTGAGTCAACGGAAAGCACACCCTTCATTTCATCGAAAACGGCTTCCAAACACCAGAAGCATCCCCCAGCCAATGTGATGGTTTCATAAGTTGTGTTCATGATAAATACTCCTTTTTACATCATGTGAATAAAGTTGACAGGCCTGTCTGCAGAATAAGATGAGACGTGGGTGCGAAATATTCTTAAGAGCACATTATAGTTTAAATAAAAAAGAGCCGCCTCATCAGGCGGCTCTTTGGCTTGCCTATCTCATTCCCGCGATCGTGATCATGCCGCTGCTGATATTGATGTTCATGATCTTCAACCCGGGAACCTGCCTGTTGATCTCATCTGTGAGCAGTTGGTTGAGCCATGACTCAGCCTGCGAGATCAAAATATCGGGGATAACCTGCTGTCCGATCTGCAGTGATTCGATCGCGAACGACGGAAGCCCGTTTACGTCCACGCTGACTCCGCCAACTGCCAGCGCGGAAGTTGAATCGATGCTGCCTTCCACAATGCCCCAGATCTGTATCTTTCCATCACGCAGGTAGACTTGCACATCCCGCAGCGGAAGGTCGGAGCCGTTCTTCATTTCCATTGCCAGCCAGGAAGTGATCTGTTCTTCGCTGAGCGTCGCCGTATTCAGGGAGCCAGGTTGTGGCAGTGCACTCTCAAGTGCAGTCTTTGCCTGTGTGCCTGCCGTATCAGATGGCATAATCTCCGCACCGGGGCGTTCGGGTGCGCCAATCATTCCGCTTTCCGCATTGTTGACGGCAAAACTGATTAGCGTGTCTACAAGCGGCGCGTATTCGGGATAATTTTTGGTTACATCTGCGCGGGTTTGTGCGGCGACATTCCCGTTGACGATCTGCGTGAACGGTGTGGGTGTGGCAGGAATGATCAACTTCGCCATGTTGGACTGCGGATTATTTCTAGCCATGGCAAAGGTCGTGGCTCCCAAACCGAGCAGCATGACGGTCACGATCATCGCAACACGCAGGGTATTCCTTGCAGGAGTTGGTGCCTGACGCTGCTGGTTATAGGCTGTTGTAAGAGGTAGGGTTTTTGATTCAAGGCGGGCAATGGCGATCTTTGCTTCATTGTTGCCGGGGTTGATCTTGAGTACTTTGTTGTAGCATTCGACCTTGCGCTCTTTTTCTTCCACCACACGCGCAAGCAGCATCCATGCTGGCTCATCCTCGGGGTGGAGGGTGAGCAGTTCAACAAGATATTTCCTAGCCAGCTCGCGGTTGCCGCGCTGGAAGTTGTAATCAGCTAATTTGAGAAGTTCTTGTTTGTTCATGTATTGCCGTAGGGACACAGCGACCCTTGATAAACTCGGGGCGGGTGCTGTGTCCCTACATTGGTTTTTCTATACGCTCGGCTCGGGTTGTTTTTCCGCAGCCGCAGCCTTGTTGAGGACGATTTCGCCGTCCTCGTTGACATCTACGAAGATCGTGTCGCCGGTGATGAATTCACCCGCAAGCAGGCGGTCGGATAGCGGATCTTCCACCTTTTGCTGAATGACACGGCGCAGGGGACGTGCGCCAAATTCTGAGTCGTAGCCCATAGTGGCAAGGGATGCGAGTGCTTCTTCCGAAGCGGTGAGCACCAGGTTGTGTTCCACAAGGCGTTCTGAAACCTTCGAGAGTTCCAGCGAGACGATCTTCTGAATATCTTCCTTGTTGAGCGAGCGGAAGATCACCACTGAATCCATGCGGTTGATGAATTCGGGGCGGAAAGCGCGCTTAAGCGATTCGTTCAGTTTCTTGCGCATGTCTTCGTAGGACAGGCGTTCCTCAGTGGCTTCATCGCGTTTCATCGCAAAGCCGAGGGAAGTTTGATTCTTGATCATGTCTGCGCCGATGTTGGAGGTCATCACGATGATCGCGTTGCGGAAATCGACTTTGTGGCCCTTCGCATCGCTCAAGTGACCTTCTTCCATGATCTGCAGGAGCATGTTGTGTACTTCAGGATGAGCCTTTTCGATCTCATCGAAGACGACGATCGAGTACGGTCTGCGGCGCAGGGCTTCGGTGAGCTGGCCTGCATCTTCGTAGCCCACGTATCCGGGAGGGGCACCCACCAAACGGGCGGCGGTGTGGCGTTCCATAAATTCAGACATATCCAGTTGGATGGCGGCATCTTCACTGCCAAACATAAACTTGGCGAGGGTCTTGGTTAATTCAGTCTTGCCAACGCCTGTGGGTCCGAGGAACATGAATGAACCGATCGGGCGCTTCGGGTCTTTCAACCCGGCGCGGGCGCGGCGGACAGCGCGGGAGATGGCAATGATCGCATCTTCCTGGCCGATAATGCCCTTGCGAAGTTCATCTTCCATCTTGAGCAGGCGCTGCGATTCTGCTTCTGCCAACTGCATGAGCGGAACACCCGTCCACATGGAGACGACTTCGGCAATATCCTCGGCAGAGACAACGGGGCTTGTAGCACGATCCCAACCTGTGCGCAGACGTTCGATCTGCTGATTGAGATCGATCTCGCGCTCTTCCCATTCCTTGATGTCTTCCGAGTTGCCTTCCTCCTGCGCGAGTGCGCGGTTCTGACGGGCCTGCCTCAACTGGCCAAAGAGATCCTTGGCGTATTTGGCGGCGGGACTCTTGTACATGCGTACGCGTGAGGAAGATTCATCGATCAGGTCAATGGCCTTGTCGGGTAAAAATCTTTCAGTAACATAGCGGGACGATAAATGAGTGGCAGCTTCGAGCGCCTCATCGGAAATGACGAGGTGATGATGTTCTTCGTAAGCGCTGCGAATGCCCTTGAGAATTTGAATGGTCTCTTCTTCGGAAGGTTCATCCACCTGCACCGATTGGAAGCGGCGTTCCAGTGCGGCATCGGATTCGATGTGCTTGCGGTACTCGTCCATGGTGGTTGCGCCGATGACTTGCAATTCGCCGCGAGATAATGCGGGCTTGAGGATGTTTGCTGCATCGACGGAGGAACCAGCGGCTCCCGCCCCGACCAGCATATGGACCTCGTCAATGAAGAGGATCGCACCTGATTGTTTTAACTCATCAATAATACGCTTGAGTCTTTCCTCGAACTGACCGCGGTACATGGTACCAGCGACGAGGGATGCAACATCGAGCTGGAGCACGCGCTTGTTCATCAGCGGAGCGGGGACGTCGCCGTCCACAATGCGCTGGGCGAGGCCTTCGACGATGGCGGTTTTGCCGACACCGGGTTCGCCGATGAGCGCGGGGTTGTTCTTGGTGCGGCGCGCCAGAATCTGAATGACGCGTTCGATTTCCTTTTGACGCCCGATGACGGGGTCAAGTTTTTTCTCTTCAGCCTTTGAGGTTAAATCAGAGGCGAGTTGATCTACGAGAGGGGTTTTGGGGGCAGTGTTTGCGGCGCCACCTTTGCCCGGTTGCGGGCCGGCAGGCGTCGGTGAGGAGGAGGCGGTTTCGTTCAAGACGCGGCGAGTCTGTCTGCGGACCTGGTCCGCTGTGACTCCGAGTCGGCGAAGGGCTTCCATCCCCGTGGATTCAACGCGCACGAGGGCGAGCAGAATGTGTTCGGTGCCGATGTAGTGATGTCCGAGTCTGCGGGCTTCATCCACGGCAAACTCAAGGACTTGTTGGGTTTCCGCGGCGAGTTCGACGCGGTTGGGGTCAAAGTTGGTTGCGCTTCCAGAGACGCGTTGAACGACTTCGCGTACGCGTTCGGGGGTCATGCCCAAGTCGCGTAAAACACGACCAGCCACGCCGCCTTCTTCATCCATCAATCCCAAAAGAAGGTGTTCGGTTCCAATATTGTTTTGGCGAGCGCGCTCGGCTTCCTGATGTGCGAGGCTGAGTACGCGCCTTGCTCGCTGTGTAAATCTTTCCATGCCAGCCATAGTTTTTCTCCTAAATTCCTTCTGGAGATTCTACCAAAAAGGAAAGGGACTCCGCATAGGAAAAAGGTTAGAGTTTCCTTACGGATGCGGCGTCAGATGTCAGTTTTTACGTGTCTGGCGGCTAAATGACCTGAAACCTGACGCCTCGCGCCTGACACATACATCTACCTGTTGTCCCCGTCGCCTTGTATCTTACCACGCGCCTGCCTATCCAATAGTTTAGTTAAGTTGGATTCGGCCACCTCGTCGAGGGAGATTTCCAGTTCTGTGCAGGTTTGGGCGAGATACCAGAGTACGTCGCCGAGTTCGGCTTTGAGCGCTTCGCGGGTTTCGGCGCTGATCTCGCCGCTTTTATCGCGGAACACTTTTTTGATCTTGCCCGCCACTTCGCCCGCTTCGTTAACCAGCCCTAGGGTGGGGTAGATGACGGCATGGCCGATGGCTGGATATTTTGCGGTGGCGCGGGATTTGGTCTGGTAGTCGTTGAAATTCATGAATGCTTCCTTCAATATAATTTTTGGATAAATTTCCTGTGAATTGGATTTTACATTACTTTTGAGCAGCTACTTCATTTGCCTGAATTCAAAATTCTGCAGGCAGTGAAAAAAATAAGAGCCCTGTACCTGTTCTTCAGATGGTACAAGGCTCTTCGAGGTCAGAGTGTTGGGATTATTTCAGGCTGGTCTGTGTTGCGGTTATCAAGTTTAGAATGAACTCAACACTGGCGGATGCGGATGGTGTTGAGTAAAAATCATTCCAGCGTTCGAGTAGTTGTCTGTCTTCGGTCGCCTTGATCATGGTGTCAATTGCCAGAATGTCGGTGGGGACCGATACAGTGGAGAATGCATACAGGATTTGCAGCTTCTTGCTGGCAGCTTCGATTTTCACTTTAAGTTTTAGGTTTTCATCCTGCATTTTTTCGAGCTTGGTTTGTGTGTTGGTCAGGTCTTTGCTGCTTTCTTCCAGATCCGTCTTAACCTGAGCGAGCTCTGTTGTCAGGTTTTCGTTTCCGCTTTGGAGCTTTGCGTAGTCTGACTGTACTTCAGCCAATTGCTGTTGGGTTGCGATAAGACTGGAGTTTAATGTATAAGCCCAGTAGCCAAGCCCGGCCGCTGCTGCCAGGAAAATGACTAAAAAGACTGTTAGGATAATGGTGGTTAGGTTTCTTCGTGAGGGCTTCGCCTCCTGAATAAGAGACGTTACAGGCTGTTCTGCTTCTTGTGGGGAAAACGATTCGGGCTGCATACTATCCTCCATGTTTGTGCAATTTGATTTAAATTATTTTTTTTCTGGTACTTTTTGGATGGCCAATCCCCAACTCAAAAATACCCCAGCATGATGGAACCATTATACTAATTCCATACCTAAAGTCAATCAGATATTGCGGCCTTGCTGCTTTCAACCTGTTTGGTTTACTTCCTTTTCAAACCATAACGTCTTATGTTCCATTCGAAACCCAACTGATTCGGCTGTCTTTTGCATGGCGATGTTACTTCCGCTTGTGCCGAGGTTTGCGGATTCCATGCCGCGTTCCTTGAGCAGTTGCATGCCTTTGAGGAGCATGGCCTTTGCGAGCCCCAGCCGTTGAAAACGCGGATGTGTGGCAACGGGGTCGGTGTAACCTTCCCCGCTCGGGTTGACAGAGCAGGTGCAGTACGCGGCGATGCTGTCATCGGGCGCAATGACCATAAGGTCGAGCGATGAGTCGTATTCGCTGGTGCCCATGATGGCAAGGCGGTTTTCTGTGGTCATGTAGTCGGTGCCGAAGGCGGCGCGATGGGTGGCGGCGACTGCTTCCGCTTCCTCGGTCCCTTTTATCGGGCGGATGGAGAAACCTGCTGGCAGTTCGGGCTCTGGGATAGCCTCTGCCAGTGGGCGTTTCATGCCCACCGACACCACATCTGTTTGGCGAAAACCGTGCTGACGGATAAATTCCAGCCGTTCGTGATGCTCTTCCCTGCAACTTGTATCCAGCGTGGATGTTTCTCCCGCGGTCAATGTCTTGCCGCTTCGCGTGCAGGCTTCTCCCCACATAACCATTTCTGCGCCGACGGAGTCTTCGAATTTCTTTTCCACCTCCCAGCGCAGGTTGTTTCCAGAATCCACGAAAGCCCAGCCGATGGGTTGATTTCCATCAAACCACAGCTTTGTGGTGGCACGGATTTCCTCACTTGCTAGGTTTTCTTCGATGTCCACTTTGGTGGGGATGTCGTTGACTCGTGCTGCGGGGCGAATCCTGATTAGCAGGTCGAGGATGATTTGAAAATCTTTTTCGCCTTCGTAGAGGCGGCTGGTGATGGTGGGCATTGTTCGCTCCAATGATTTCAGATTGTTGTCAGCTTCCATTGTGTGAAAATCAAAAAGACCTGCCGCGAATTGCGCGGCGAAGAAAAGGAAAGTTCTTTTTCTTCATGATCTTTAGGTTGCAGCATGTGTTATTCAAACGTCTTTGCCAACTCTCTCCACCAATCATCCTTCTCGCCGGGGACGAAGGGCGTGTACAGCGTCAGACGATCAGCGATGCTTTCATAGCGTTTCTTCAGATCGTTTGCCAGGTTTTCCTGCGTGGTCATCAGGCAGAATTCATTCAACATTTCATCGGTGATGAGCATGGGCATCTCGGCCCACTCGCCCTTGGCGGCGAACCCTGATAATTTTTCAGCGGTTTCGCCCCAGCCATGCAGATCCATCACAGATTTGTAGGAGGGTGTGCTGGCGTAGAAGGCGATCTGCATCCGCGCGAAGCCTTCTTCTTCAGGAGAGGTTGCCACAAATGGCGTCATCGAAACAGTGATGTCTTTTCGCTTGCGTCCCTCTTTTTGCAGACCTTCTTCGATCGCAGGCAGGATCACTTCATTCATATAGCGCGGACTGTTGAACGGGTGCGCATGAAAT
This sequence comes from Candidatus Villigracilis affinis, assembly GCF_016705895.1. NCBI lineage: Bacteria > Bacillati > Chloroflexota > Anaerolineae > Anaerolineales > Candidatus Villigracilaceae > Candidatus Villigracilis > Candidatus Villigracilis affinis. The sequence goes on along the minus strand of NZ_JADJKT010000005.1, from coordinate 102,715 downwards.
CCCTCGCACAATTCGCCCGCCAGTTTGGCCAGCCCCGCATTCACGCCTGCAATATAAATTGGAATATTTGGGTGTTCGATCGCGCCCGCGTTGAAGAACGGTGACATCAATGTAGCCTTGTAATATTCGCCGCGGAAATTCAATTTCGTACCATTTTGCCAGCAATCCCAAAACGCGCGGATGACTTGAATCTGCTCGCGTAATTTTCCCGTCACCGATTCGGGCCAAGCCATGCCGAAGCGGCGTTCAATATGCGCCTTGACCTGCGTGCCCAACCCCAAAATGAATCGTCCACCGGATTGCGCGGCCAGGTCCCATGCGGTGTAGGCAAGGTTGGCAGGCGAGCGCGCGAACGAGACCGCGATGGCCGTGCCAAAGTGCATCGTCGCTGAATGTTCAGCGATCAGCGTACAGGGTAGAAAAGGATCGTGCTGGGTTTCTTGAGTCCACAGCGCGGCGAAGCTCATCTCTTGCGCGGCTTTCGCAATGGCGGGAACATCTTTCAATGCAACGGGGGGGAGGGCGGCATCTAGTTTCATGATGCAAGTATACAGTTAAGAAGTGGACAAGTAAACAAGGGAAACAGGAAATTAAAAAGCCCCGCATAAGCGAGGCTTCGATTTTTGAAACTTCAGACGAGTTGTACTGAATTCAAACTGTCTACAAACCCAAACAATTCGCGCGTCTCCTGCAGCCAGACGTTTGGCACGGTCGTGCGTTTGAGATAACGGACCACGCCTTCCTTGTCTACAACCAGTGAGGCCGTGCGCTGGAACAGCAAAAAATATTTTTCCAACTCGTACAGCTCATAAATGGCGCGGTCTGGGTCTGAGAGAATCGGGAACGGCAGATCGATCCCTTCCGCATAAGCGCGGGATTTTTCAAGGTTCTCTCCCAGAATCACAATGATCTCCGTGCCTGTCTCGCGAAATTGCTCGTACATACGCCCCAATTGCGTGACGTGTGTGCGGCATTGTGGACAACTGGTTTCGCGGATGAAGAAAACGATCACGTTCGACTTTCCGTGAAAATCTGAAAGGGCGATCTCCTGCCCATTGGTGGCACGCAGGCGAAAGTCCGGTGCGAGCGAGCCGATCTTTGCTTCGATTGATTCCAGAATCATAAAGTCCTCTACATTGCAGAGGACTTTAGAAGAAAAAACTTTACGTTAGAGGATTCTTATTTTTCGAGCAGGTATGCCATGATCCAATTTGTCGTGGCGTTCAGCCCATCCATGTGGGCGCGCTCGTAATTGTGTGAAGCGTCAATGCCGGGGCCGATCAGCGAAAGCGCCACATCGCCGCCCGCGCGCCAGAACGCTTCGCCATCCGAGCCGTAGAACGGGTACACATCCGTTTTGTATGGGATCTCGTGCTTCTCGGCGATGGCGCGTAATTTTTTATTCAAGCCTTCGTGATACGGGCTGTAACTATCCTTGATGCACAAGGTCACGTGGAATTCATCCGACTCCTGGCCGCTGCCAACCACAGCCATATCTACTGTGACCAATTCGACGACGTCAGACGGAATTCCCGTTGCTGCGCCGTGACCGACCTCTTCATAATTCGATATGAGGAAGTACACGGTTCTAACCGGACTTTGGCCTGATTCTGCCATCGACTTGATCGCCGCGACGAGATTCGCCACACAAGCCTTGTCGTCGAGGAATCGCGAGCGGATGAATCCATTTGTCACTTCCACCCGCGGATCGAACGCCACGCAATCGCCGACGTTGATTCCAAGTGCGCGCGTTTCCTTTTCAGATGTGGTGCGCGCATCGAGCCGAACTTCCATGTGGGCATCACTGCGCGGAGTTTCTGCGCCTGCCGCGCCATACACATGACCAGACGCCGTGTCGATCAGCACCGAGCCGCGGATCTTTTCGCCTTTCGATGCAAAGACCCACACGCCTTCGGTTTCCACACTGGGCCATTGAATACCGCCGATCTTGCTTAGTTTCAAACGCCCGTTGGATTTGATCTCTTTCACCACCGCGCCGAGCGTATCGGCGTGGGCAGTGAGCGCCACAGGCGGCAATTCAGAATCGACAGCCCATTTCGCCACCAATCCGCCTTTGCGGGTGCGTGACAATTCCAATTGCTTGTATTTGGATAATTCCTTTTCCACAAAATCAATGGCGGGTTCTGCATAGCCTGTGGGCGAAGGGATGTTTAACAACTTTACAAGAAAGTCAACAAAATATTCCTGATCGATTGCTGGAAGTGACATGATGCTCCTTTGTGTTTCAAGGTTTGAAAGTTAAACCTTCGAACCTGCCAACGTTCTAACTTTTCCAACCTTACCACTATATTCCTTCGAACTCCGAAATCTTTTGCTTCCATTCATCTGGCACGGAAATGGTCTTCAACCCCTCATAATCGAATGTGACCATCACCACGGTGCCGCTGGCCATCAATTTGCCTGTTTTGGCATCCATCACGCATTGCTCTACCGTGAGCGACTTGGTGCCGATCTTGGTGATCTTCACTCCCACTTTAATATCGTCGCCGTAATGGGTGGTGGAATGATAGGTGATGTGGATATCGGCGATGATGACGCCTACTTCCATAAAGGATTGATCCTTGTTAAACAGCCCAAGCTGGATCAAATAATAGATGCGCGCCTGCTCGAAATAAGTCAGGTATTTTGCGTTGTTTACATGTCCCTGCGGATCCAAGTCTCCGTAGCGGACTTCAGTGGGGTGGAAGAATTTGTAATCGGTCATGTCGGGATTATAGTTGTTAGTCGGATAGTTGAGTAGCTGGGTAATTAAATAGTCGACGGTTGAAACCAATTCAACCGTTGACAACCATCCAACTATCAAACTACTTCAATCACAAAAGCGCATTAGCCCGGCCTTGTTATGAATGATAAAGCGGCCATCCGCATCCGTGCTGACGAGTCCTTGTTCTTTGAAGAACACCATCGCCTGATTGACCCGCTTGCGCGATGCCCCTACGAGGTCGGCCAGGTCGCCTTGGGTCAGTACAATGTGAACCCGTATCCCATCTGCGATCTCGTGACCATATCGTTCGGCGAAAGCCAGCAGTTGACGCGCCACCCGTCCGTTCACATCCAGCGTTGCCAGTGACTGAATCACCTGATCCGAAAGCCGCACACGCGCGGTCAAAATTTTCACCAGATTACGTGCTACAGGTGGGAAGTTATCCAGAATATAGTAGAAGGTGGTCTTGTCCATCCACAGCATGAGCGAGCTTTCCAACGTGATCGCGCTTGCCGAGCGGCCTACGCTGTCGATCAAACTCATTTCACCGAGAATGTCACCGCTTCCCAACACCGAGATGATCACGTCACGTTCGCCCTGCTCAATGTGGATCTTCACCGTGCCATGCAAAATGATGAACACCGCCTCACCGGGCTGCTCAATCGTCAGCACATTCGTCTCTGCTGTGAAAATGCGCCGATGCGCATGTTTTGCCACCCAATCCAATTGTGCAGAGCTAAGCCCTTCGAACAGTTTGATGTCCGAAAGAATATTGCGGGTATCGTCGCGTTTGATCTCAGTCATTCTTAACATATTTTACATCCATTCTATCCAGCTCTCTTTGAGAGAGGGCAATCTCCATGCCTTCAAATGCCGCGCACGAATCGGGGAATAGATTTTTTGCGGCTGCTTCCTGCGCGGCGACCCAATCGTCAGGGTAGGCGGGGTCATGATGAAACAGAACCAGTTCACCCGTCTCGGCAGAAGCGGCGACTTCAGCCGCCATCATCGCTGTCGAGTGGCCATATCCTTGCGTAGACGGAAATCCTGCCAGCATTCCGCGATAATGTTCCTCGCTGTACTGCGCGTCGTGGATCAAAACATCTGCATCGCGCGCAAATGCAACCAATTTGCGGTCCATGCCCACGTAGCCTTCGGTGTCGGTGGCATACACCACTGATTTTCCACGCCACGAAATACGATAGACGTACACGCCGCCGGGATGCGCGTACGATTTATGAATGCGGATGACGACCGCCTCTGAACTTAACCCTGAATCTGATCCAACAACCCGAACATTCTCTTCATCCCAAACAATGACCTGTGACTCACGCACCGACTCGATCTGCTTTGTGGATGCCATATCGCGTAAACTAAGTGGAAAAGTCTCCGCCGATTGATTGTGTTCGAGGACATGCTTCACAGTCTCCGGTGTGCCGCCCGGGCCGAAGATGTGCAAATCCGTGTTCGGAACATAAGCGGGGATGAAAAATGGAAAGCCCTGGGTGTGATCGTGATGCAGGTGGCTGAACAACAGCATCAACTCCAGCGGACGTTTCCGCTGCATCAACTCGCGTCCCAGCGGAATGATGCCCGTGCCTGCATCGAGAATGATCGTGCGCCCGCCCGCGCTGATTTCCACGCAGGAGGTGTTACCGCCATATCGGATCGTCCCCGCGCCGGGGGCGGGATAACTTCCGCGCACACCCCAGAATTTGATTCTCAGTTTGTCATTCATGGCAACCTCCGTTCTGCTTCCGCATTTTGTACTTGCAAGTTTATTATCGTCTTTATGGGCTTTTTCTCAAGGAAAGTTTTCGCACGCAGGCTGGGAAATATGTCACACATCTGGACTTGCCTTAAGCCAACTTTGTTTACAAACCATTAACCCGCACGGCGCGGGGATGCAGGTCGTGGCGGTATAATTCCATCCATGCTACCTGACTTGCAATTGAAAGATCACCTTCGACTGCGAAAACCGCATCCTTGCGGTTCCTATGAATGGACAGTGGTACGCCTCGGAGCGGATATTGGTTTGGAGTGCAGGGGCTGTCAGCACCGCGTCATGTTGACCCGCCGTGAATTGGCAAAACGATTAAAAGCGAATCTAAGCAAGCATGAAGAGAATAAGGAAGAACAGAAATAGCTGGTGACAGTTGCATGCTTCGCGCAGGTGGCTGTCACCTCCATTAATTTCAGGAGAAATTAAAAACATGGCAGAAACCGAATCACAATCCAGCCCAAAGGTGGGGTCGCTTCGCATCGGGTTATTTACAGATACGTATGCACCTCAGGTTAATGGCGTATCCATTTCCCTGCAATTGGTATCAGAGGGACTCCAGCGCAGGGGACATCAGGTGACCATTTTTGCGCCGAGGATTCCTGGCTATGAGGATAATCAACCGGGGGTGATGCGCCTGCCTTCTTTGAAATACTTGAATAATCCGCCTATTTATGTGGCTGTGTTGGGAACGCCGCGCAGCACCTGGTCGTTGACCCGCAAACATTTTGATGTGCTGCACGCACATAGTCCGCTGACGGTGGGGCTGCTGGCGTATCTCACCGCCTCCACAAAGAACCTGCCGCTCATTTATACCTATCACACGTCCATCACGGATTACACCCATTATCTGAAGGTGATCGGCGGAACTGGTGTGATCCGCCATGCCGCACGCTGGTTCAGTACCACTTCCACCAACCTTGGCAATCAGATCGTTGTGCCTTCACCGAAGTTCTACCGTCTGCTTTTGGAGCAGAAAGTCAAGCGGCCGATCCATGTCATCCCAAATGGCATTGACTTGAGCAATTTCAAGGCGGTGAAGAATCCCGGTAGTTTCAGAAGCAAGCTTGGGGTGGGGCCTGATGCGCCGATCCTGTTATCCGTTGGCAGGGTGGACCCGGAGAAGCGCCTCGATTTTCTCATCGATGCCTTTGACCGCATTGCAGACCGAATGCCTGAAGCGCATCTCGTTTTTGCGGGCGATGGGGGCGCGCGCAAGAAGTTGCAGGAACATGCCGCTGCGGTGAAATCGAGCAGCCGCATTCATTTCCTCGGCATGGTTGACCGCGCGGAATTGCCCGTCATTTTGCACGATGCCACTGTTTTTCTTTCAGCTTCCACCACGGAAGTGCATCCCATTTCGGTGATCGAAGCGATTGCTTCGGGTCTGCCGTTGGTGGTCGTGCAGGATGAAGCCTTCGAAGGCATGATCGTGGAAAATGAAAACGGTCATCAAACCCCGCTGGATGTGACTGCCTACAGCGAAACCCTGCTCAGCCTGTTGAACGACCCCGAAAGACTCAAGCGTTACGGAAAACGTTCGATGGAGTTGAGTGAAAAATATTCCATCGAGGGACAGGTGCGCGCGTTGGAGACTCTTTATATCGAATCCATTTTGCAAAACTGGCGCGGAAGTCTGGTCTCGCGCATTTCTGCGAGATTGAAGTTCTAAAGATCATGACAAAAGACGATGGGCCACTGTCCATCGTCTTTTGTCTTTGGTCGATAATGCGCAGGGAGTATAATTCTCCCGCGATGCCCATTCTTGATTCTCATACCATCGAATTTTTCAGCAGAAGCCCCGAGCAAACGCGACGCATTGGCATGCGGGTAGGCGGAAGCCTGAAGGCTGGCGATGTCATCTGTTTACAGGGAGACCTCGGCGCAGGGAAAACCACTTTTGTGCAGGGTCTTGCGCAGGGATGGGGTTCGCTCGATTCGGTTTCCAGCCCAACATTCATTCTTGTAAATTTATATCGCCGCGCGAACGGCGATCAATTGTTTCATCTGGATGCGTATCGGATCGAAACGGTGCCTGAGGGCGAAGAGCTTGATCTTGATTCGATGATGATGGACGGCGCGCTGGTGATCGAATGGCCTGATCGTCTGGGTGATCTGATTCCCAAAGAACGGCTGTGGATCAATCTCGATCACATGGCGGAGGAACATCGTCAGATGCGATTCAATGCGAACGGCAAACGATACGATGATCTGCTGGATGATATCCGTCAATCCATGTTTGGAGGGGCGTAATGTTAATTGCGATCGATACTTCCACTGCCCAGGTTGGGCTGGCTTTATATGATGGAAATCAGGTGCTCGGCGAGATGACGTGGACGACCCGTCAGCATCACACCACTGAATTGGCCCCGGCTCTTACTGGACTTTTGAATCGCTCCGGCGTTTCAATGGACATGGTCAGCGCTTTGGGGGTGGCGATCGGCCCGGGTTCATTTACAAGTTTGCGCGTGGGATTATCACTGGTGAAGGGCATTGCGCTTGCGCGTCATTTGCCGGTCATCGGCATTTCCACTTTGGATATCATCGCGGCAGCCCAGCCTGCGGGGAAGCACCCGTTGATAACGGTAATTCAGGCCGGGCGGAAGCGGATCGCTTTCAGCGTATACAAATGCGTGAAGAACGAGTGGCAGGTTCAAGGTCCGGTACGAAGCGCTACGGTCGATGAGTTGGTGGAAGAGATCGAGAGTCCAACTTATGTGGCGGGGGAGTTATCGCCTGAGGATCGCAGCCGTCTTTCTCGAAAGCGTGTGAATGTTTTGCTGGCATCGCCGGTGTATTGCGTGCGCCGCCCGTCCATTCTTGCGGATCTGGCCTGGGCGCGCTGGCAAAAAAATGAAGTGGACGATGCCGCCTCGCTTGCGCCGATCTACCTGCATGTGGAAGGGACGCAAATTGCATGACCTGTCTGTTCCGCAAAATGACGATGGACGATCTGGAACAGGTCGTAGCCATTGATCAGGTTTCGTTTGGTTTGCCCTGGCCCCCGCGTTCGTTTTATTTTGAATTGACAGATAACCCGCCCTCACGCTGTTGGGTGGCGGAGATGGATGGCCGTGTGGTTGCGATGCTGGTTGCATGGCTGATCGTGGATGAGATCCATATCGCTACCTTTGCAACACACCCCGATTATCGCAGGCAGGGGATCGGTGGAAAACTGCTTCACCATACGCTGCGAATGGCAAGAGAGGAAGGCGCGGTCACATCCTTTTTGGAAGTGCGCGCTGGCAATGAGGCTGCGTTGACGATGTATCGCAAATTTGGATATATGGAAAGCGGCTTGCGCAAGGGATATTATTCTGATAATCGTGAGGATGCGGTCTTGATGACTTTGGCATCCCCGGACTATGAAAGATTACTGCTCGATGGAGAAACGGATGAGCGCTGAAGAGACCCTTGCCCAACTTGCCGGGAAAATATCCGTTTGTACGAATTGCGTGCTGAATGAAACGCGCAAGAAATCTGTGCCTGGTGACGGCCCCGCAGATGCGGAGATCATGTTCATCGGCGAAGGACCGGGCTTTCACGAAAACGAGCAGGGACATCCCTTCGTGGGCGCGGCTGGGAAGTTTCTGGATCAGTTGCTGGCCCAGGCAGGCGTGACCCGCGATGAGGTATTCATTGGCAATGTGGTGAAGTGCCGCCCGCCCGGCAATCGCGATCCGCTGCCCGAGGAATTGGCTGCCTGTGATGAATATCTTGAAGCTCAAATTCAAACCATCAACCCGAGTATCATTGTGACGCTGGGACGCTTTTCAATGAACAAGTTCATCCCCGGCGCGAAGATCAGTACGATCCACGGGCAGATGCGCAAGGTGGGTGAGCGTTTTGTCATTCCCATGTTTCACCCGGCGGCGGCATTGCATCAGGCAGCGCTCAAGCCGTCCATTCTTGCAGATTTCGCCAACCTGCCCGATCAACTAAACGAAGCCCGCGCTGCGTTGGGCCGAAAGGCTGTTGTGAAGAAAAAGGAATCAATTGCGCCAAAGAATGAGAAACCAAAGCAGTTGAGTTTATTTTAGGTATCTTCGCTCTGAGTGGTGACGAAGACAGAGAGAGCAAAAATAAGAGTTTGTCCTTCGACTGCGTTCCTCGAAGTACGCTTGTCACTCCGCTCAGGACGATGGAAAATGTGAAAGGAAAAAATGTCTACCAAAGAAACACTCATCAAGAAATTGAAGGAAAAGAATGCAAAGATCGCCATCCTCGGCCTCGGTTATGTTGGCTTGCCGCTGGCTGTGGTATTTGGCGAAGCAGGTTTTCATGTCACCGGGGTGGACCCTGATGTGCGCAAGATCGAAGCGTTGAGCAAGGGCATCTCCTATATCCCCGATGTAAAAACGGAAACAGTGGCGAAGCTCGTGAAAGACGGCAAGTTCACCGCCACAGCAGATTTCTCCGTGTTGAAGGAAATGGATGCGGTCAGCATTTGTGTGCCGACTCCGCTGCGCCAGACCGGCGACCCTGATATGTCGTTCATCATCTCTGCGACCGAGGAATTGGCGAAGTATATGCACAAGGGCATGGTGGTTGTGCTGGAATCGACCACGTATCCGGGCACGACCCGTGAACTGCTTCTGCCAAAACTGGGAGTTGCTCACGACCTCAAGATCGGCGAGGATTGGTTCCTTGCGTTTTCTCCCGAGCGTGTGGACCCAGGCCGCGAAGACTTCACCACCATCAACACCCCCAAGGTGATGGGCGGAATCACCGAAGCCTGCGGCGAAGTGGCAACCGCCTGGTACGAAGGCGCGATCAAGATCGTGCATCAGGTTTCCACGGCAGAAGCCGCGGAAATGTCGAAGCTGCTCGAAAACACCTTCCGCATGATCAACATTGGGTTGGTCAATGAACTCGCCATCATGTGCGAGCGCCTCGGCGTGGACGTGTGGGAGGTTATCGATGCCGCCGCCACCAAGCCGTTTGGGTTTATGAAATTCACCCCGGGGCCTGGCCTCGGTGGTCACTGCATTCCGATCGATCCGCTGTATCTTTCGTGGAAGATGAAATCGTTCAACTACAATGCGCGTTTCATTGAATTGGCATCCGAGATCAACACCAACATGCCTCGTTATGTGGTGGCGCGCATCCTCGATGCGATGAATGACCGCGGCAGTATTTTGAAAGGCTCGAAAGTCCTCGTGCTGGGTGTGGCTTACAAGCCCGACATTGACGATGTGCGCGAATCGCCTGCGCTGGATGTGATCGGTCTTCTGCAAAAGAAAGGCGCGATCGTGGAATATCACGACCCATATATTCCGCATATCCACCACGAATACGACGGCTGGCATATGGACAGCATCAATGACATGATGAAGTCAGTAAGGGAAGCCGATGCGGTCGTGATCGTGACCAATCACAAGGAGTACGATTACAAAGCGATCGTCGACAGTGCGAAGTTCGTGTTCGACACGCGCAACGCCACCAGCAAGGTTGCAAAGAACAGCGAAAAAGTTGTACGACTTTAATGGAGGATGACCCATGGGACACTATCTTGTCACAGGTGCGGCAGGCTTTATCGGTTCGAGGACTTCGGAGATTCTGATCGGGCAGGGACATACCGTCGTTGGTATCGACAACATGAACGACGCGTACGATCCGCGTATGAAGGAATATCGCTTGAAAAAACTTCAAGCGATGAAGGGCTTTGAATTCGTCCGTGATGATATTTCAGACAAGGGGATTCTTAATCGGCAGGCGGCGCTCGTCAATCGTCAGTTCGATGGTGTGATCAATCTCGCGGCGCGGGCAGGGGTGCGCTTCAGTGTGGATAATCCCTGGGTATTCGTGGAATCCAATGTCTTGGGCACCTTGAACATGCTGGAGATCTGTCGACAGTATGGATGCAAGAAGTTCATCCTCGCTTCCACCTCCAGTATTTACGGCGAGAACCCGCCCTACCCGACTCCTGAAACCGCTTCGAGCAGTGAGCCTATGCAGCCGTATGCCGCCAGCAAAAAAGGCGCGGAGGCATTGGCACATTCCTATCATCACCTGTATGATATTGACGTGACCATCGTCCGCTATTTCACGGTCTATGGCCCTGCTGGCCGCCCCGATCTGGCCATGTTCCGCTTTGTGCAGTGGATATTGGAAGGTCAGCCCATCCGTATCAATGGCGATGGAAATCAATCGCGCGGATTCACTTACATCGACGACATCGCACGCGGAACCATCGCCGCCTTGAAGCCGCTCGGCTATGAAGTCATCAACCTCGGCGGACACGAGGTCATCACCATCAATCAACTTGTTGAAATGGTGGAAGACCTGACGGGCAAAAAGGCCGTCGTTCAGCACGGTCCGCCCAATTTGGCCGACATGCGCACCAATCAGGCCGATGTGAGCAAGGCAAAAGAATTGCTCAACTGGAATCCGCAGGTCACTCTGCGCGAAGGCATCGGTAACCTGATCAATTGGTACAACGCCGAACGCGAATGGGCGAAGGAAGTTTTGACGCCGTAAAGTTTTACCAGAAATGAATCCATCACTTGATCCACGGAGAGGGGTAGGATATCTCTGAAGATCCCAACGCTCTGGCAGGGAATTGATCCCGTCAGAGCGTTATAATTTCATCCATGCTTTCCAAATTCAAAAACGACCCTCTGATGAGCCGGGTGCTGCGTTCCAGCGCGCATCTTTTTACCAGCAACACCATCAGTCTCGGATTAAACGTGCTGATGACGGCGCTGGTCTTTCGTTTGCTGGGCGCGGCGGGCTCGGGGTTGATCGCGCTTGTGATGGGCTACGCCTCCACGATTAACAGTTTGCTTTCGTTTCGCATGAGCGAATTGGTCGTGCGTTACGGCGGTGAGCATCTCGAAAAGGGAGAAAAGGAAAAAGCATCTGCGCTCATCAAAGCCGCCGCATTGACCGAGGCGGCTGTTTCCGCGCTGGCTTTTCTGGTGGTGCTGATTTCTTCTGCCTGGGCTTCCCGCATTTTCACAGGCGAAACGAATTCGACCCTTTTGTTTATCGTCTTTGCCATCGGGCTGCTGGCAAATTTCAACACAGAAACTTCCACTGGCATTTTGCAGGTGACGGGGAAAATTCGATATCAAGGCACGATCAATTTAATTCAAAGTGTTCTTTCGCTGGGTATCGTTGCTGCAGCTTTCTTTTTGCCGAATCAAACCTGGGTCGTTTTGCTGGCCTATCTCACGGGCAAAATCATTTTGGGGTTGGGGTTGTTTTTCACCGCCCAAAATCAACTGGTGCAAAAACTCGGCGCGGGCTGGCACCGAGTCCCGCTTATGCCATTTTCTGAATCGCGTGCCCTGATTCGTTTCGCGGTCAGTTCCAATATCAGCGCGACCATCATCAAAGTGTTTCGCGAGAGCGAGCCGTTGTGGGTGGGTTATTTCCTTTCGACGGAAGCGGTCGGATATTACAAGGCGGCCTATTCACTGGTCAGTTTTCTTTCCGTGCCCGCCGACCCGTTGATCGCGGCCACGTATCCCGAGATCAACCGACTCATCGTGCAAAAGGCATGGGCATCGCTGCGGAGTTTCTTGCGCAAGGTCACGGCGCTGGCGTTTGCCGTCAATGCCGTTGCCGCGTTGGGGTTTATCTTCCTCGGTCAATTTGCGTTGATCCTTTTTACGGGCCATCGTGAATTCATCGCGGCGTATCCCACTCTGCTTGCGCTGTTTGTCGGCCTCGCTTTCAATTACACCCTCTTTTGGAATCGTCCGCTGTTGCTTTCGCTGGGCTTGCCCGATTTTCCGATTTGGGTCACACTTGTTGTCGGGTTGATCAAAGTGGCGCTGGCGTTTTGGCTGGTTCCGCAATATGGCATCCTCGCGGCGGGCGCGTTGCTTTCGTTTTATTACATCGCTTCGGTGGGTGTGATGGCGTTGCGCGGGGTGAGAGAAATAAAAATGAAAGATGAAAGATGAAAGAATGAAAATCGCGGTCATCACCAATTCTCGTATTCCATCTCTCACCGCCAATTCGATTCAGGCGATGAAGGTGACTCAGGCTTTAATGCAGTTGGATCACGACGTGAAGATGTTCGCCCCGAAAGAATCTGATCCTGCCTCAAAGCAGACTCTGCTCACACACTACGGTCTGCGCCTCGCCCCTGACCTGGAACTGCTTCCGTCCGAAAAGCATTTCAAACGCCTTGACTTTATCCTCCATGCCCAGCGGGCTGCGAAACGATTCAACGCCGATTTGATCTACACCTGGCTGCCGCAATCCGCCGTGCTGGGATTATGGTCGGGCTATCCCGTCGTCCTCGAAATGCACGCGGATGTGGCGGGACGCATGGGCGCGTGGTGGCTGCGTCAATTTTGGAAATCAAATGGCCGCAAACTGATGACGGTCACAACGTCGGCGCTGAGACATGCTTTAGAACGCTCGACCAAACTCCAGTTTAAGGATGAGTCGCTGCTGGTCGCGCCGAACGGCGTCGAGTTGGAACGATATGCCGAATTGCCGAGTCCGCTTGAAGCAAGACGTCAATTGAATCTGCCTGAAGGGTTGACGGTTGGATTCACGGGTCACATTTACCCCGGCCGCGGCGCGGACTTGTTGTTTGAGTTGGCGAAGCAAATGCCGCAGGTGAATTTTTTGTGGGTGGGCGGTACGCCCGAGTTGGTTGATTTTTGGCGCGGAAAACTGACCGAGGCGCGCATGACGAACGTGACGATGACGGGGTTTGTGAAGCACGAGGTCATCCCGCTCTATCAAGCCGCGTCGGATGTGCTGCTGATGCCGTATTCGCGTTCCATTTCCGCCAGCAGTGGACAGGACATTGCCGAGGTCATCAACCCGATGAAGATGTTCGAGTACATGGCTTCGGGGCGGGCCATCGTTTCAGCAGATTTGCCTTCGATTAGAGAGGTGTTGCATGAGGGGAATGCGGTGTTTTGTGAATCTGGGGAGGTTGGAAAGTGGAAAGTGGAAATTGAGTCTCTGCTCGCGGATGAGCCGCGCAGGAATGCGCTGGCGAATCAGGCGCGCAAGGATGTGGAGCAGTTGACGTGGGTGAAGCGGGAGGAGCGGGTGATGGGGAAGATGATAAAAACAGCAACTGCTTGAAGGCGGTTGCTGTTTTTGCTTTTATTCAAATTTTCAACCACTGCCAGCGCTTTTTGCCATAGATTGGTTTAAGTTAGTATTTGTTTTATCCACCCAAACCTGGCCACATCCTGATATTTTCTTTTTTCTTGAATCCAACCTTGACCCTGCAGAAATAGTTGGTTTTGACCAAGCCCCTAAAACACTTCTGGATAACCAATTTCTCGTTAGGTTTCGCCATCTTGATTAGGTCTTGCTATCCAGTGCCCATTCCAAGTGAAATTGGTATGGCGTACATTGGTTCAGTGCTGTTAAAAGAAAAAAACTTCCGTGCTTTTTACCTGAATGTCAAAGTTTTGTGGTTTTCGCCAAAGCAATTCCTCTTGGTATAAATGGGGGGGGGTTTGGGTGTAATCCCACCCGTTTTCAACAAGGAACCCATGTGACACTTGGCCCCAGGGTTGAAAGTGATAAACCCCTTGAAATTTCTCGAACAAAAGCCTGCCGTCGACAATTCTCTCCTTTATTCTAATTCATACCCGGGGGCAAGTTGTTCTTCAATGAAAGTCTTTTGTAGGGGTTGATGTTGGAACTTGTGCATCTTCACGATATAACTCCTCTGGAACAAACTCGTAGAACTCGATTTCAGAAGGATTTACCTGCGCTTCTGGAGGCAAAATGAATTCAGTAACTGTGATATTGACGGCGCAGGGTCTCCCCAAAGTCTGATTCCTCAGGACTTAGGGGGACAACCCCAGGGTCGAATTTTTTGGTTGTTAACTTGAAAAGGGCGTCCCAACCCCGTTACTGAAACCTTGCTTTTCCGGTCGCCCGGATTTTCCTGTACTTCATAGGTGATAAACGGTAGGTATAGAATAACCTTCTGGTGAATCTCCTCATGGTGTACAGGTCTCAGCACCCAGGGGTCCATTGGTTTTTATTTTTCATGGGCATCAATATTTGCAAACCAGAGACAGGCAGTTAATGCATTTGTTACATACCCCATTTCTGGCAAATAACCCGTTTCGAAAAAGTCACCATTATTTCCTGCAAAGTGGTTTGGTTTGTTATCTACAGGCTTCCAATCAATAGGAAAAGTGACTTTATACCACCCCGGTTGTTTGGGTGTGGGGTATTCGTGAACTTGCGGTAATAGTGTTGGCGTGGTGTGCTGTTTGAGTTTTGACAGCGTCTGTACCATGCCATGGCGGTCTCATGGCGATGGTGGGTTGGTCCTTGGTGGCCCAAAACAAGATGGGGTGAGTGTTGCCGCCAGAAAAACGATGATGAATATTTTGCTGATAGGTTTCAAAATTTTCCTTCCCTTTCTGCAGTTCTTTTCAGCTTTATTTTACCCCTCCTCACCACCGCCGATAAATTCATCGTCAACAGCACACCGGGCTTGGGTAATTCACTCACGCCGATGACCGTCCGCGCGGGGCGATGGTTTCCCATTTTGCTGATATAGGCACGGTTCATTTCTTCGAAGTCGCTCATGTTCTTGAGAAAGATGTTGATGTGTACCACGTGATCCAGATCCGAGCCGACGGATTCGAGCATCACCTTGAACGAGTCCAGGATCTGTGCGGTTTGCGAAAAGACATCGTCACCGGCGAGTTTGCCTGTGGCAGGGTTCACGCCTGCTGTGCCGCCGATGGTGATGAAGGTCCCGACTTTGGCGATGTGATTGTACGGTCCGATGGGTGTGGGGGTATTGGCTGGTGTGGAAGTTTCAACTTTGGGGGTCATGTTTGCTCCTTGTATTTTGATTGCATTTTACCCTGCTGTTTTTGAAAACCATCTTTGCCATTGAACCTCTGCGGCTATTTTTTTGGACCGACATCCCAAAACCGATAAAAAAGGGGAATATAATCGAAACAAGTTTTCAACACCGCTCAAGGAGGAGCCATGAAGAAACAGACAGTTCTGCCATTTCTCGTTGCCGTTCTTGTCCTCTCGTTAGCCTGCCAGACCTTGACCAACCCCGGCTCACAAGCCTCACCCACACCGCCCATTTTATTTTCCACCCCTGAAACACCTGCCCCGCAAACAGGCTCTGCGCAATTGGCCGGGCTCACCTACGCCACCTACGATGCGGGAACCGATTCCAATCAACTCTGGCAGATCGGCAGTGATGGCAAAGCCGTGGTCATTGCCGAAAACAGCTACGCCGACTTCTCCCCCGATGGCGCTCAGGCCGCCTATATCAATTTCGACAGTCAATGCTCGTGGCTTCTCGATTATGAAAAGAAGGAAGCAAAACCGCTTGATTGCACAGGCTCCAACAACCCCGATTTTTTCGAACTTGATGAAGTCGCCGGATGGGCAACGGGTCAGTCGGATACCCTGTTCATGCTCTTCAAAAAATCCTTCGGCATGGGCGGCGGAACGGGCTATTTCGGTACCCTATCCACCTCCACCGGCGAAAAAAAGATTTTCGATAATCAACACGCAGTATCAACCGTTTTGCCCTCACCCGATGGCAGGACCGTGCTTTTTTCAAACCTTGATTTTGCCGCACTCTACACCATCGGCGGCGAAACCCAGCCCATTGACCCCGGACAATACAAACTGGCCGAATTCAAACTTGCCTACCCCGCATGGTCACCCGATGGCAAAACAATCGCATGGGGCATGATGAACAAAGACGGCGACCTCAAATACGCCATTGGCATCATTGACCCGCAAACCAAAACCGCAAAGATTTTGCATCCCCACTCACCTTCGCTCTCCCCAGCCTATGCCGATGGCCCCATCGCCTTCACACCGCAAATGGCTTCCCCAAAACCAATCTGGAGTCCCGATGGTCAATGGCTTGTGCTTGAGGCCGAAATTTACAGCGAAAACCAAAACAACTCTCAAAAAGAATCATGGGTCATCCGCGCCGATGGCAGCACAGAAAACAAATTGGATGGGAAATTCCTCAACTGGAGTCCCGATGGCCAATGGGTTTTGTATTTCAAACCATTACCCAACACCCCCGCCAAAGCCGACCTGATGGCCGCCCGCCCCGATGGCACCAACCCAGCCCGCATCACCGAAGTCACCAATGACGAATTCCTGACACAAGCCGTTTGGTCACCCGATTCAAAACACCTGCTTTTGCGGGATGGAGAAACGGTCTCACTCACCGAGGCAGGCTCCTGGCAATTGAACAGCATCTCAGGGACAGAGATTCCGCCAGATGCAAGACTCGTCAAATGGCTGTCCAACTTCCCCATTCCCTACGCCCAGTTGACTATCCTCCCGCCGCCCACCCCCTCTGCCGCATCTGATTTCTCCTGTCCCACCGCCCCGCCCATCCGCCTGAGCGTGGGAGCCACAGGCCGCGTCACCTACACCGACGGTCAAACGATCCGCCTCAGGTCCGCGCCGGAAGCGGGAGATAACGTCATCGATCAATTGCCCGAAGGCACCGAATTCGAAGTCATTGACGGCCCCGTCTGCACTCCGCGTCTTGACCGCACCGACGCCTTTGTCTATTGGAAGGTCAAAGTCCCAACGCGTAACGGCATTTCAGGCTGGCTCGCCGAAGGCACCTTCAATGCCTACTTCATCGAGCCGTGGCCGTAGAGATTATCAAATGCATGACCTCGTATCCTCATAATACAATCGATCATTTACTGTTGGAGAATCCATGAAAACAAAGCGCCCATTGATCTTTATTTCAATAATTCTTGTGTTCGTACTCGCCTGTCAAACCCTGCTGACAGGCAGCGGCACGGATGTGCCCATTGCAACCCCGGATGTATTGTCAGCACCAACTGTGACCGCAGCCCCTACTGAAGGAATCGAAGATGCAGTGATTGAAGCCCCACCCGCAGACATGGTTCTCGTCCCGGAAGGTGAATTCATCATGGGCAGCAGCTTTGGTTACCCGGATGAAGGTCCGGAGCACAAGGTGTACCTCGATTCCTTTTCCATCGACAAATATGAAGTGACCAACGCGCAATATGGGATTTGTGTCGCTGCAGGTGTTTGTTTGCCGCCAACAGACCTTGGATTAAGAGACCGTGAAGTGTATTACGGCAACCCTGAATTCGATAATTATCCTGTTGTGAATGTCGAATGGGAAATGGCAAAGACCTACTGCGAATGGCGTGGGGCGCAATTGCCGACGGAAGCGCAATGGGAAAAGGCCGCCCGCGGCACGGATGCACGTCTCTATTCGTGGGGAAATGAGATCGATCAAACTTTTGCCAACTACAATGTAAACCTTGGCAACACCACACCAGTCGGCGCTTACGAAAGCGGTGTAAGCCCATACGGCGCCTATGATATGACCGGAAACGTCGAAGAATGGGTCGCGGATTGGTATGCTGCAGAGTATTATGCGAATTCACCTTCGTCCAATCCCCTGGGGCCAGAGACAAGCGATAGAAAAGTTTCCCGCGGAGGCTCATGGTCTTCAGATTATGATTTTTCGCGCACTACTTTCCGTTTCAAAGGGGATCCTACCTACGCCTCGGTAAGCCTCGGTTTCCGTTGTGCCAGTGGATCTGTTCCAGTAACAGATGATTCAGGCGCAAACCCAACCCTGCCCTCTTCTCAGCCTGATTGTTCCACCGATGTGATCATCACTGAAAAGGATACACCGAAGGGTATCTATCTTGAAGTTTGTGCCAACGGCAGCACATCCGAGATCGGACCGCTGGCGAAAGGCGCATTTGCCGTTGGCCCCAATAAAAAGTTCTTCGTCTATTGCGCGAACAATGGGCTTGTCTACGCTGTAAAAGTTGGTGACACAAGATTACAGCCCATCGGCGATGTGAAGGATTTCTCCGCGATCATTCGCGACGATGTGCCAGTGTTTGAGATCGAGTTTATGGGCGAGGGTCCTTACAAGGTGACCATTCGCGAGGTTAAGTACAAGCAGAATTCAACCTTTAGTATTCCCAGAAGCATCTCGGAACCGTAAACTTCCAAAGGGAAACCTATCAAGCCAGCCCGGTGATGAAAGTTCACCGGGCTGGCTTTTGATTCCACTTTGGTTTGCATCCCCATTCTGTGGTAAAAAATGGATATGCTTAGCACCTTCAAACGTGATTTCATTTGGCTGCTGCCGCTTTCGCTTGGCCTTGGGGCGGTTCTGTCTTTCATTCAACCGGGTAACTGGCTTTTCGGCTGGCTGGAATTTTCTTTCCTCTTTCTTCTTTGCTTCCTGCTTCTCACAATTTCAGCGCGGTGGGCAGGCGGTGCTTCGACTACGCCCAGCGTGAACAAGATCCTTGCATGGATGCTCGCCATCGCCTTCGCTTTGCGTTTCTTCGGCGGTGTGGCGACCTACCTTGCCCTGCCCGTGGATGGTTTTGCGGATGAAGACGATAAGGCGGGTTACGTCTATACCGATGCGCATCGCCGCGATTTGCAGGCCTGGGATTTTGCGCAGTCGGATCATCCCATTTCAGATGCGTTCAACAAGAAATTCGCCTACGACCAATACGGCGGTCTGCTGGCCATCAGTACCTTTGTATATCGTTACATCTCATCCGATGCGCATCGCCCGCTGATTCTGGTTCTGCTCGCCGCTTTTGCAGGGACGTTGTGCCTGTCCTTTTTATGGAAGGCTGTGACCTTGCAATGGGGAGAGAAGGTGGCCATTGCTGCAGGTTGGATTTTTGCGTTGTACCCTGAAAGCATTTTGCTCGGCGGGTCTTCGATGCGTGAGCCATATTTGATGTTGTTCAGTGCATTTACATTATGGGGATTTGTCCTTTGGCAAAAGACGCAGGATAAAAAACCTTTAATTTGGTTCGGGCTGGGCATCTTCGGTATGCTGCTGGTTTCACCCGTGGTGGCGTTGGTGACTTTGGTTCTTTTTGCAGGCTGGGTGTATTTCACACGGGAGCACAGTCAACTTTCGTGGTGGGGGGCGCTGGCGATTTCTGTCGTGTTCATTGCGGGGTTGTTCTGGCTGGCCTCCACTTTGGATAGGCAGGGAAACCTCGGGGGTGGGACTCCGCTGGCGGTGATCAACAATTTTCTGCGCGAAGCCATCAAAATGGATTTGCATCATTTGGAGCGCGGTTCGGGCTGGGTGCAAAAATTGTTCGATGAAATGCCGAAGTGGCTGCGCCTGCCTTTTGTGCTGGTCTATGGAATTTTCCAACCCGTTTTGCCCGCTGCCTTTGTAGAGCCGACCACAGTCACCTGGCGGATCATTGCGATCGCACGCGCTGTGGGCTGGTACGCGTTACTACCGGCGCTGATCCTCTCTTTTGGAGCGGCAGCAGGCCAACAGTCAGATGAGAAGCGCAAGCTCTTGATCTGGCTGAGTCTGGTGGCGTGGTTCTGGGTCCTGCTTACCTCTCTGCGCGGCGGTGCCGATCAATGGGACAATCCGCGTTATCGTACGATCATGTTCTTGTGGCAGGCCATTCTTGCGGGGCATGTCTGGGTTTGGTGGCGTGAGACTCGCAATGCGTGGTTCCTGCGCGTGGTCGCGATGGAAGTTGTTTTTCTGCTGGTCTTTGGCCAATGGTATGCAAATCGTTATTTTCACTTCGGCGGACAGCTTCAGTTCTCGCAAATGGTGGCGGTCATTCTCGGTGTTTGGGTTTTGATCCTGTTGGGGGGCTGGTGGCGGGACGGAAAAAAGAACAGTCCTTAGTGTATAATTCAGCGTCTGAATTTTGAAGAAGGAGTAATTATGCCCACTGCATTGATCACTGGCATTACGGGTCAGGATGGTTCCTACCTTGCTGAGTTCCTATTGAAGAAGGGATATCGTGTCATCGGCGTTGCGCGCCGTTCGAGCACGGTCACCTACGAACGCATCCAGCACATTCTGGATGATATTACCGTCGTACAGGGCGACTTGCACGATCAGGGGTCTCTGCTTTCTTTCCTTGAAGAATACCGCCCGACCGAAGTGTACAACCTTGCGGCGCAATCCTTTGTGCCGACCTCATGGAATCAACCCGCGCTGACAGGCGATGTGACCGCGTTGGGTGTGACCCGCCTGCTCGAAGCCATTCGTTTTGTCGATTCGAAGATCCGTTTCTATCAGGCTTCATCGAGCGAAATGTTCGGCAAGGTGATGGAAGTTCCCCAGAAGGAATCCACGCCGTTCTACCCCCGCAGCCCGTATGGTGTGGCGAAGATGTACGGACATTGGATCACGGTCAATTACCGCGAGTCGTTCAATATGTTTGCCACCTCAGGCATTCTGTTCAATCACGAAAGCCCGCGCCGCGGTTTGGAATTCGTAACCCGCAAGATCTCGGACGCCGTGGCCCGCATTAAATTGGGCATGTCGAAGGAACTGCGCCTGGGCAACCTCGAAGCTCAGCGTGACTGGGGCTTTGCAGGCGATTATGTGGAAGCCATGTGGTTGATGCTCCAGCAGGATCATCCCGATAGCTATGTCATCGGTACGGGTGAAACCCATTCCGTGCGCGAGTTTTGCGAAATTGCCTTCTCACGTGCCGGCCTGGATTACAAAGAGTTCGTGGTGCAGGATGAAAAATTCTATCGCCCCGCCGAAGTGGATCTGTTGATCTCAGACCCTTCCAGAGCGCGAACGGAATTGAAGTGGGAGCCTGCGGTCTCTTTCAATGACCTGGTCACCATGATGGTGGATTCGGATCTGGCGCGGCTGAAAAAGGGATAGACCCTTTCCATTGGTTCTATGAATAGTATTCCGCTCGGTCTCTTGCGTAGAATGCAAGGTCGTAATATTGAAACCAGTTCTGAACCACAGAGACACGAAGACACTGAGGAAAGATCAAAAAAACTCCGTGCCTCTGTGCCTCCGTGGTTAAGTTTTTCGGCTTTTACAAGAAAAGATTGGCGATCCTGGGCGCCGGGGTTGCTTGCGATCCTAGGGGTGATTTTATATGTAGCGCAGGCATGGCGTTACGCACATACCACTATCCCCGGCTTGGATGAAGGCTCCTATCTTTTCAAGGGATATCTTTATCTGCACGGCGTGTACGAACCTTTCGAGCCTTATGGTCCGTTGACCAATAAGGCTCCTTTTGCATTTTTGATCCCCGGCTTTGCTGAATATATTTTCGGTGCTGGTCTGCGCACCGGGCGCTTTTTCATGATCTTCCTCGGCTTGCTTGCCATTTTGGGGACGTGGATCACCGCCCGCCGCTGGGCTGGGAATTGGTTTGCGACGGCCACAGTTTGGGCGTATGCGCTCGCGCCGACGGTGATCAAGATCCACGCCATCACTGCTTCTGAGGTCATCATTGCCTGCATGCTGGCATGGATGTGCGTTTTCATTCTTGCGGAGGAGCGTCCTATTTGGCAGATCGTGGCGGGGTCAATTCTCGGTGCGCTGGCCGTGTTGACGCGTCAGAACATGGTCGTGGTATTGCCTTTGCTCGTTCTGTACGTCTTTTGGCAGCACGGCAAACAAAAAGGAATCGTTTCTTTTGCGGCCGCCTCGGCTATCTTTCTCGCAGTCCACATTTATTACTGGCCCAATATCCTCACCATTTGGGCGCCGTGGCTCCCCGATGGCCTCACGCCTTTCCTGAATCCGTTTCGCCTGCCGAAGGAAGCGGTTCCCGTTTGGGATCCATCCATCGATTTTTGGAATCGGACGATCGCCTTCTTTCAGGGAATCCGCTACCATTTCATTCCCGCCGCTGGGAGTATTTTTGCGCTGATGATTTTGCGCATCCCACGTGACTGGAAAACTGTCCCTGCCATGCGAGCGGCTTTGTTCCTCGCCCTGACATATTTCATCCTCTTCGCCATGCACGGTTGGGCGGCGGTGGCGAGTCAATACGAGAGTTATAGTTGTGTCTATTGCTTTACGCCATACCTGTCGTTTTTCGATCCGCTGGGAATCCTTTTTACGGTGATCGTCCTCTCGCATTTGGCGAATCGAACTCCGTCCCGTTGGATTCTGCTTCTCGGCGCAGCGACCCTGCTCACCCTTGCGACAGGATTCGGATTTTCATCCTTCGACAGCCTCAGCCGATTTTTCCTCGATCTCCCTGTTCCGCGCATGAGCGGTGGACAATTTCTGCCGGGCACGACCACCCTGTTGGCGTTTATCACCAACAAATTCGGCACGGAATTGATTTGGGTCAAGCGATATATTTCTGCGGCACTGGGTTTGCTGGTGGGGCTTGCGGTCCTGTTGATGGCAGGCATTCTCACGCGCCGCATGAAGGATTCTCAAGCCCGCCCGGGATTTGCCTTCGTTTTGCTCAACCTGTCCATCGCCATGGGGTTGATCCTTTCTCCGCTGCTGCATGTGGGCGGCCGCAGCATTGACTGTGAAACGGATATGCTGGTTGCCAATGAGCAGGTCGGCGCTCACCTTGCAAGTTTCATCCCCGCGGATAGTCTGGTATATTGGGACGGCGGATTGTCCTTTACCCCGATGGTGTATGTTCCGCAGGCGCGCGTTTTCCCGGCGCAGATCAATGATGGCTATTCCTACCGCATCGGCGGTGATGCCGATACGCTGGCCCGTTTCAGTCACTGGAACACCGAGTTGAAGGAAGAATGGAAAGCCAGTGCCGATATTTTCATCATTCAAGCCAAACGCTACACACTCTGGAAGGATTTTCTGAATCCGAAAGAGTTTGAAGAGTACCCCAAACCGCCCGTGGCCCCCTCCTGCGAGGATGGGTCTGAACTAAGGATATTTCACAGGCTGCCATGAATCTTTCTCTCGTAACTCCAGTCTATAACGAGCAGGATAACCTGCCGCTTTTGTTCGAAGCCATTAACAAGGTCATGCCCACAATGAATCGCACATGGGAAGTGATTTTGGTGGATGATGGCAGTCAGGATAACAGCCTGGCTGTTTTGAACGAATACGCCAAAAAAGACCCCGCCCATGTGCGTGTGATCTCGTTCCGCCGCAACTTCGGGCAGACCGCGGCCATTGCCGCCGGGCTTGATTATGCCCAGGGCGAGATCATCGTTTTGTTGGATGCCGATATGCAGAACGACCCCGCCGACATCCCGATGATGCTTGCCAAACTGGACGAAGGCTATGACCTCGTCAGCGGTTGGCGCAAGAGCCGCAAAGACAATGCCATCACCCGCAATTTTCCATCCATGATCGCCAATCGCATCATTTCGCGTGTGACCGGGGTGCATTTGCACGATTATGGCTGCACGCTCAAAGCCTATCGCCGCGATGTGCTTGAAGGCTTCCGCTTGTATGGCGAAATGCACCGCTTCATTCCGGTCTATGCCCATTCGGTTGGCGCGAAGATCACCGAGATGGCGGTCAATCATCATCCGCGCAAGCATGGCAAAACCAAATACGGCCTGGAGCGGACCGCGAAAGTTGTGCTCGATCTGTTCACCGTGAAATTCCTGATCTCCTATTCCTCGAAGCCCATTTATCTGTTTGGCGGTGCGGGCGGATTCCTCATGGTGGTCAGCGCCATCATCATGTTATATCTTTTTGTGCGCCGCATTTTCTTTTTGGTCGCCATTGCCACTTCGCCGCTGCTTCAAATGAGCGCGATGTTCTTCATCCTCGGGTTTCAATCCATTTTGCTGGGCCTGATCGCGGAGCTGCTGGTCCGCACCTATCATGAGTCACAGCGCAAACCCACCTATACCATCCGCACCATGATCAACCTGGAGCAGGACCCGCGTGATTAACTGGCTCAGCAAAAACCGTCAGACCGTTGCGCGCGGATTCGGCAGTGTTCTGGCGTTGGTGCTTCTGGCGGTGTTGATCCAGGAGCAGGGGGATGGCGAATTGTTTTCCGCCTTCCGCCGTGTTTCACCGGGGTATTTCGGGCTGGCGCTTGTTGTTTTGCTCGTTTCGCGGTTGTTTGCCATTTTGCGCTGGCATATCCTGCTGCGTTCAGCGGGTGTGAAGATTTCCTTTCTGCGTTCCGTCGAATTGACATTTACCGGCAATTTCTCTTCCAATTTTTTGCCGACCACCATCGGCGGGGATGTGGTGCGCTTGACCGGCGCCATGCAGCTTGGGTATGACCGCGCCATTTGCCTCGCCTCGCTCGTTGTGGACCGTTTGGTGGGGATGGCGGGAATGGCATTGGCCCTTCCCTTTGGGCTGGTTCCGCTTTTCGCGCTTTCGAACGGCGCGGCTCAATCTGCTGCATTTTCCGCTCTCCTCCAAAAAGGCATGGACTTTGTCCGCCGCACGTTCGAATCGCTTTCAATCTGGCTGAAGAAACCCTCTGCCTTGTTTGGGTCCCTGTTGGCTACGCTGGGCAATCAAGCGTTCATTTATTTGATGGTCTATTTTCTGCTGTTGGGCATCGGTCACCGCCTTTCGTTCTGGCTGGTGGCGGGCATGTACACCCTCTCTTATTTCGTGACCCTGATTCCCATTTCCATCAACGGCCTCGGCGTGCAGGAACTTTCGATGACGTTTTTGCTCACCAGCCTCGGCGGGCTGACCGAATCAGAAAGCGCCACGGTGGCTGTGCTGGTGCGCATCATTTTTCTCATCACCAGCCTGCCAGGTGCATACTTCCTGCCATCCATCCTTGCGGCAATGAACAGCAAGGAAGTTGACGAAAGATAAACCTGATATCGGAGTCGCGGATCTCACTCCGCCCGATTTTTGAACGACACAGGTCTGCTTCCGCAATGAAACCAACCTCCCCGAAAATCTTCTGGCAAACATTCATCACCGCCACCATCCTCCTGAGCGGACTGGCCATCTACCAGACCGTTCAGCGTGTGGCTGAGTTGGAGATCACCCTCTGGCGTTCCAAATGGATTTTGCTGGTGGGTTTGTTTGCATTGAACATTTTTGCGGGTGCGTTCGTGCTGCGACAACTCTCCAGCGATCGCGCTTCCTTCTTGACCGAAAAACTGGTTGCCATCCCGCAAAGCAGACTCAACCAGTTGGCTGGGTTTGTGTTGCTCGCCTTCGGCTTCTCTTTGGTTTGGGTGGTTCGCCTCTTTTTCTTTGGAAATATCCTTCCGCAAATTGCACCCATTTTCTGGGTCTTTCTTTGGGCGAGCCTGTTGCAGGCGTTCGGCCTGAAATTGCTGACAGGCAAAGACTGGTCTGTGCTTTTTGCGGTGATCGTGCTTGTGCAGGGGGTGGTCTATCAAACCTTTGGCCACCTGACCATCGTCTCGGCGTATCCATTTTCCATTGGCTATTCTGAAGCGGGACGGCATTATTACGCTTCGTTGTTCTTTGCAAAATCGCTGTACGGAACGGAACTCGCGCTTCCGTTTTTGCATCCCACACGCTATTTTTTGATGTCGCTTCCATTCCTGGTGGACGGTTTGCCGCTTTGGGCGCATCGCCTCTGGCAGTCGCTGTTGTGGATCGGCCTGACCGCAGCCTCTTCCGTGTTTTTGATTCGCCGCTTAAACCTCAAAGGGTGGATGCGATTCGCGCTCACCGCGTGGGCGTTCGTGTATTTTTTTCAAGGCGCAGTGTACTATCACCTGCAGGTCTGTGTCATTTTGATTCTGGCGGGTGTTTCAACAAAACATCCGTGGCGCTCGTTGCTCTTCATCGTCCTTGCTTCGTTGTGGGCGGGGGCGAGCCGCGTGAACTGGTTTCCCGTCCCTGCGATGCTGGCGATCGCGATCTACTTGCTTGAAACGCCGCTTGAAGGGAAGGGCTGGCGTTACTGGCTGACCCCATTCCTGTGGGGCGTCTGCGGACTTGCTGCCGCGTTCACTGCGCAGTTTGCATTTATATTGCCATTTCAGGCAATGCCGATGCACGTAATTTCGGTTCCAGTTTTACTTCTGATTTGATTTGGAGCCGCCTGCTTCCGAATGAAACCTTCCCAATGGGGATTTTATTGGGAATTGCGATCGTCTCTGCGCCGTTGATTTTTGCGTTCATTCAAATGATCCGTGGAAGGCTTTCTCATTTGCATCTGCTGCGCTGGCTGGCGCTGGCTTCATTGCTCTTTGTGCTTTTTGCTGGCGGCATGATCGTCAGCGTGAAGATCGGCGGCGGCGCAGATTTGCACAACATGGATGCCTTCCTTGTGATGCTGGCGTTGATCGTCACGACCTTCATCGGTGGGCGGGTGGCAGGGGAGCGCGGAGCGAATCCTGTTTGGGGGCTGAGTCATTGGTCGGTAACGGTGGCAGCTTTCCTGGTCCCGCTTGGATTCGCGCTGCCGCAAATTGGATTCTTCCAAAGTTACGATTCAATCCTTGTCGAAGCGGATATCCGTATGTTGCAGACATCCGCAAAAGAGGCACAGGGTGAAATCCTGCTTGTCACTGAACGTCAGTTGTTGATCTTCGATGAGTTGAAAAATATTTCGCTCGTGCCCGAATACGAACAGATGGAATTGATGGAGATGGCGATGTCGGGCAATCGCGATTATCTTGAAAAGTTTTACTCCGACTTGCAAGGCCATCGCTTTGCCATCATTATCGCCGAGGAGCAAAAATTTACACTGCAAAAACAGGGCGCCTTCATCGAGGAGAACAACGCCTGGGTGCGTTTCATCGGCACGCCGATTCTATGCGCCTACAAACCTGTTGAGACTCTTTCTTCAACCAATATTCAAATTTTTATTCCGCGCGAAAACAACGCTGATTGTAAAGATCCATTTTTGAAATAAACCCTCATCATCCGCTTCCATCCGTTTATCCGTTGCTATAATCCGCTATCAAAATGCACATTCTGCTCATCAACAGCGAGTATCCACCCATCGGCGGCGGCGCAGGCAATGCCAGCGCCAACCTGGCGCGTTGCCTCGTTGTGCTGGGTCACAAGGTCACAGTGCTCACGGCTCGCTTCGAGGACCAGCCTCATTTGGAAACTCGTGATGGTGTGACGATTCACCGCGTCTTATCTTTGCGCCGCAGACAGGATCGCTCGACTGCTTTTGAGCAATTGACCTTCATCGCCTCCGCTTCTTTCTGGAGCTTGAACTGGATTCCGCAAAACAAGCCGAACGCCACCTTGGCATTTTTCGGCGTGCCCTCGGGCGCAGTTGCCTGGCTTTTGAAAAAACTTTTCCACATTCCGTACATTGTCTCCCTGCGTGGCGGAGATGTGCCTGGCTTCCGCCCCTATGATTTCAAGACCTTTCATAAAATGGTCGGACCGTTTTTGCGCGTCATCTGGCATCAAGCGGACTCGGTCATTGCCAACAGCAACGGACTGCGTGACCTCGCGCTCGCATTTGACTCGTCCATCGAGATTCCCATCATCCCCAACGGCGTGGACGGGAATCAATACAGGAACGAATCGCGTGACTGGGCTCCCGCGCGCTTGTTTTCCGTTGGGCGCATTGTCCACCAAAAGGGACTCGACCTCGGCTTGCGCGCCCTCGC
The DNA here is from genome assembly GCF_016705895.1 of Candidatus Villigracilis affinis. Classification (NCBI taxonomy): domain Bacteria; kingdom Bacillati; phylum Chloroflexota; class Anaerolineae; order Anaerolineales; family Candidatus Villigracilaceae; genus Candidatus Villigracilis; species Candidatus Villigracilis affinis. Next base: position 74,936 of record NZ_JADJKT010000005.1, on the reverse strand, counting down.
CCAACTCAAAGACCTCGACTGGCATTGGAATATCGCGGGTGACGGTCCGCAGTTGGATGCGCTCAAATCGCTGGCAAACGAACTCGGGCTCAGCGACCGTGTCACCTTTCTCGGCTGGCAATCTCGCGCCGAATTGACTCAGTGGTATCATCGCTCGAACCTGTTCCTGTTCCCCTCACGGCATGAAGGCATGCCCAACGCCGTGCTCGAAGCCATGTCCAGCGGATTGCCCGTGGTGGCGACGAGAATCGCAGGCAGTGAAGAACTTGTTCTCGACGGCGAAACGGGGTTGCTGGTCACAACGGAGAACGTGACCGAATTGCGCGACGCCCTGCGAATCGTATTGACCGATTCCACCTTGCGCGAAAAAATGGGCACAGCCTCGCGCCTGCATGTCGAACAAAATTACACCTGGCAAAAAGTCGCGGAACAGTATCAACTCGCTCTGAAAAAATCCACCGACCTTTGACCTTTAACTTGCAACTTTCAACCTTCAACCTTAAACCTGGAACCTTAAACCATGTGCGGCATCTGCGGACTCTCCCACTCAACCAATCAAAAACCTGAGCGCTCCCTGCTCGAAAAAATGAACTCCGCCATCGCGCATCGCGGACCCGACAGCGACGGCTTTCACACCGACGCGGGCGTGGGTCTCGCCATGCGCCGACTCGCCATCATCGACGTCAGCGGCGGCGACCAGCCGATTGCCAACGAAGATGAATCCGTGTGGATCGTTTTCAACGGCGAGTGCTACAACTACCCTGAAATGCGCGCCGAACTCGAACGGCGCGGACATCGCCTCGCGACCAAAACCGACACCGAATGCATCGTCCACTTTTACGAAGACGAAGGCGATGACTGCATCAAACGTCTGCGCGGCATGTTCGCGTTTGCGTTGTGGGATGACAAACGCAAAAAACTTTTGCTCGGTCGTGACCGCCTCGGCAAGAAACCGATGTATTACACCATTCAAAACGGCACCATTTATTTCGGCTCCGAACTCAGCGCCATTCTCGCCGCGCTTCCGCACAAGCCCGAGATTAACCTCGAAGCCATTGACCTGTACCTCAGCCTGCAATACATTCCCGATCCGCACACGGCGTATCAGGGCATTTACAAACTTCCACCCGCGCACACCCTCGTTTGGGAAAACGGCGCGGCACGCATTCAAAAATATTGGGACTACAACTATCTTCCCAAACATACCGCCAGCGAAGATGAACTCATCGAAGAACTGCGCGCCCGCCTGCGTGACGCGGTCAAGATGCGCCTGCTCAGTGAACGTCCGCTTGGGGCGCATCTCAGCGGCGGCATCGACTCGAGCATCATCGTCGCGCTCATGTCCGAGTTTGCCAGCGGACCTGTCAAAACGTATTCGGCAGGTTTCGAGGAACAGAATTTCACCGAGCTTCCCTACGCCCGCGCCGTCGCGCAAAAATACTCCACCGACCATCACGAATTCACGCTGACCTACGGCGACATCCCCGCCACGCTTGAAAAGATCGCCTATCACTTCGGCGAGCCGTTTGCCGATGCCTCCGCCATTCCGCTCTATCACCTCTCCGTGATGACTCGCGAGCATGTCACTGTTGCGTTAAATGGGGATGGCGGCGATGAGGACTTCGCGGGCTATCAACGCTACTGGCTGGATGGATTTGCCAACGCCTACGCCCGCGCGCCTCGTTTCTTAACCCGCAGCCTGATCCCGTCCATTGCAAATTTTCTCCCCGATAATTCCGACCGCCCCGTGGGGCAGAGTCTCATCAACGGCATCAAGCGCCTCGAACAGATTCCCGAAATTGACCGCCGCGCCAGCATCCTGCGCTGGGGATCGTACTTCTCGCCGCGTCAACGCTCTGCCTTGTGGAAACCTGAATTCCGATTCGATTCTGCCAACGCCCAAAATTTACTGGCAAAGCAATTTGACTCCGCTCAAGGCTCCTACCTCGACAAGACTCTCTACACCGACCTGCATACCTACCTCCCTGGTGATCTCCTCGTCAAAGCAGACCGCATGACGATGGCAGCCTCCCTCGAAGGACGCTCGCCTTTCCTCGATCATGAAATCGTGGAGTGGTCTGCCCGTTTGCCCGACCATCTCAAGGTCAAAGGAAGAAGCGGAAAATATCTGCTTAAGAAGGCATTTGCCAAAGAGTTGCCAGATGCCATTAAAGGCCGCGGCAAACAGGGATTCGGAATCCCCGTCAGCGCCTGGTTCCGTGGACCGCTGTATGATTGGTCGAAGCAGATGTTATTGGGGCAGGGCAGTTCATTGCATCAGTGGTTTGATGCAGGTGTATTGGCGAAACTCATCGACGAACACAAATCCGCCCGTGTCGATCACGGCAAGCGGCTGTATGCGTTGTCCATGCTGGCGGTGTGGGCGAACTCGTTGTAGCATGACCGAATCCCCAAAAAAAATCCCGTTCTGGAACATCGCCAAGATCATCCTCGCGTTGATCCTGGTCTGGTTTGTTTTATCCAAAACCGATCTGACTCAACTCTACGCCCTGCGTGAACGGATCTCTTTGCCGTGGCTTGCGGCGGTGATCGTTCTGTATTTTTCCCTGACTTTACTCAAAGCCCTGCAATATTATTTCCTCATCGGCCGCCGCGTGGATTATCCGCAGGTGTTGAATATCGTTGTGGTGCAAAACGCCATTTCAAATTTCATTGCTACGAGCGCGGGCATTGCGTCGTATCTTGCTTTGTTTCGCGTCGAGCAGGGAGTCAAAGTCAGCCGCGCCGCGCTGGCATTTCTCCTCGCCAAAGTCGGTGACCTGATCTCGATCTGGCTGTTCATGCTGGTTTCCAGTTTGCTCGTCTGGCCGCTGGTGGATTCATTTCATAGCCTGATACTTCTTTCTCTATCTTTCATTGGCGCTGCGATCCTTGGCTTTTTTGCAGCAGTTTTCTTGCGCCAAAAATTTGTTTCCATTCTGGCTTGGTTTGTGGAAAAACTAAAACTGTCGCGGCTGGGTTTTGTCAACAAGTTGATGGATTTGCTCTCCACTCTTGCCGAGCAGGAGCATGGATTTGTCTTTCGCATGGTCGGCACGGGCATTGCGTTCTCGCTGATCTACATGGCCGTCACCATGCTGTGGCTGTACGCCAGCCTGCAAACCTTTTCTTTCGATGTTCAGTTTTTACAAGTTGTTTTCGTCAATATCTTCATGCAGTTGATCTCGTATCTGCCCATTCAAGTCTTCGGCGGCTTGGGCGTCAACGAAACGACATCGCTATATCTCTATAGTATTTTTAACTTCCCTCAGACCAAACTAGCCGCAGTGCTGATCGGCACACGCCTGCTTTTCTATCTGACAAACCTTGCGGTGCTGTTATACTTGCCCGTGCATACTTTGTTTTTTAGCCGTTCCGCGCAAAAACAATAGACATCCCCATCCGTTTGTCCGCTTCTCAATCCGCTTTATGCAAACTGCCTCCCCAAAAAATATCATTCAATTATTTACCATAGGCTTAGTTTCAAGTATCGTTTTTGCTTTCCTTGAAATCAAAGCCCTGTGGACTCTCGATCAAATTTGGAATAAATTGCTCACGCCGCTTGGCGTGGCTGCAATCGTTGTTTACATTCTTTTTGCCATTGCAGGAATCACCGTCCTCTTTTTGAGCTTGTGGAATCCAACCTCGCTTCGTGCATTTGCTCAAAAAATGAAGAAACTTCGCTGGTTGGTTGCTTTTGTCGCAATCGGATTCGTTACCTGGATTTATCTCTTCTCCCCGTGGCAGATGACTCTCACCATGCCGTGGACTCAATTCATCGTCGCCGCGGCTCTCGCCCGACTGTTGGCCTGGTGCTTCGTCCCCGAGCAGGATCAGCCCTTCGGCTGGAGTGACCTCGCACTGGCATTCAGCATCTTCCTTTATCCACGCATTGTGCAGGAAGTGCGCCAGTATTTCCCCGCGCCGCTTCTCACACGGGGATCCATTGCAGTGGGGTTTGCTTTTCAATTTGCATTGCTCGCTGTCTTGTATGAATCAGTAGGAAAGACCCTGCTTGCAAAATTGATCGAGCTTCGCTCTCGTCTCGAACCTGTCCGTTTGATTTTGGCGGCTTTGTTTTTACTGGCTCCGTTTGTCTATCGCTACTCCACTGGCCCGAAGGAATTCATTTTATATTTCAACATCCGCTTCATGGTGGTGTTGATCGCTTTATGGTTCGCCGCGTATCTGCTTTGCAAAGATTCGAGCCGACTCATTTCGTCCGAGTCATTCGGCGTTGCTGCTGGCTGGCTGGTGCTTGTCTCTGCCATTACGCGCTCACTCCTGCTCGTTGTGGACGATCCCTTCGGCCTGTACTGGTCTGAAGGCAATCGTTTGTACGATTACTCGCTCGTCTTCGGACAGGATTTATACAACTACACGGGCCGTATTCCCGACCCATACAACACACCCGGGCGCTACGGCCTGTGGGGAGTGCTCTACCTTTGGCAGGGACTTCCCATCTGGGCGCATCGTTTGTGGAATGTCGCCTTGCTCACTATCCCCTCTTTTGTGCTGGCTTGGGCGTTGACTAAAAAACTATCCCCATCCTTTTTGCGGCAGATGGTTTTTCTTTGGGTCACGGCTTTCTTTATTTTGCTTGCGCCTTTGCATCCGCCATTCATGATCATGACGGTCATCGTGGCCTTGTTCATTTTCCACCCGTCGCCGTATGTGCGCGGCGCTTCGCTTGTAGCTGCCAGCCTCTACGCTGGCATCAGCCGCTGGACCTGGGTCTTCGCACCCGGCGCGTGGGGCGCGCTGACCGATCTGCTTTTGTTTTATCCGAAACGCGAAGGCAACTGGTTCAAGCGTTTGCTTCCAACAATTTTGATGGCCGTGCTCGGTGCTGTCCCTGGATTTTTGCTGAACATTGGAAATTTTCTTGGATACACAACGGGAGAGAACACTACCGCGCAACAGCCTTTGCTTTGGTATCGCCTCCTGCCTAATCTGACGCTTGGTCCGGGCATCGTGTTGTTGATCCTGCTGACGACGGGTCCGCTGTTGGTGCTGTTGGCTTACAAAATGTCCACCCGCCAGTGGAAATTAGATGGATTTCAATTGCTGGCTGTGTGGGGCGCGTTGATCGGTTTCTTTACCATCGGCTTAGTCATCAGCACCAAGATCGGCGGCGGCGGTGACTTGCACAACCTCGACATGTACATCGGCACTCTCATCGTGGTGACCATGCTTGGGTTGACCGGGCAGGTTGAGGGTCAGGATGTGAGGCGTTGGTCTTCATCCGCATTGACGATGCTATGCCTGCTTGCCATTCTTCCAATCTATCCATTCACGCCATTTCATCCATCTGCTGGATCGCATGCCTGGCTCGACCTACCCACACGCGAGGATACCGACAAGGCTTTGAAGGTTATCAATGATGCGGTTGGAAATTATTCCGAACTTGGCGAAGTGTTGTTTATGGACCAGCGCCAGTTGTTGACCTTCGGTTATGTGAAGGCGATTCCCTTTGTGCCCGAGTTTGAAAAGAAATACATGATGGATCAGGCGCTGGCTTCGAATGAAACATATTTCCGCCCGTATTATCAAGACCTTGCGGACAATCGTTTTGCGTTGATCGTGACCGAGCCGCTCAAAGTGGGGTTGAAGGAAGAGGGCGGCGTGTTTTCTGAGGAAAATGATCTGTGGGTCAGGTGGGTTTCCGCGCCGACGTTATGCTTTTATGAACAAATTCACACCGATAAAACCGTGGGTATCGAACTGCTCGTGCCGCGTGAAAACCCCGTCGGCTGTGAAAAATATTTGAAATAGGTGGTCTTTTGAATCTATCTTATTTGCTTCCACGCGTCTTGCGTCATTTCATGCCTGAGTCGGTGGCGCGCTTTTTGTTGAAACGCCGCTGGATCATCCGCCCTGGATTGGAATCAAGTGACCCATTTGCGGCGGTTGAACAATACATGGCTGGAATATCCGCCAGCGGAAAATCCTTGATCGGGAAGCGGGTGCTCGTCTTTGGATATGGCGGCCGTTTTGCAGTAGGCGTGGAATTGCTGCGGCGCGGCGCGGCGCATGTGGTGCTGTGCGATCATTTCGTGCTGCTTGACAGGGAACGTAATTTGGAATTGCTCCCTGAATACACGGAATATCTCGTGGCTGAAAATGACAACGTAAGGCCGCGTGCAGAATATATCACCATGCTGCACGGGGATATTCGTGAAGAGTCCATTCAGAAGCAGGTCGCGGAAGTGGATGTCGTTTTGAGTACATCGGTGTACGAACATTTAGATGACGTCAAAGGCATCACACAGGCCCTGGCAAAATTGACCGCGCCCAACGGATTCCACCTGCATTTCGTGGACCTGCGCGATCATTTTTTCAAATATCCCTTCGAGATGCTTACTTTTTCCGAGAGTGTGTGGCGGAATTTCCTCAACCCGACGAGTAATTTGAATCGGTTTCGCTTGAATAATTATCGGGATGTGTTCGATACGTATTTTCAAAAGGTAGAAATCAGGATTTTGGAACGCCTTGAGAGCGAATTTCGCGCCGCCCGTTCACGCATCCGCCCTGAATTTCTCACTGGCGATGAAACTGTTGATTCGGTAGGCTTGATTCAAGTCATTGCTGAAGTGAAAAAGCAGTGATGGTTTCAACGGCTACTGCTTTACTGAGTTGGAGATATTTATAATGCAACAACGATTTGCCAGTTTCATCATTCGAAACGAAAAACTTATTCCCGTCTTTATCTTTTTACTTTTTCTCGCGGCTTCCGTCCCAGGCGTGAATTGGGGCGTGCCTGCGCTTTGGAATCCCGATGAAATGATCTGGCGTGTGGATAGCGCCCTGCGCGGCGAGATCATCTTCGACGAGACCGAACCCGATTTTAATTATCCGTCGCTTCCAAAATACGTGATGTTTGGCATCGGCAAGATCGTGTATGGCATGGGAGGCACGCCTTCCGATTTTTATATTTCGGCGCGCGTGTTTTCTGCTTTGTTGGGCGCGGTGGCTGGTGTACTTGTCTATTTCATGGCGCGTACCATCGGCATGGATGTGTTGACCTCCGCGCTGGCTGGCCTGCTGTATGTTTCCAGCGGTGTGGCGGCGGCCAATGGGCGTTTCGCACACAATGACCTGTATTTGCAGTTGTTTTCCGTTCTTTGCGTTTATTTCGTGATCAAGTATCAATTTACAAAAGCGCGGCTGTGGTTGTACGGTTCATTCTTTTCGGTGGGGCTGGCGGCTTCGAGTAAATTTACGGGCGGCAGTTTGCTGCTTGTGCCATTGTTCGTGTTTGTTTTTATGAATTGGAGCGAGGTTCGCAAGAACTGGCTGCAATCGTTCGAAATGCTGTTCATCGGTGGTGCGCTCAGTTTTGGCGGGTACATCCTTGGTACGCCCAAGGCGCTGTTGTGGATGGCGTATTATTTCAAGCGCGTCATTCCCGCATTACAGCGTTACCCGCAATATGGATTCAATTCAGGCACGCCCATCGGGTTGTTCGGTCAATGGCCTGTCTTTGAAGACGCAGTGGGGACCTTTGCCTACTATATTTTTATTCTGTGTTTCATTTGGTTTGCAGCCAAGTTGATTCTATGGAAACTCGGCAAACTGCAAATGGATGAAACGCAGGCGCAGGCGATCATGATCCTCGCCGCCACGGTTTTGCTTTTCGACCTGCCGTTCATGATCTCGATCAATTACATCCCGCGCTACTTCATTCCGTTTGTGCCGTTCCTGTCCATTATGGGCGCGCTTTTTATCAAAGAGATCGTTGAAATTGCGAAAGCCAAAAACTGGAAATATGTTCCGCAGGTTGTTTCTATTTTGCTGGTTGTGGGTATCACCTATTCCATGCTGCGGCTGGCGAGCACGGCCCTGCTTTTTATGAACGACGCGCGCATGCCTGCCAGCGAATTCGTCGCGGACCTGCCCGGCGAAGGCAAGACCATCGAATACACTCTGTATCCGCCCATCGTGAACAAAAAGCAATTTGCGAAAGCCTATAACTATCCTGTTTTCTTTTTGAAGTATCCCACCGATGTCGTCCCCACAGGCGGACGATACGAATACAATCAAGGCGAGGCGGGATTAATAGACCGCGAAACCGACTACCTGATTATTGATACGCTTACCTATGGGCGACTCTACACCGAATCCGTGTGCGTGACCAACCCCGTGGAATGTGATTTTTTCAAGCGCCTTGTCGCTGGCGAAATAAAAACCTTCCGCTTAATGAAGGAATTTACCTACACCCTCCCGCCCTGGCTGCCAGATATCTCCCTTTCGGCGGTCAACCCCGAGGTCCGCATCTACGAACGGGTCCGTTAAAAACGACAGTCACCTTCGAGTAGAGGGTGACTGTCGTTTTTTTTATCACTTCACAAAATTCCCCACCGTATATACCGACCCGGCAATGGGTGGCGTGCTCTGCATGTGGATGACATGTCCCTTCGAAAATGCCTTGTGTGCGGCTTCTTCGATTTCCTTCTCGGTCGAGAAATGTTCATCGCGGATATTGTGCCCGAGCAGGCGGAACATGAACACCATGAACGGTTTTTCAACGGGCGTTCCATAAACCATCTGCCCGCCAGGTTTCAGCACGCGGTTCACTTCCACAAACGCCTGTTTCAATTCGGCGGGTTTGAGATGCTCCAAAATGCTGACCAACAGCACCGTGTCGAAGAAATTATCCTGATACGGCATCTTCAACACATCGCCTTTTTCCAGAAACAGCGGAATCCCCGTCGGCTCAAATACAGACTGAACAGCGTGGATATCCGCCGTCAAGTCAATGCCGTGGATTTCCTTGTACATATCGTGCAGGTTGGGGAAGGCCAGTCCCGTGCCGAAGCCAACTTCCAGCACGCGTTCGCCGCCTGTGCATTCGCCCAGCGCCAATTCCACGCGCTGGCGGTACATTTTTCCAAAGACGGGCCAGTAATAATATTTGATCGGGTCGTATTGATTGACGCCTTTGTATTGTGAGGCGGGGAGTAATTTTAGTTTTGGGGGCATGCTTTTTCCTGTTTTTTGTTTTAAGTCCCATGATTTTACCCGAATATTATAAGCTGTCTGAAATGGTGGTCGAAGGACGTACCGCAACCGCCAATGATCTGCCAATCTCTATTGATATAATCCTCTTGAAATCTTTTTGTGGAGCATTGCCTTTATGTCTGTTTCATCAGACCAGTCTGTTCAAAAAAAATGGATCGCCCTCTTCGTCGTGTGGATCCTGCACGGCGTTGTTGCCCTGTGGCAATTTCTGTCCCTGCCCTCGGAGGGATTGTCCATTCAACGCATGGGGATGCTCGGGTTGTTATTGGCCTGGATTATCTTTGCCGTGTTCCTGGCTTTCTCGGCTTTTCGACAACTCCGCTGGCTGAATGATCTTCTTGTCAAAATCAACAGATCCTCCACAAGAGATGCTGTTTTCATCACCTCCGTTCTGGTTTTATTTATCCGCATCAGTTTGATGTTTCTGCTTGGGCTGGCTGCCCAAACTCCAGAGTTTCGTTACGGAGCCTATGCCGAACGCCTGTCGCCGTTTTTGGATCTGCTGGCTTTTGTCGCGTTCGAAATCGCCGCGCTGAATTTGTTTTTTGTCTTTCGGGAGGGGAGTGAATATGTCGGGTTGATTAAGTCCATTTCGGCGAAACTGTTCATCGGTCTGGGCTTGATCGGGGTTGTGGTCCTCTATATTTCAAAAACCGACATGGGCATCGCTCCCATTTACAAAGGTGATTGGGCGCGCGGACTTCCCGCCGTGCCATTGCTCGAATGGCAGATTTTGCTTGCCGTGTTGTTTTGCATCGGCACAGTCCTCGCCGAAGTGGATGGCCGCCTGCTGAAAATTCCCCGCCTCGATCTGTGGATCGCTCTTGCGGTTTGGGTCGCCACGGTTGGCTTGTGGCTGAGTCAACCCACCGTGCCGAATGCCTCGGCCCTCGAACCGCGCGAACCGAATTACGAAATCTACCCATTCATTGACGCGCACACCTACGACAAATTCGCCCAATCCGTTTTGATCGGCAACGGGTTTGGCCCCAACGAAATTCCCCAGCGTCCGCTTTACATCGTCTTTCTGGTTTTCATGCACACGGTCGTCGGGCAGAATTACGAAAATGTCATCGCGCTCCAAACTTTGTTCTTCGCTGCGTTCCCCGTTGTGTTGTATCTGTTCGGTAAAGAATTTTTCGGGCGGCCTGTCGGCATTTCGCTGGCTTTGCTTGCGGCCTTGCGCGATTTCACCTCGAATCTGGTTTCGCCCATCACGGGCAACATCAGTTATTCAAAACTGTATCTCTCCGAAATCCCGACCGCGATCTGCCTTATTTTGTTTTTGCTCATCGGCATCCGTTGGATCAAATCGGGTTTTCCTCTCTATCTCGGTTTTCTGCTTGGCGGCGTATTGGGCATTGGCATGTTGAATCGCACGCAGGTGGTTGTGGCGTTGCCTGTTTTGCTTTTCTTCGCGTTCATTCTCCAGCCGAAAAAACTTCTTTCCATTATCAAAGGCACACTTCCAATGCTGGCGGTGATCGCGCTGATCGTTGCTCCATGGCTGTGGCGCAACTGGCAGATGACAGGCAAGATCATCTTCGATAACCCCGCCTCGCAAACCGCCAACCTCGCCCTGCGTTACAACCGCCTCAACGGCGAAGATGTGGACATTCTGCAAAAGCCAGGCGAATCCAATTCCGAGTACAACGACCGCATGGTGGCGATGGCGAATCATGCCATGTCGGTTAATTCGCAAGGCATTTTCAAAGCGATCGCAAGTTCATTTATCAATCACGGCATCAACAACATTTTGCTTTTCCCGCTCCGCAACGACCTCGCATCTCCTGCTGAACTCCTCACCCCAACCACGCCGTTCTGGCAGCAATGGGAAGGCCGCCCCAATATCTCGCAATCGCTTTTGCTCGCGTTCTATGTTTTTCTTTTTTCGCTCGGCGTCGCCACCGCCTGTCAGCGCAACGGCTGGCTTGGCCTTCTGCCGCTCATGGTCAACCTCGCCTACAACCTGTGGACCTCCATCGCCCTGCTCTCCGGTCAACGCTTTATGCTTTCGATGGATTGGTCCATTGCCATGTATGATTTACTCGGCCTCTTTGCATTGCTCAGTATCTTTTTCTATGCCCTCGAAAACGGACGCGCCAAAATCCTCAAGTGGTACGAGATGAATGCGGTTTCAAGTTCTCCAATTATCCAAAACAAAAAATGGCCGCAATATGTATTTGCAGGCTTGATGTTTTTCGCCGTGGGCGCATCCCTGCCTTTGAGTGAGATGTCTTTCCCGCAGAGATACCCAACCCTCGGGCAGAATCAGCCCGCTGACCTGACTCTCCTCTCAAGCCTCGCTCAAGCGGACCTCGAACCTGCCTGCCAAAAACTGGCAGAATCCAACGGGTTGGAGATCGTGCGCGGGCGTGCGTTGTATCCACGCTTCTACGCAGCAGGTGACGGCGAAACCTTCACCGATTCCGCTGGCTACAAAAAAGTGGACGAAGGCAGGCTGGTGTTTGATCTGCTTGGTCAGAGAAATCACCGCGTGATCTTCCCCATGAGCCAATCCCCTGAATTTTTCCCCAACGCATCCGATGTGACCATCTGGTTCGATAAAAACGAATCTCCCTGGTTCGTTTTGGTTGAACAGGGAGATTCTCAAAGGTTTTATGTTTCGGATGCTGTTTGTAAGTAACGCATTGTCGGGGTGCGACGCACTCTCTGTTTACACAAACTTAATTCGTCTCGCCGCAAAGGCCACCATTCTAAAAAGCAGAATGCCGTGCTTCCAGCGCGAGATGTTGGTGGTGCCGTAGGTGCGGTCGCGGTAGCGGATGGGGAGATCGATAATTTTGCGGTTTAATTTTGCCGCGCCGAAGATCAGGTCAAAATCGCCGAAGGGATCGAAATCGCCAAAATAGGAACGGTTGGCGGCGATCTTTTCGTAATCTTCGCGCCACATCACTTTTGTGCCGCATAACGTGTCTTTGATCGGCTGTCCCAGCAGCCACGAGAATGCCATGCTGAATAACTTGTTGCCGATGAAGTTCAGCGTGCGCATGGCTTCTTTTTCCATCGGATACACCAAGCGAACCCCATTGATAAATTCGCCCTTGCCCGATGCGATGGCTTCATAGAATCGCGGCAGGTCTTCGGGTGGGACGGTGAGATCTGCGTCGAGGATCATGAGGATGTCGCCAGTGGCTTTCTCGAAGCCGAGTCGTACTGCGTCGGCTTTGCCAATGCCCGTTTGTTGAAAGACCATGCTCGGGGTTAAAGGGTGAAGCGGAATTTCATCCTGAATCGTTTGGAAGGTGTTATCGCGCGAATGTCCTTCGACGAAGATCAGTTCGGTCTTTGATCCCATCTTGGGCAGGCGCTCGAAAATATTTTTGATGTTGCCCGCTTCGTTGCGCGCGGCGACGATCACGGAAACACTCGGATTCTTCGCAGGCGTTGCTGCGGGACGCGCGATCACAAAATTGGACAGCGCAAAATCGCGGAACGGCCAGAGCTTGACGAGGTAACGATCCGCGAGGCCGCCGAGGGGCAGGGGCCAAAGCACCTCGCGCATGGGACGGATGCTCTCGAAGCCTGCGAGGCGCAGCATGTTGTCCACGTCTTCGGGAGTGAGCCAGTTTTGGTTGAGCATGGGCGCAGCGAGGTTGAGGCTTTGCGCAATCGTCAGCGGAAGCTGCCAGACATGGCTGTAAAAATTGAGAAGCAGGCGCGTGTGCGGCGTGCAGAATTTTTTCACCTGTTCAAGCGCGCGCTGCACATCCCACAGGTCGTTGACCGAGTCTGAAAAAATGATCACATCGAAGGTGCCTTCGAGGCTGGAAAGATCGTGCGCGTCGAGTTGGTGATATTCGATTTCGGGATGGCGGGCTTTGGCGCGCGCGATCATCTCGGGTGAGAAATCCACGCCGACGCCGTGCGAGGGTTGCAGGTGCGCGATGAGACTGCCCGCGCCGCATCCAATTTCAAGGATGCGCTGGTTGGGGTTGACAAGGTATTTGTAGATCTGGATCAAGCGGCGGTGATACCAGCGCCCGAGCCCTGCCCAATGATCGCGTTTCTTCGCGACCTTGTCCCAGTGGGCGATGCGGGTTTTCTGGTATTCCATGCCTGCTTCATCGAAAAGTGGAGTTGTTTTCATGGCGGGGTGATTGTCCTGTGAGTCTTTATTTTGAGTTTGAACAATTAATTGCAGTGTATTGAAACATGCGGGACATATGATTCTGAGTTATAATTCAGTCACTGAATTTTGGAATTATAAATCATGAGTGTTGAATCAACAAACGAAGAACTCCGTGAATTAACCCTGCTCGAACAGATCGAGAGCGATCCCGATGTCAACCAGTCCACGCTTGCCACACAGTTGGGCGTGGCGGTGGGCACGGTCAATTGGCATTTAAAGCGGCTCATCGCCAAAGGCGCCGTCAAGGTTTCGCGCGCCGAGCGCAAGAAACTGCGCTACATCATCACCCCCGAAGGCCTCGCCCTGCGCGCCCGCCTCGCGGTGAATTATGTCGAGCAGTCTTTTTCCGTGTACCGCCGCACCCGTCAGCGCGTGAAAGATCACGTGGCAAAACTGCGCCATGCGGGCTACGACCGCGTGCGCATCGTTGGCTCGGGTGACGTGGCCGATATTTGCAAGCTCACCTGTCTCGAACAGGGCATTTCCGTTGTCAACGACAAGTCGGCGCCCTCGCTCGTTTTGGATGGATACAAAATTAGATTGGAGGGATTGGAATGACCGACCGTCATGTGTTGATCACGGGGGGCGCGGGATATATCGGTTCCATCCTGACCTCGGAACTGCTGCGCCAAAATTACAGAGTCAGCATCTTGGACAGTCTACTGTTCGGCGGCGAAAGCATTGTCCCGTTTTTGAATCATCCCAACTTTCACTTTGTCAAAACCGATGTGACTGAAAAGCGCGCCGTCAAGGATGCGATCAAAAAAGACTGGCAGAAACCCGATTCGGTCATTCACCTCGCGGGCATCGTCGGTTTTCCAGCCTGTCAGGCGGTGGGGAAGCAGGTGGCGTGGAAGTACAATGTCGAGGCCACGAAAATGGTCTTCGAGCAGTCAGCAGATTTGGGCGTGGAACGATTCGTGTTCGCGTCCACGTACAGCAACTATGGGCTGAGTCCCGATGGAAAGCCAGTCAACGAAGAGACCCCGCTAAATCCGCAATCGCTGTATGCCGAGACCAAGATCGCCGCAGAGGAATTTTTACTCGCACAAAAAGATGCAGCCATTGCGCCGTTGTTGTTCCGCTTTGCCACACTGTATGGAATTTCTCCGCGCACGCGTTTTGATTTGATCGTCAATCAATTCGTGCTCGATGCATTTACAAAACGCTTCCTCATCATCTATCAGCGCGGATATTCGCGCTCGTTCGTTCACATCCGCGATGTGGTGCGCGGCGTGATCATGGGCCTCGAAGCCGAAAAGGCAAAGGTGCGCGGACAGGTTTTCAATTTGGGAACCGATAATGGCAATTACTCCAAGGATGATATTGTGCGCCTCGTTTTGAAACGCATGCCCGAAACCGTGGTCGAATACAAAGACCTGACCTTCGGCGGCGATATGCGCGATATCACCGTATCGTTCGAGAAGATCAGAAATGTGCTCGGCTTCGAAACGACTTTGGATGTGGACGACGGCGTGCGCGAAGTGCTGTTCGCGCTGAAATCTGGGCTGATCCGCAACCCGACAGATGACCGTTATCGCAATGCTCAATTCATTGTTCAATAAATGGAGATAAACATGGCAGAGAATTTTTGGCAAAACAAAAAAGTGATCGTCACTGGCGGAGCGGGCTTTTTGGGCTCGTTCGTCATTGAAAAGCTGAAGCAGCGCGGCGCGACCGATATTTTCATTCCGCGCATTGAGAATTACAACCTTGTTGACCCCAACGATATCAAACGCCTGTATGCCGATACGCTTGCTGGCGTTGACCCGAAGAACGTGGTCGTCATCCATCTCGCCGCCAACGTGGGCGGTATCGGCGCGAACCGCGAACACCCCGCCGACTTTTTCTACGATAACCTGATGATGGGCGTGGAACTGATGCATCAGGCGTACAAGAACGGCATCGGCAAATTCGTTGCCATCGGTACGGTTTGTGCATACCCCAAGTTCACACCTGTCCCGTTCAAAGAAGATGACTTGTGGATCGGCTACCCCGAAGAGACCAACGCGCCTTACGGTCTCGCCAAGAAGATGATGCTCGTGCAGGCTCAGGCATATCGCCAGCAATACGGTTTCAACGCCATTTTCCTTTTGCCGGTGAATCTGTATGGTCCGCGCGATAATTTCAACCTCGCGACCTCGCATGTGATTCCCGCCCTCATTCGCAAGGCGGTTGAAGCAGGTGAACGCGGCGAAAGGGAATTGCTTGCTTGGGGAGATGGTTCTCCCACCCGCGAATTCCTCTACGTCGAAGATGCCGCCGATGGCATTGTCACTGCCGCTGAAAAATACAACGGCGACCTGCCCGTCAACCTCGGCTCTGGTTACGAGATCTCCATCAAAGACCTGACGGAGATGGTTGCCAAGCTCACAGACTTTCAGGGCAATATCGTCTGGCAGACAGACAAACCCAACGGTCAGCCCCGCCGCGGACTGGACGTTTCCCGTGCAAAAGAACTTTTTGGTTGGAGTGCGCAAGTTTCCTTCGAAGAAGGTATGCGCCGCACCATTGAATGGTTCAAGGCGAACCGAGACAAAATTAAATAAGTTGCGGGTGACAAGTTGAAGGTTAAAAGTAAAACCGACCTTCAACTTTCAACTTTCAACCTTAAACCTTATGACCGAACTTACCAAACACGAACCTCACACCATTTACATTAAGCCATCCAAAGGTCTTGCGGCGCTGAATCTGCGTGACCTGTGGATCTACCGTGAATTGATCTTCTTCATGGTCTGGCGCGATGTGAAGGTGAAATATAAGCAAACCCTTTTAGGAATGGCCTGGGCTGTCATTCAGCCGTTGATGACCATGCTGGTCTTTACCTTTTTGTTCGACAAGGTGGCCAAGCTTCCCACAGAAGGAATCCCCTATCCTGTTTTTTCATTCACAGCTTTGCTGCCGTGGGGATTGTTCGTCACTGCGCTTAACCAAGGCAGCCGTTCACTTGTAGCGCATAATAACATGGTGACGAAGATCTACTTTCCGCGCCTGATTCTGCCCATGTCGGCAGTCTTTTCAGGGTTGGTTGACTTTGCGATTGCCTTCGTTATTCTGGTGGCCTTGATGTTTTACTATCAAGTCACCCCTGCGTGGAATTTGCTTTGGACGCTTCCGCTTTTTCTTTTGCTTGCGATCGTGACCGCGCTTGGTGTTGCCCTTTGGCTTTCAGCGATCAATGTGCAATATCGTGACGTAAACCAAGCCCTCCCGTTTCTGACTCAGTTTTGGCTGTTTGCCACCCCCGTGGCATATTCCGCCACTGTGATCTCTGCGAAATGGCAGGTCTTATACTTTCTGAACCCAATGGCGGGTGTGGTCAACGGGTTTCGCTGGTCATTGCTCGGCATTGGCAATGGCCCTGATATTACGCTTTGGGTTTCAACGGGTATTTCGATATTGATTTTTGTTTCTGGCCTTTTCTATTTTAGAAGCATGGAAAAGACTTTTGCGGATACGATCTAATGACAACAGCAATCAGCGTAAAGAACATTGGCAAGCAATATAAGATCGGCGCGGCGGAGACGAAGTTCCGCTACAACATGCTCCGTGATGTGATCGTGGATACGGTCTCTGCGCCCATTCGTCTGGCAAAGGCGATGATCGGCAGGTCAGACCGTCGCTTGAACCAGAATTATGTCTGGGCGTTGAAGGATGTCTCCTTCGACCTTGAGGAAGGCAAAGTGCTTGGCATTGTGGGACGCAACGGCGCGGGCAAAAGTCCACGCTGTTGAAGATACTCTCCCGAGTCACGGAGCCGACCACGGGTACCGTATCTGTGCGCGGACGGGTTGGCTCGCTGCTCGAAGTTGGGACGGGTTTTCACCCTGAGTTGACGGGGCGCGAGAACATCTACATGAATGGCGCCATCCTCGGGATGCGCCGCTCTGAAATTGACGCTAAATTCGATGAGATCGTGGATTTCTCCGAAGTCACGCAATACATTGACACCCCTGTCAAACGCTATTCGTCGGGCATGTATTTGCGCCTTGCGTTTGCGGTGGCTGCGCACCTTGAACCTGAAATTTTGGTCGTGGATGAAGTGCTCGCGGTGGGTGATGCCGAATTCCAGAAGAAATGTCTCGGCAAGATGGGTGACGTTGCCCAGCAGGGACGTACGGTTTTGTTTGTCAGTCACAATATGTCCGCGATTTTGCGGCTTACGCAGGAAGCGATTGTCTTGAACAAAGGTCAGCTCATCATGCGCGGACCGACTCAGGAAGCCGTGGACTATTATTTGTCATCGGGGCAATCGCAGGCAGGCGAGCGCACTTGGGAGGCAGATGAGGTTCCAGCGGCGAGTGCTCCTTTTGCGCCGATCAGCTTGAAGATTAAAGAAAGAGGCGGGAAGATCGTGGATACAGTCCGCTCCACGGAACCTGTCACCGTTGAGTTTGAATACAAGCTCAGTTCCCCCGTCACAGGCCTGCGTGTTGGACTTTACGTCGGCACCATGCGCGGCGAGTACGTTTTTACATCGTTTGATACTGACAGCCCCGCACTCTACGAAAATTTTGACACTCGCACTGCGGGCCACTACATCAGCCGTGCGGAATTCCCTGCGGATATGTTTAACGAAAGTCGTTACACCGTTGGCGTGAATGCGAGCTCTTTCGGTGTGCGCCGTTACTTCATGGACGAGAATGCGTTGGCTTTCAATGTTGATATCTCTGGCGCACCTGGTACACAATGGGCAGAGCCGCGTGTGGGACCTGTGCGGCCAAGACTTGCGTGGAAAATCGAAAAGATTGGATAGAAGGTAATTAGTAATTGGTGATTCGTAATTGCCAGTTATCGTTTACCCATTACCCCCATGAATAAAAACCTCCGAGAACTTTTGGGCGACCTGCCCTTCACTGCCGAAATTGACTGGATGCTTCGGTCAAAGAATCGTCCACGCAAAGATCATTTCAATTTGGATCGTTTACAAAAATCACTGCCAGCAGCAGTTGAAGTTGTGAAACCATTTGCGGAAAGCGCGATGCCAGGAAAAAAAGTTTTGTTCTTTGCCACGCTCCATTATTGGATCGAGCAATCTGCATATCTTGGCTTGGTGCTCGCTGGCATGGGGCACGATGTGACGTTGTTGACCCTGCCTTATTCCGAATGGCATAAGCAAAAGGATAAATTTACCCAACGTCAGCGTGTGCTTCATACTTATGATGCGCTTGCATGTTCTCGCCGTTGGTGAAGCACGTTTCGATGCTGGATATGCAATCGTCATCTCTTGCCACGCACGGGACTCTGCGTGCGGTTCGGCATGATGATCTGCCAGAAAAGATATTGGCGGATATCAAAGAGGTTTCTCTTTGGGATGTGCAATACACCCTGATGCGCGAAGAAGTGGATATGAACGATGCAGGGGACAAAGCCTTGTATGACCTGCGCATCGAACGCAACACCTTTGCCGCCAAAGCCGCGCTTCAATTCATGCAGACGGAAAAGCCCGATGTGGTTTTGATCCCGAACGGCTTGATCCTCGAAATGGGAATTGTCTTCCGTGTGGCGCGCCACCTCGGCATTGATGCGGTCACCTACGAATTCAACGATCAGCGCGAACAGATCTGGCTGGCGCAAAATTCCTCCATCATGCAGCAGGAAACGGATTATCTCGTTGATGCGCGCTGTTCACAGCCAATGACCGATGAAATGTTCGAGCGTGTGGCAGACCTTGAAAATGCCCGCCGCGGCGCTCGTGTGTGGGGTAAATCAAAACGCCTCTGGCAGTATGTCTCTTCGCAAGGGGCGGCAGAGACTCGCAAGATGCTGAACCTTGATGACCGCCCTGTGGTGATGCTTGCCGCGAATGTGCTTGGTGACAGCCTCACGCTGGGACGCGATATCTTTGCCGCTTCAATGACCGAGTGGATCACGAAGACCGTTCAATATTTTGCCAGGCGGACGGATGTGCAGTTGGTCATCCGTGTGCATCCTGGCGAAAAACTGGTGCCGCAAGCCAAGTCGATGGGGACGGTTGTGAAAGAAGCTTTGCCAGAACTTCCCAGCCACATCCATGTCATCGGCGCGTTGGACAAGGTCAACACCTATGACCTGATCGAGATCGCAGATGTCGGGCTGGCGTACACCACCACGGTCGGGCTTGAAACCACGATGAACGGACGCCCCGTCATCTCTTGCGGGCGGACCCACTACCGCGGACGCGGAATCACCATTGACCCCAATACATGGGAAGAATACTACGCCACCCTTGAAAAAGTTTTGAGCGACATCCCCGCTCATCAAATGACCGAAAAGCAGATCGAGTTCGCGTGGAATTATGCCTACCGATTTTTCTTCGAGTACCCGCGTCCCTTCCCCTGGCGTTTGATGAACTTCTGGGACGACCTTGCCGAGCATCCACTCGAAAGTGTGTTGAGCGAAGAAGGCAAGGCGCAGTTCAAGGACACCTTTGACTTTCTGGTGGGTGAGCCGTTTACCTGGAAGAATTATTAATGTCACGCAGGCACAAAGGGTCACAAAGAAAGACCCTTCGCGGTGACACAAATAAAAATAGAATGACAAACGAAACCAAACAAAAAGTACGCGAGTTCTACGACGAGATCGGCTGGATGCAGGAAGATGACGGCAATTATCAGAATGCCCGTTATGAAGACCTGCGCCCCGTCTCGCGCGAATACATCCACAAGACACGCCTGCGCGTGATGAATGGATTGATTCCCACGGGGCGGTTCATGCTGGACGCGGGCTCTGGTCCTGTCCAATATGAAGAGTACAAGACCTATTCAGCGGGCTACGAAAAGCGCGTCTGCCTCGATATCTCCATTCAAGCCCTGCGTGAAGCGCGCACCCGCATCGGCGATCACGGCTTGTTCGTGGTTGGTGACCTTGCCAACCTGCCCTTCAAAAAGACGCCTTCGATGGCGCGGTCTCGATGCATGCCATCCATCACCTTGCTTTGCCTGAACATCCGCGCGCGTATGCCGAGATCCATCGTGTGCTTGCGCCTGGTCGCACCGCCGCCATCGTCAACGGGTGGAGTGACCCGCTCATCAGCCGCATGGCAGAACCGTTCATCGGTCTGCTGCGCAAAGTCACAGGGCGCGATGCGAAGAAGAAAAAGGAATGGTTGAGCGAGGATGCCCCCGCGGGAACCTTCGTTGAAAAAATGTCCCCCGCCTGGCTCAAGCGCGAGATCGGCTCGAAGATGACCATCGAACTCAAACCCTGGCGCGGACTCAGCACCCGCATCCTGCGCAACTTCGTCCGTCCCTTTGGCGGGCGCGCGTTTTTGAAATTTGTATTCTGGCTCGAAGGTGTCTTCCCGAAATTCTTCGCTGAGAACGGGCAGTATCCTTTGATCGTTGTAAAGAAATAAAATGCAAAGATTTACCGACCAACAATATCTCACCAAAGACCAGTACAAGGATTCCAAGAACCTCGATGCGCGAATCGCGATCCATCAAAAGTTCAGCACGAATCCGCAGGGTTGGCACAGCTGGGTGTTCGATCAACTTCTTCAACTCCCGGCGGATGCAAATATTTTGGAATTGGGATGCGGCCCGGCCTACCTTTGGCAGGAAAACGCGGACCGAATTCCCGCGAACTGGACCATTACCCTCACCGATCTTTCCGACGGGATGCTTGATTCAGCCTGGCGGAATCTGGTCGTTACGGGACGCAGTTTCAAGTTCGAAGGAATCGACGCGCAGTCCATTCCTTATGCCGATGGAACCTTCGATACGGTCATCGCCAACCACATGCTTTATCATGTCCCTGACCGTAAAAAGGCCTTGACCGAGATCAAGCGCGTGCTCAAGAATGGCGGCTGTTTGATTGCCACCACGGTCGGTGCGAATCACATGAAGGAAATGTACGGCTGGCTGCGGCGCGTGAACAAGAATCCGCGCCCCGATATGTTTACCAATCCGTTCACCCTCGAAAGCGGACTTGCCCAATTGCAAGAGGTTTTTCCGAACGTGGAAAAATCACAATATGTAGATAACCTGCGCGTCACAGAGATTGAACCATTGATGAATTACATCCGCTCCTCCATTTCCGCCGAGGATATTTCCGCGCCTGAATTTGAAACGCTTGAAAAAGAACTCTCCGCTGTGCTGAAAAAAGACGGCGAGATATTTATTTCGAAAGACTCTGGCTTGTTCAAAGTCTTGAAGTGATATGTAGGTCAGGCTTCCAGCCTGACATGTAACTGGAAAACATAAATATTGACGGGTTGAAAACCCGCCCTACCGATATCAAGGAGAAATCATGGATTGGAAAAATCAAGTTGTGCTCGTTACCGGTGGAACAGGCTCGTTCGGCAAGAAGTTCACAAAGATACTGCTGGAAGAAAAACAGCCGAAGAAGGTCATCATCTTCAGCCGCGACGAGTTGAAGCAGCACGAAATGCAGGTGGGTGGATTCAACGACCCGCGCCTGCGTTATTTCATTGGCGATGTGCGTGACCGCGAGAGACTCGTCCGCGCCATGCATGGGGTGGATATCGTCGTCCATGCGGCGGCGCTCAAGCAGGTGCCTGCCTGCGAGTACAACCCGATGGAAGCCATCAAGACCAACATCATGGGCACGGCCAATGTGGTCGAAGCCGCGTTGGATGCGGGCGTCAAAAAAGTGTTGACGGTCAGCACCGACAAGGCGGTCAGCCCGGCGAATCTATATGGGGCCACCAAGTTGGCCGCCGAAAAACTGACGATTCAAAGCAACGCCTATGCCGGGGGTTCAGCAACCAGATTTTCGTGCGTCCGATACGGGAACGTCGTCGGTTCGCGCGGCTCGGTCGTTCCGTTATTCCTCAAGCAGCGCAGCGGCGGCAAGATCACCATCACAGATGACCGCATGACCCGCTTCTGGCTGTCGCTCGATCAGGGTGTGCGATTCGTCATTGATTGCATCGAACAGATGGAAGGCGGTGAAGTGTTCGTCCCGAAGATCCCCAGCACAAAGGTCGTGGACCTTGCGCGCGCCATCGCCCCCGATGCTGAGATCAATATCATCGGTATTCGCCCCGGCGAGAAGCTGCATGAGATGCTCATCTCTGAAGATGAAGCCCGCCACACCATCGAGCTCGAGCGGATGTTCGTCGTCCAACCTGCCGAAGCCACCTGGTTCGGCTACTCATGGAAGGACAAGGGCAGTGAATTAAAGGAAGGTTATTACTATTCAAGCGACAACAACATGGAGTGGCTTGATATTGAAGGTATCAAGAAATATATCGCGCCTTTCGAAGAGTTATTCCTTCAAGGCAAACTCGAAGGATAACAAAATGGCAGGCATCAAGTTTCAGATAACATGTTTTTGAAACCTGATGCCTGAAACCTGGAATCTGAAACATGAAAATCCTCATCACCGGTGCAAGCGGATTACTCGGAATCAATCTCGCGCAGGAAACCATGCATGCGCACGAAATCACAGGCGTAGACCGTGGCAAACTGGTTCATGCTCCATTTCCGATCTTGAAAGCTGACCTGCTTGCCCCCGGTGCAGTGGATTCAGTCATCGAAACCGCCCGCCCCGATTGGGTCATCAATTGCGCCGCGCTCGCCAACCTCGAAGAGTGCGAAAACAATCCCGAACTTGCCCGACGCCTGAACACCGATATGCCCGCGCAACTTGCAAAAGCCTGCAAATCACACGGCATCGCCTTCGTCCATATCTCCACCGATGCCGTCTTCGACGGAACCTCGATCGCCTTCTACAAGGAAGAGGACGAGCCCAATCCGCTGAGCCTGTATTCCAAAACCAAACTCGAAGGCGAACGTGCCGTCTTTGCCGAAGATCCCAACGCCATCATCACCCGCGTCAACTTTTATGGCTGGAGCCTCACGGGCCGCCGCAGCCTCGCCGAATTCTTCTTCCACAACCTCACCCACAACAAAAGCATGAGCGGTTTTACCGATGTCAAATTCTGTCCCATGCTCGTCAACGACACCGCCCGCACCCTCGTCAAAATGCTCCAAAAGGGACTGAGCGGCCTGTATCATCTTGTTGGTCCGCAAGCCATGAGCAAGTACCAGTTTGGAGTTGAGATCGCCCGCAAATTCGGCCTGCGCGACGGCGAGATCTCCCCGAAATCTATCAATACCTCCAGCCTCAACGCCCGCCGTTCCAACAACTTATGCCTGTCTATCAACAAGATATCCACAGATTTGGGCCAGGTTTTACCCGAGTTCTCCACAGGACTGAACGAGTTTTACACACAATATCAGCAAGGTTACCCACAGAAAATCCATAGTTATCAATAGGTTTTGCGCAGGTTTTCCGCCGTTTTCCCTAACTTATCCACAGGTCTCCCCCCGAAAACGGCCAGTTTTCCACAGAAAACCCGCTAATTCACCTCAAAAACGAGGCTTTTCTCGAAAGTTATCCACAGAATCCACATAGTTATCCACAGGATATATCCACAGAAAACCCACTGTTTCATGGAAGTTTTCCACAAAAAGCATTTTCCACCCGTATTTTTGACCCTGCCATCCAAACATGACTCAACCCGTATCCCGCTTCGCCCTTCCCGAAACTTGGTCCACCTCAAAAGGCATAATCAGCGCCTGACAGAGTGTGCCGCGCCAAACGAGCGGAACTCCCTTGTTTAATGAGAGAAGCCGCTGGTGAAGACAAGTAAGGTGTGACGCACCTTTCCAAATTAAGGAAACACTATGCATAACCATATGCCTCCGAAGTATGTTTGTCCATTTTGTTCACTGGTTCAGGGCAGGGAAGACCCTCAAAATCAGTTAAAACAAACAGATATTGTTTTTCAGACAGCTGACGTAACGGCTTTCATAGCGACGAGAAAGTACCCCAAAAATCAAGGTCATGTGCTTGTCATTCCCAATGAGCACTTCGAAAATATTTACGACCTGCCATTGGATATTTCACCGAAGATCCACGCGCTCGCCAGAGAGATCGCACTGGCTATGAAAGCGGAATATCACTGCGATGGGATCATGCTTCGTCAACACAATGAACCCGCAGGCGACCAGAACATCTGGCATTATCATCTGCATGTGATCCCGCGTTATCACAATGATGACCTTCACAACGCTCAAAAGATCCTGTTTGAAGTGGATGAACGCGCCAGATATGCGCAGAAGTTAAGAAATTGGTTTGCAAGGTCTGAAAAATAACCCATGGCTCTTGAACTTCTCAAATCCAAAACTGGACGAACCCTCATCGAATCCCACCGTGGGATCGAAGCGGATGTGCCCGAAAATTCCTGGCCCGCGATCAAAATGGGACATGAAATGGGCGCGGACCTGCTCGAAGTGGATGTTCAAATGAGCAGCGATGGCGTTCCATTTTTGCGCCATAATTACCAACTGCCTGACGGGCGCTGGTGCGCTCAATTGCCGTGGCGCGAATTGAAGAATGTCAAAATTGATGGAGAGCCTTTTCCGCTGCTTGAGGATGTCCTCGTTTGGGCGCGGGAGACTGATGCAAAGTTATCTCTGGATGTCAAAACCTTTTTTAGGCCCGAGGGAAGTTTAACAAAAGAAGTCGTCCGCTTGCTCGAAAGGACAAATACAAAAGACAATGTGCTGTTGTTATATTTTGACCATCAGGAATTGCTTCAAACAAAACTTGCGCATCCCGAATTAACAGTTCGCGCGCTGCTTACAGGAAGAATTGTGGATTACGCCGCATATCTTCGAAAGATCAACGCCGATAGCGTCAGCGTCTCTTATGGGATGCTTCGCCCGGTGGATATTGAGCAGATCCATTCGATGGGCGCTGCCGTGGCCCTAATAGAATATTGGGATCAACACAGCGAATTGTTTCAACAGGTTGATATTGACATGCTTTCATGCGGCAACCCTGTGGAAGCCAGGAAAATTTTGGGTCATCAGTAAATTCATTTCTCAAAAGGAGCAACTCATGGAAATCAAATTTGGAAAACATACCATTGGTTTGAACCACCCCACCTACTTCATTGCGGACATTGCCGCCAATCACGATGGTGACATGGATCGCGCCAAGGAACTGATCCGCCTTGCCAAAGAAGCAGGCGCTGACGCCGCCAAATTCCAGAATTTCGACGCGCCGAAGATCGTCTCCGACTACGGCTTCAAATCCATGAATGGCGGACAGGTTAGTCATCAGGCTTCGTGGAAAAAGTCTGTGTTCGAGGTGTACAAAGGCGCATCCATTCCATTTGAGTGGTCGATGACTCTGGTTGAAGAATGCAACGAAGTCGGCATTGACTATTTCTCCTCGCCCTACGATTTCGAAGCCATTGACTTTCTCGACCAATATGTGGAAGTGTACAAAGCTGGCTCCGGTGAAATTGACTGGATCGAAGCGCTCGAACGCATGGCTGGCAAGGGCAAGCCCTTCTTCGTTGCCACAGGTGCATCTACCATCGGCGAGGTGCAAAAGGCTGTCCACGCGATTTTGAAATTGAATAAACAGCTTGTGCTGATGCAGTGCAACACCAATTACACTGCCAGTCCCAATAACTATGACCATTTGCATCTGAATGTGCTGAAGACCTATGCCGCCATGTTCCCCGATGTAATTCTGGGACTCTCTGACCATACCCATTCTGTCGCGCCCGTCCTCGGCGCGGTGACATTGGGCGCGCGCGTCATCGAACGCCACTTTACCGACAGCAACGACCGCGAGGGTCCCGATCATAAGTTTGCGATGAACCCCGAAAACTGGGCGAAGATGGTCGAAGAGACCCGTCTGCTCGAACGCTCGCTGGGCAGTTCCGATAAATTTATCGCCGACAACGAGCAGGAAACACAGATCGTCCAGCGCCGCTGTCTGCGTGCCGCGCGTGAAATCAAAGCAGGTGAGACCTTCACCCGCGACATGATCGACGTGCTGCGCCCCGCCACCCCCGGCGCGATCAAACCTGATCAGATCGAAAATGTCATCGGCACAAAAGCATTGAAAGATATGCCCCTCGGCAAAGAACTGCGCTGGACGGATTTGGGCGCGTAGAAAAGTTTGCAAGTTGGCAGGTTGAAAAGTTGGAATGTTGAACCTTCGAACCTGTAAACCTTCAAACTTTCAAACCTGACACCTGAAACATGAAACTCATCTACTTCTCCCTCGGCTACTCCACCCACGATTACCGCTTCCTGAAAGCCATTTCAGATGGCGGGCATGAAGTATTCTTTGTTCAATTGGAGGGGAATCAACGGCAGGTGGAATCGCGGTTGGTGCCTGAAAATGTGAATCAGGTCATTTGGAAGGGCGGACGTGAACCATTCAAATGGAGCAACCTTGCCAAACTGGTTCGCGATTTTCGGCGTTTGGTCAAAGAGATTCAGCCCGACCTCATTCATGCTGGCCCGATCCAAACTTGTGCGTTCATTGCGATCTTGAGCGGCTTTCGTCCCATCCTCACCATGTCGTGGGGTTTTGACCTGATGGACGATGTCCACAAAAACAAATGGTGGGAGTGGGTCACTGGTTACACCTTGAAGCGTTCCACATTTTTCATCAGCGATGCAATGGTCACCCGTGATATGGCTGTGAAGTATGGAATGAACCCCGAAAAGACAATCGTCTTCCCCTGGGGCGTTGACCTTGATCATTTCAGAATGAAGAATGCGGAAGGCAAAACAGAGCAGGAAGGATTTGTTTTGTTTTGCAATCGCTCATGGGAAACGCGTTATGGTGTGGATGTGCTGGCGCGCGCGTTTGTAAAAGTGGCGCAAGAGCGCGAAGATGTCCGCTTGATTCTGCTTGGCGGTGGTTCGCAGGGCGGGGCATTCGCAGAATTTTGCAGAGCGGCGGAGTGGAAGATCTTGTCACCTTTGGCGGGCAGATTTCACAAACCGACCTGCCGCGCTGGTATCATATGGCTGATTTGTACATTTCGCCTTCGCATGTGGATGGCTCGTCTGTTTCGCTGATGGAGGCGCTGGCTTGCGGGCTGCCTTGTCTGGTTTCGGATATCCCTGCCAACAAGGAATGGGTCTTTGAAAATGAAAACGGCTGGTTGTTCCGCGATGGGGATGCGAATGACCTTGCCGAAAAGATTCTGGCGGCGATCTCTCAAAGGGAGAAACTGCCCGAGATCGGCAGATCAAGCCGCAGGTCGGCAGAGATGCGCGCGGATTGGAAAAAGAATGCCGAAGCGTTGATGAATGTCTATCGAAGTCTCGGAGGAAAAAATGCTCAATAAAAAAGATTTGCTCGATGGTTTTGGAAAAATAAAAATTGAAAGCGATACGATCGTTGTGCATACGTCGTATAAATCGCTGGGCGGCGTGGAGGGCGGCGTGGATACGGTGATCGACGTGATGCAGGAGTTGGTGGGGAAGGACGGCACGGTGCTGTTCCCCGCTTTTAATTTTCAATCGTGGACGGAGACGCATTATTTCGACGTGATGGAGACGCCCTCGAAGATGGGCATGATCACCGAACAGGCGCGCCTCAGACCTAACGCAAAGCGGACTCCGCATCCGATCTACAGTTTCTCCGCCTTGGGCAAACGCGCCGACGAATTTTCGAAGACCGAAGATGTGGAAGCCTACGGGCCGAACTCGGCGTTTGCGTTGTTTCATAAATTGAACGCCACCATCATCAGCATCGGACTCGATTTCAATAACTCCTTTTCGATGCATCACTATATTGAATATAATGTCGGCTGTGATTACCGCCGCATCAAGGAATTTGCAGGTATTTACATGGGCTATGACCGTGTGCCGCAGGTGAAGACGTATACGATGTTTGTACGTACCCATGATCGCGTGAAGACATATATTGTGCCTGGGATGAACGATCTTTTGCATGCGGGTGTGATTAAAGAGATTCAAGTCGGTGCGGCGAAAGTTCATCACCTGACCGCCAATGAATTCTTTGATAACATGTCTGTCATTGTGCGCGAACATCCTGAGAAGCTGCATTATGTTGAAGAGCCGAAGTATTAATGATTGGTAATTGGTAAATAGTAATTCGTTGGTCGAGTATCCGCGAAGCGGCGCATCAAGACCAACAGGCTAACAAGGAAACTGGTATGAAACCCTACACCTCCCTCAAATCCATCCTCGCTGAGTTCTTTCCGTTGCATCGCACCCTTGCCTCTGACGACCATGACAAGACATTGGAGATCGTCGGCTCGTACATGCCCGATTCATCCAACTACACCATCGAGACCTACACTCCACTCGAAAAAGCGTGGACGTGGCAGGTGCCTGAACGCTATGTTGTGCATGAAGCGTATTTGGAGATTGAAGGCGGTGAGCGCGTGGTGGATTTCAAAAACAATCCCCTGCACATCGTTTCGTATTCCCTACCCGTGGACAAAACGCTTTCGTTCGAAGAACTTCAGCCGCATTTGTATTTCAACGAGAAACGTCCGCATACCATTCCGTGGGTGTTCAAATATTACGACCGCGATTGGGGCTTCTGCCTGCCGAAGAATGTCTTCGATAAACTTCCGCGTGATAAGAAATATCGCGCGGTGATCAAATCTGAATTCGTCACCGATCCGAAGCAGGGATTCAAAATGGCGACCGCGGTCATCCACCCCGAAGGCGGACCAAGCGCTTCGGCGGGTGAGATCATCGTGCAGGCGCATACCTGTCACCCGCATCAGGCCAATGACGATGGCGCAGGTGTGGTCAGCACCATTGAACTGGCGCGCCGCCTCGCGGAAAAGCCGTTGCCCGCTGGCTCGATGAGCGTCCGTTTTTGGTTCGGGCCTGAGACCATCGGCACGATTGTCTATCTCTCACACAACGAACATTTGATTCAAAATCTGCGCGGCGGCATCTTCATGGAAATGACAGGCAACAAGAACAAGATCGCCTGGCATCATACCCGTCAGCACACGCATCTGCTTGACCGCATTACGCATTTCATTGTCAGCAAGTCGGCGCATGATGAACGCGATTTTGCCGCCGCCCCCGCCAATGACGAGCGCGTCATCAACGGGCCTGGCGTGAACGTGCCGTGCATCTCGATCAACCGCTGGCCCTATGACGAGTATCACACCACCGATGATAACCTCGACATCATGCATGATGATATGCTGGTCGGCGCTGCGGAAACAGCGGAAGAGATCATTCGTATGTACGCCAGCAACTATATTCCCAAACGCACCTTCCGCGGACCTGTTTTCCTCAGCGGCAACGGTCTCTGGGTGGATTGGCGCGAGAACTGGGCGCTCAACCGCGCCATCGAAAAGATCATGATGCGCTTCGAAGGCGAGTTGTCCGTTTTTGAAATCGCTGAACAGGTCGGGCTTGATTACTGGATGGTGCGCGATTACATCGAAAAATTCCGTGCGAAGGGATTTGTCGATGCGCTGCCGATCCCATCCGAGGCGCAAAGTGCGTAGCGGCACAGCGCCGCTGTGTCCCTGCAAAAAATTATGAAACCCAAAGTAGTTGCCATCATTCAAGGACGCATGTCCTCCTCGCGTTTGCCGGGGAAGATCCTTGCCGACATTGCAGGTCAGCCGATGTTGACCCGTGTCTTCACGCGGACTTCGCGGGCGACGACTCTTGACGAAGTCATCTTCGCCACGACGACAGACGCCTCTGACGACCCCGTAGCTGAGTACTGCGACTTTAGCGGCATTCCCTTCACTCGTGGCAACCTGTTCGATGTGTTGGATAGATATTATCAAGCCGCCAAAGATGCCAAAGCCGATGTGGTTGTCCGCATCACGGCAGATTGCCCAGTCATCGACCCTGAATTGATCGATAACGTGGTCAATGCTTTGCTCGAAGATGAATATGACTTTGTCTGTAACCGTCTCCCACCTCCGTGGACGAGAACCTATCCAATTGGTTTGGATGTGGAGGCTTGCACTTTCAAGGCTTTGAAGAAAGCTTGGAAGGAAGCCAAGGAACCCCAGCATCGCGAACATGCCATGCCGTATTTCTATGAAGGTGTGCAACTGACAACCGTTAACCGCCAACTGCAAACTGGCACCTCTCCACGCGGATTCAACATTGCCCTCCTTCAACACACCACCGATTTCGGTGATTACCGTTGGACAGTGGACACCCCCGAAGACTTGGAATTCATGCGACAGGTCTACGCTCGCTTCGATGGACGGGATGACTTCACATGGAAGGAAGTCCTGGATCTGGTTCATGACAATCCTGAACTTCCAAAGATTAATGCCGATGTGCAACATAAGACTCTTAAAGACATTGATAAAAGGGCTTTAAAGAGTTAGAAAGTTGGCAGGTTGGAAAGTCTACAAGTTCAAACCTGCGAACCTTCCAACCTGTAAACCTGTAAATTGACCATGCCACTGATTACACTCTTTTCCGCCCCGAAACCGTTTACCAATCCGCACATTGCGATGATCCAGCGTAACGCCATCACATCGTGGACTCTGCTCCCCGATGTAGAGGTCATTTTGCTTGGCGAGGAAGCAGGCCTTGCTGAAATCGCAAAAGAACTGGGCGTGAAGCATTTGCCCAATGTTGCCCGTAATGCGAACGGCACACCGCTGATCTCGTCCATGTTTCAACTGGCGCGGGAGAACTCGAACAGCGACCTGCTCTGCATCATCAATGCAGATATGATCCTCATGCCTGATTTTGTTGAGAATGCAAAACAGGCGGCAAGGTTGAAGGAAAAGTTCGTGCTGTTGAGTCAACGTTGGGATTATGACATCACGTCGCCGCTTGATTTTTCCGCAGGGTGGGAGTCTGGGCTGAGAGAATCTGTCAGAAAACAGAATCAGCTTCACCGTCCCGCTGGAAGCGATTTTTTCCTTTTTCCAAAATCCTGCTATAACGACATCCCAAATTTCATCATTGGCCGCGCAGGCTGGGACAATTGGATGATCTACAAAGCCCGCCTCGAAAATTGGCCTGTGATCGATTGCACGCCTTCGGTGATGATCGTGCATCAGAATCACGATTACAGTCATCTGCCTGGGGGCAGGTCGCATTACGATCATCCCGATACGAATGAGAACATCCGCCTTGCGGGCGGGCAGGCGAATATCCGTTATACGATTTTGGATTCAACGCATCAACTCGTGGATGGTAAACTTGCCAGCCCGAAGATGACATCGCTGCGCTTCACACGCCGCCTTGAGTTGATGTTGCGTTCTATTTTCTTTTTTCTCCCCGAAGCCATGATCGAAAATATTGCCCGCCCGAAGCGATGGCAAAAACGATTTAAGAAATTATTCAAATGAGTTGAAGGCTGAAAGCCTTGCTTGAACCTTGAACCTTAAACTTGAAACCTGGAACCCAAAATGAGAAAAGGTCAAAACCCCGCCAAGTTCGTCAAAGATGTTGCCCGCCCCGAGCGGATCACGGTTGCGTTGTTAAATTACATCCCCTTCCTGAGCGGATTTTATGCCGAGACTTTGGATGTGTTGAAGGTCTCGCTGGAATCCATGCGCAAGGATGCGGGCCTGCCATTTGACCTGATGGTCTTCGATAATGGCTCTTGCGAAGAAGTGCGTGAGTTTTTGATTCAGGAAAAGGAAGAGGGACGGATTCAATATTTGATCCTCTCTGAAAAGAACATGGGCAAGGGCGGCGCGTGGAATGTGATGCTGGCAGGCGCGCCCGGTGAGATCATCGCATATACCGATAGTGATGTTTTGTTTTCGCCGACATGGCTCTCGCGTTCGGTGGAATTGCTCGAAACTTTTCCGAACGTCGGCATGGTGACGGCGCGCCCATACCGTACTTCACCAGAGTTTTATGAAGGCACGTTGAAATGGGCGAAAGAAAATGCCCAACTTGATGAAGGTCAATTCATTCCGTGGGAAACCTTTCTTGAATTCAATCTTTCGCTTGGGCAGACCGAGGAAGAAAATAAAAAGGTTTATGCCGAGACAAGGGATTGGCGCATCCAATACAAAGGTGTGACCGCGCTTGCGGGGGCAAGTCACTGGCAGTTCACAGCGTATAAATCCACACTTCAGCAATTTCTGCCTTTTGACATGGACAAGCCCATGGGGCAGGTGCGTCAGTTGGATAAGCGCATGAATGACGCGGGTCTGCTGCGCTTGATGGTCAGTGATCCGCTGGCGATGAATTTGTCTAATACGCTGGGGTATTTGCGAGGGGAGTTGGGGAAGGGAAAAGAAAGAGGAAGGAAGAAAGAAGGGGTGGGTAGGCGTATGTTGGAATTGCCGCCCATTAAGAAGATGTTGTTGGCAATGTATAACAAGATCTTCAGTTGGTATTATTCGTAACAATCCAAAGTTTCTAAAACGGCGCTTTTATCTTGGACCATAAAACCACCTGATTACGCCCATTGTATTTTGCATGATACAAGGCTTTATCGGCAGATTCGAGTATCAGCGCCTCATATTGGCCGTGGGTTGGGAATTCTGATATGCCAGCTGACACTGTGATCGAGATCACGTGGCGATCTACATAGATCGTGGATTCTTGAACGGAGGCGCGCAGGCGGTCCGCAATGAGAAAAGCATCCTGTTCTTTTGTATTTGGAAACGCCACAAGGAATTCCTCGCCCCCGTAACGGCAGACAATATCACCTGTGCGGGTAAATTCTGCAAGATGATCGGCGAGGTCTCTTAATACAAAGTCACCGGCAGCATGACCGTACGTGTCATTGACATGTTTAAAGTGGTCGATGTCCAGTAATAGAAATGAAACCGGATACTGTTCACGCATGGCGCGGGATAATTCGCGGTGCAAGGTTTCCTTCAAGTAGTGCCGGTTGTGGAGTTTTGTAAGCGGGTCGCGAATGGCCTGCTCGCGCAAGTCAGATTGCAGCGCCTGGATTTCGCTCATTTGCTCTTCCAGTTTGTCGTAGGCTTCGCGTAATTTCACTTCTGATTCTTTTTGGGCGGTGACATCCTCTTTGATGGCAATGTAATTGACAATGGTTCCATCATTGTCGATGACAGGTGCGATGATCTCAACCTCGCAATAGGGGTCGCCATTCTTCTTTTTATTCCAGACCTCACCGCGCCAGACCTTGCCGGATCGAATCGTCTTCCACATTTCGTCATACGTCTCCGGAGATGTATCACCCGATTGAATAATACGCGGATTTTTTCCGATTACTTCGCCCAGCCCATAGCCGGTCAATTTTGTGAAATGCGGATTGACATACTCAATGTTGCCCTGGAGATTGGTGATCAGTACAGAGACCGGGCTTTGCTCCACAGCTTTGTGTAATTGCAGGAGTCTGAGTTCTGTTTGCTTGCGTTCGGTGATATCGCGCAGAATGATCATCCTGCCGATCTGCCCTTTGGGCCATTCATCATGCACAGGGGAAAGCAGCGCGTCATAATATCGCTGGTCGTCAATGTTGAGCTCGAATTTGACCTCTTTCTCGCGCTTCCTCAACTCTGAAGTAAGGCGCGGGAAAAACCTCTTCCAGTTTTTGCCAAGCAAAGCATCTTCGGTGTTGCCGAGAACCTCCGCTGCCGAGCGGTTGATGTCAATGATGCGGTTTTTCAAATCGAGCGCGATCATGCCATCGCTCAGGTTGTTGATCAATTTGTTGCGGGCAATGGGATTAATATCCAATAATTTCTGTCCAGATAGAGCCCATAAAACGAACACATTGGTAAAAGCAGAGGTTGAAGAAGTCCAATCTACTCCTGGCACGTCAAACAGATCAATGTTGTAAGCGACATTCAAAAAGATATGTATGAGAAATGCGGTTATCAGCAATCGTGCCTGGCGTTTGATGATATTTGACCCTCGAAAAGAAGCGATGACGAACAGGGTCATGCAGATCAATGCATGTGAATACCCCGTGATCACTGTAAGAGCAAATGCAGGTCCATGCACGAATAGAACCACATTATTTGCCTGTGGGATGAAGTCTTTCCATATCAACCCATGCCATTGATTGGTGGATGCCAGCAACGCATGGGAGAGAACATGAAGTACAGCAATGGCTTTCATCCATTTTTTCTCTGCAATGTGTTCGTAGCCCGCGAAGCATAAGGCAAACAACAGTAAAAATGCTTCCGCCGTCCTGTATCCCCATGCGTCCAAAACGGCGAAGAAAATTTTCAGTGACAGCGGTTTTGCGGCATACCCGAGTGTGACCATTACTCCCCAAAAAGCCAGACTGGCTGTGAATAGGCTGAAGTAATAACCAGACCGCTCCTGCCTGTGCCGCCAGGCGATGGAGGTATTGATTGCGAGCACCACGGTTGAAATAAAACACGATATGACAATGGGGGTGATCATGAACATATGGAAAGTTTACGTCTTTTAAAATCAAAAATCAATCCCCACCTCCTCGTGCTAAAATACAAGCGCTGTAATCAAACATGTTTGCATTGCTGGTGTGCAAATAAAGAAATCAATGGAGCAACCTCATGGCCACAAAATCAGACGTGTCCTCATCATCGGCGGCGGACCCGTTGGGTTAAGCTGCGCGTATTATCTTTTGAAATCGGGGCGCAAGGTAACCATCCTTGATGCAAATGAGATCGGCAAAGGCAGCGGATCGGGCAATGCGGGGCATGTGGTGCCGAGTCATATCATTCCGCTGGCGGCACCGGGGGTGGTGACCTCCGCGCTTAAGTGGATGCTCGACCCCGCGCACAGTCCCTTTGGCATGAAGGTCAGCCTCGACCCGAAATATCTCATGTGGCTGCTGCAATTTGTGCTGGCTTGCAGTGAAGCGAACGTCCAGCGCGGAATTCCGCCGTTGAACAGCCTCGGTCAACTGAGCGCGAAGAACTTTGCCCAGATGATCGCCGAGGAAAAATTCGATTGTCATTATCAGGAGAAGGGTCTGCTGTTTTTGTATAAAACCGAGGAAGCCTTCAGCGGTGGAAAGCACGAAGGTGAGTTGATGCAGAAGTATGGCATCCCCGTCAGTGTGTATGACAAGACCAAAGTACATGAGGTTGAGCCCGCCGCATTGGACGATGTCATCGGCGGCGTGCATTTCACGGGCGATTCGCACATGAACCCTGCTTTATTTCTCAAAATGCTCAGTGACCGAGTCCGTGCGATGGGGGCGGAGATGTATGAGAATACGCCTGTCACTGGGTTTGAATCGGCGCAGGGAAAAGTTCGGGTTGTAAGAACAGGCAGTCGGTGAGTTCGAAGCGGAGCATGTCATTCTCGCCGCAGGCGCGTTGACTCCATCCATGGCGCGCGATCTGAAATTGAATATCCCCATCCAGCCCGCGCGCGGATACAGCCTGACCATGTCTGCGACGAAGCAAATGCCGCGCCATGCGTTGATCCTCGGTGAGCGGCGTGTGGCGGTTTCGCCGATGGATGACCTGCTGCGCTTTACAGGCCGACTTGAAGTTGGCAACGGCAGTATGACGCCCGATCCGCGTTGGATTCAACGGATCGAAAATTCCGCGCGTGAATATCTCCGTATCGATGAAAAACTCGATATCAAAGAGACTTGGGCAGGCCTGCGCCCGACGACTCCCGACGGTGTGCCGATCATTGGACGTTCCCCGAATCATTCCAACCTTGTGCTTGCCACGGGCCATGCTATGCTTGGTCTGTCCCTTGGGCCTGGTACGGGGCAGGTGGTGGCAGAACTGATCAATGGGAAAAAGGCGGAATTCGATCTAAGTCCGCTGCGGCTGGAGAGGTTTTAGGAAAAGAAAGAAGAAAGAGGAGAGACCGTAGTGTCGTCTAATCGCTGCTCAGGTTGTAAGAAGTAAAAAACATTCCTTGCTCAAGCCACCCTGAGCAAGGGGTTATAAAAGAGATTTGGGCCCCCCCCCCGGGCCCCCCCCCCCCCCCCCCTTTTTTCGCTACCTTACCACTGATTCCCTTTGAATTCCTCCCTCGTTTTTATCTTCATCACCATCTTCGTGGACATGCTTGGCTATGGCATCATGCTGCCGTTGCTTCCATTCTTCGTGCAGGCACAGGATGGCGGCGCGGCGATTGCAGGTGCGTTGAGTTCGTTGTATGCATCTGCTCAATTGTTTGCAGGACCCGTTCTCGGCGCACTCTCTGACCGTTATGGGCGGCGACCTGTTTTGTTGATCTGTCTGCTTGGCACATCGATGGGGTATCTCATGCTTGGGCTGGCGGGTTCGCTTCCGCTGGTTTTCCTTGCCGTGTTGATAGATGGCTTGACAGGCGGAAACCTCACTACTGCCTACGCCTATATCGCAGATGTGACCACCACCGAGAATCGTGCGCGCGGGATGGGCATGGTTGGTGCGGCTTTCGGTTTGGGATTAATGGCTGGCCCTGCATTGGGCGGATTGTTGAGCCGATACGGTTTGTATGTACCTGCGTTCATAGCTTCTGCAATTGCGTTGAGCAATGTTATCTTTGGATATTTTGTGCTGCCCGAATCGCTTCCGCTTGAAAAACGCGAGATCAAACCTGTTTTTCAAGGGTTCAATTTCGGCAATCAATTTATGAGTCTTTTCAAACAGGTTAACGTTCAAAAGCTTCTCGTCGCGATGTTCCTGCTCAACCTCGCTTTTGCAGGTCTGCAATCCAACTTCCCACTCTATTCCAACTTCCGCTTTCATTGGACGCCCACGCAAAATAGTTTTTTCTATCTTTATGTTGGCGTATGCGCCGTTTTCATTCAGGGATTTTTATTCGGCAAACTCCAGCCGCGCTTCGGTGAAAAACGCCTCACTATCTTCGGTCTCACGCTCATGGCAATTGGTCTCGCTGGCATGGCACTCGCCCCCGCCGCCTGGATGCTCTATCCCGCCGTCACCATCGTTGCGTTGGGCACAGGCACAAGCATCCCGTCGCTGACTGCGCTGGTTTCATTGCGCGTCTCCGAAAGCGAGCAGGGACGCCTGATGGGAGGCACGCAAACCTTGCTCAGCCTCACCAACATCTTCGGACCCATGCTCGCGGGCATTTCATTCGAAGTCATCGCCTTCTCTGCGCCATATTGGATCGGGAGCGTGTTTGCTTTGATCGCTTTGGGCGTGGCGAATATGTCATTGCGGAATCCAATTCTGAATCCTGAAATCTGAGAATTTTGAACGCATCACACTCACTGCGGCCTGAATCCCGTTTTCCTGATTCAACTCGGCGCTGACGGTTTTTGCTCTCGCCCGCATGGACTCATCTGTCAATGCTTGTGTGATGGCTTGCGCCAGATTTTCTGAATTCAATTTTCTCTGGGGGATTGGCCTCGGCCCAACGCCGATTTTATGAATCCGCTCGCCCCAAAAGAATTGATCAATTGCCAATGGCAATATGACCGTTGGAATGCCCGCATGCAAACTTGCAGAAGTTGTCCCCGCCCCGCCGTGGTGGACAGCAACTTTCACCCGACGATACACCCAGTCATGCGGCGCATATTCGATGGGGAAAATATTTTTTGACTTGATTTCGCCATGCCATTTGGCGGGGATGGTTAGAACCGCCTGTGCGTTTGCGCGCCGCAATGCTTCTTCGAGCATCGGCAAATATCCGCGCGTGCCTGGGGAGCCGAATCCAAGGGCGATGGGGTTGGGGGAAGAATCGATAAATTGTTGCAGGTCTAACTTGTCAACTTGTTTACCTGTCAACTCGTTTTTTCTCCAATACCCCGTAATCACCTGCTTGTCATTCCAATCTTTTGGGCGCGAAACGATCTGTTCGCTGAATCCGTTCAGGGTGAGGGGTTGATTTGAATCAGCCCGAAGTGAAGGATCAAGCCAGTGAGCGGCACCCAGCCCAAAGTCTGCGTGACGCGTGTGGTTGATCTCTCGGCGCCACGAAAGCCATGTGGCTTGAGTCACTGCCCAATGGGTGAACCAGTTTCCGATCCCCAAAAAAGAAGAGCGAAACGGCAAAAGCGCGGATGGAAACTCGCGGGTGGGCATGAGTGGCTGCAGCACGGCGCGGACAGCAGGGATGCCAAGCCCTTCGGCGATGTGTGCGCCCCATAGGGTCGGCAAGCCGTGGATGAGGATGTCGGAGCCGCGGCAGGCTTCGGCGGCGGTGTGCAGCATGCGCCGATACAGTGGACGGGCTTGCCTGATAAATTTTTGCGTGGCGCGGATGGAGCGGATGGGATTTGTGCCGAGGGTCATCGGCGTGGAGTCACCTTGCTCAACGAGCAAATCGGAGGGATTGCCTTCGAAGGGTGCGAAGGTGAGATTGCTTTGTTGAACGAGATCCACAAAACCAAGCGGAGCAGCAATGCGGACCTGATAGCCAGCATCCAGCAAGCCTTCGCCGAGCGCGATGTAGGGCAACACATCACCGCGTGTGCCGCTGGTTAAGAGAGTGATTGTTTTTGGCATTGGGAACCGCAAATAAAATTTCACCGCAGCCCACGGGGCAATAAGTCGCAGAGGGCACAGAGAAAATCATAAAAGCTCCGCGCACTCCGCGACTCTGCGGTTTAGGTTTTTATAACATATTGTCCGCGATGGAAAGAAAGGCTATGTGTTTTCTTCGTCATGCGTGTCGATGTGACCTGGTTTTTCCTTGCCAAGTTCGAGTGAGCGTTGATAGGCCGCCCACACGGCGCGTGAGATGGCGGTGCGGAAACCTGCTTTTTCAAGATAATACAAAGCCTCCGCCGAAGTGCCGCCCGGGGATGTGACTTGATTCCGCAGTGTGGCGGGATGCCTGCTCGCGCCTTGATAATACGATGCCGAGCCTTTGATGGTTTGCAGAACAAGTTGTTCGGCAATGCGGCGCGGGAAGCCCATGTGAACACCTGCGTCGATCAATGCTTCGGTGAAAAGGAAGACGTATGCAGGGCCAGAGCCAGAAAGCGCGGTGGCCATATCCAGATAGGATTCATCTTCGACGAAGACTTCTTCGCCCAAGGCGCCGAGGATGGAACGGGTCATTTCCTGCTGTTCGTCGGTCACTTCTTTGGAGGCGGTCCATACGGTGATGCCTTCGCCGATCTGCCCCGGTGTGTTCGGCATCGAGCGGACAATGGTCTTGTGTTTCAGCCCGCTGCTGATCTTCTTGATCGTTGCGCCCGCAATGATGGATAACACCAGCGCGTCAGGGCGGATGCCTTTGAGACCCTTCATCACTTCGGTAAGGCGCTGCGGTTTGACCGAGAGCACAACCACGTCTGCTTCGTGAATGGCGGAGGCGTTATCGGTCGTGGCTTTGATTCCGTACTTCTTGCGCAATTCCTCGCCCCGTTCTTCGCGCGGACCAGAGGCGGTGATGTTTTTTGCATCGGCAAGTTTTTGGCGTAGCAGGCCTGCGATCATGGCTTCGGCCATCACGCCGGGACCGATGAAGGCGATTTTCTTTTTTAGCATGGGAGTCTCCTGAAATGAAGAAAGAGGTAAGAAGAAGGAAGTGAAAAGTGGGTCTATGGAAAAACGGGAATAGGTTTCGCCTGCCAGTGATTGGCCAGTTCGAGGGCTTCTTCGGCGGCGGCGTACATTTTTTCCTGGAATTCTTTTGAGTA
This sequence comes from Candidatus Villigracilis affinis, assembly GCF_016705895.1. Lineage (NCBI taxonomy): Bacteria > Bacillati > Chloroflexota > Anaerolineae > Anaerolineales > Candidatus Villigracilaceae > Candidatus Villigracilis > Candidatus Villigracilis affinis. Next base: position 35,512 of record NZ_JADJKT010000005.1, on the reverse strand, counting down.
TTGATATTTTACTGCGGCTTCGATGAATTCATCTTCGTCGATCAATTCGGCGGGTTTGGGGAGGTATCTTGAAACATCCAGTTCGTGGTCTTTGAAACTCATGATCCCATCTTTGAATTCGGGCGGCGAGGCGATGTTGATGTAAATATGGAACAGTTCGCCTTCAGGTTCGAAGATCTCAAGCAGGTTGTAGTTCTTGTCGAACCAGTAATAGGAGCGGTAATGATGGCGGATCGGAGTATCTTCGCCTTTGATATTGAACACCGAGGAACCAGCAGGTGCAATTGTAACAATCGAGTCTGTTGATACAGACTCGATTGTGGCTTGCCAGCTTCGATATACAGTTCCGTCCGTTTTGCAGGCGCGGACTTGAATTCTTTCGCCGATTTTCATCCTGTAAAATATCCCAGCGCGGTGCGTAATCGTTCTTCCACTTCTTTGGGCGCATCCTTCGGCAGGGATTGGATCGCGGCTTGCGCTTCGATGACGGAATATCCCAGCGAGGTGAGCGCGGCGAGGACTTCGCTGTCGTAATCGGCCATGGCGGCGATTTTGGCGAGCGCGTCGGTGGGTTTGAGTTTGTCTTTCAGGTGCAGCGCCATTTTTTGCGCGGTCTTTTTGCCCACGCCGGGCACACTGCTGAGCAGGTCGGCTTCATCGGCGAAGATGGCGCGTTGGATGGCGTCAATGGTGAGGGTGGAGAGGACGGATAATGCCACTTTCGGGCCGACCCCGTCTACGCCGAGGAGGATGTTGAACAGGTCGCGGTCGGCTTGTGATTCGAATCCATACAAGGTCAGCGCATCTTCGCGGACGACGAGATGGGTGAACATAAAAAGAATTTCGCCAGCCTTGGCATTGGTCCGCAAAGGGGCAGGGACAAAAACTCTCATGCCCACACCGCCGACTTCGACGATGATGGCGTTCTCTTCGATTTGGGAGATTTCTCCGCGCAGGGTTGCTATCATGTTTGTATTTTACCGTATTGTGGATGTAGGGGCACAGCGCCGCTGTGCCTTGTGTATAAGGGACACGGCAGCGCCGTGTCCCTACTCGTATCGTTTTGTATTTAAATGTGTGATGGCGATGGCGAGGGCATCGGCGGCATCGTCGGGTTTGGGGATGGAATCCAATTGCAAGAGCGCGCGCACCATTTCCTGCACCTGGCGTTTTTCTGCGGAGCCGTAGCCAGCGACGGCTTGTTTCACTTCGTTGGGGGTGTATTCAAAGGGTTCGATGCCTGCTTTTTGCAAACAGAGCATGATGACGCCGCGTGCCTGTCCCACTGCGAGGGCGGTTGTGACATTTTTGGAGAAGAATAATTTTTCGACTGCGGCGGTCTCAGGCTTGTGTTTTTTCAACAACTTGTTGAGATCGTCGAATAACATTTCGAGGCGCGCGGGCGGGGTCGCTTCTTTTGGAGTGGAGATAATGCCAAAGGAAACAGCGACCAGTTCCCCGTCGGGCATGAGGCGCACGAGTCCGTATCCAGTTGTGGCGGTGCCGGGGTCAATTCCGAGGGCGAGGGTCATTAAATAATGTAGGGACACAGCGCCGCTGTGTCCCTATCATGATTTCGATTACGCAGCTTCGAGGGCGGCGAGGGCTTCGTCTGAAACCTTCACGTTGTGGAAGACATCCTGCACGTCGTCGAGTTCTTCGATGCTTTCAACCATCTTCATGAACTTCAAAGTTGATTCGACATCGAGTTCGATTTCCTGTTTGGCGACCATGCGCAAGCCCGCTTCTTCGGGATGCACATTGGCTTTTTGCAACGCATCGGCGATGGTTTTGAAAGCGTCAACGGGACCATAAATATCAACCGTTTCGCCGCCGTCCACCACATCATCGGCGCCCGCTTCGATGCCAAGCTCGAAGGCCTTGTCGTAGGAAAGCTGGCTGGCGGGGAAGGCGAAATAGGATTTGCGGTCAAACTGCCAGCCGACTGCGCCCGGCTCGGCCATGTTGCCGCCCGATTTGCTGAAAGCGTGGCGAATATCGGGGACGGTGCGGTTGCGGTTATCGGTGACGCAGGTGACCATGAGCGCCGAGCCGTGCGGACCGTAGCCTTCGAAGGTGATCTCTTCGAACGTGGTGCCGTCTTTGTCTTCACCTGCACCGCGTTTGATGGCGCGTTCGATATTATCCTTGGGCATGTTTTCTGCGCGGGCCTTATCCCAGGCGAGGCGCAGACGGAAGTTTGAATCTACATCACTGCCACCTTCGCGTGCGGCGATGGTGAGTTCACGGGCGAGCCGTGTAAAGATGGCGCCGCGTTTTGCGTCGGCAACACCTTTCTTTCGTTTAATCGTTGACCATTTTGAATGACCTGACATTGCGGAAGCTCCTTACAAGATCTTAATTTCGAAAAAATTATACCACCCCGTGTGCGGGGCCACCCCGCTTACGGGGCTATGCAAAAAACCCGACACCCATTGCGCGCGGCCCTGCATGCACCACGATGGCGGGAGGCAGTTCATAGATCGGGATCTGGGAAACGCTGACCCGCGACTTTAATTCGGCGACGAGAGCCTGCGCTTCGTTCTCCGCCTCAACCTGAATCACACACAAATGAGCAGAGTCTCCGCCCGGGCATTGTTCTGCCACAATTTCCACGAGCCGTGCCAGCGCGCGTTTTTTGGTCCGCTGCTGCTCAAAGGATTCGACTTGTCCATTTTTGACCTGCAAAATGGGTTTGATCTCCAGCAATTCCGCCAGCAGACGCTTCGCCCCGCCGATTCGACCGCCTTTGGCGAGGTATTCGAGCGTATCCACGAGGAAATACAGCCGCCCGCGGGGAATCAAGTCGTTGAGTTTTGCTACGATCTCACTGGCAGATTCACCCGCTTTGGCCATGTCATCGGCCAACAGCACCAGCGAACCGAGATTGCACGAGATGGTCTGCGTATCCACCACGTGGATATCAACCCCTGCGAAATCCTGCGCGGCTGTCTCCGCCGAGCGGACCGTTCCGCTGGCTTTGCCCGTCGGCGCAACGACGATCACGCTTTCGCCATTTTCCTGCGCCTGCTTGAAAATGGGCACGTATAAAGACGGTTCAGGTGCGGCCGTTTTCGGCAAAACGGACGACGCCTTCAGCCGTTGCAGGAACATGGCTGTGTCCATTTCCTGGCTGTCGTGAAAAGACTCTTCTCCAAAGGTGACAACTTGAGGGATCAACGGTATTCCCCGCGCTTCGAGCATGGCGCGCGGCAATCCGCAGGTGGTATCGGCAACGATAATGGTCATGAGGTTCCTCCTGCTTTATTGTATGCCGATTAAGTCGTGCGGAATATATGCTTTTTATCCCCTTTTTGATTGAGTAATTACGATTGCTGAACGATTTGTTGAGTGGGCATGGACTCTACTTGGGAGTAGGAAAAACTCGAAGCCAGAAAAATACTTGACGCGAATCGTGCTGCAGACTCCCACACGTCAGTTGCACGCTTTGTTCGACGGTGTTCATAGTTTACAACTGTACAATGAGACTTCCCCATCTGGATATTGGACTGTCTTGATGAACTCCCAGCCCAAACGTTCCAAGATGCCTGCTGCTTTAACAGTTGTTGCAGAAATCGTCGAATATCCTTGTTCATGAGCTAATTTCATACCTGCTCGAACCAATTCTGTACCAATACCATGACCTCGATAAGACTCCACGACGTATAAGCCACCTAATTCAGGTTGGCGCTCTGGCAATGTTTCAGCTTCGCTCTCCCGTAGGACAATTGTGCCAACAAGCTCATTGGACTCAAAAGCAACAAGCCGAGAGGGGAGACTGTTGCGAGAAATATCTTCAAGAAAATCTTTCATCATATCTTCGTCTGACCAGTTTGCAAAATAATCTGACCATTGGTCACGGAACCATTTTGTCAATGTAGGTATGGTATCGAGATGATCTACAAGGAAATCAATAGTAATCATATTCTTCTTCAATTATTCTTCATAAGTTTGCGAGTCCAGCCGCCCAACGGTTTGCGTTGACCTGCGCTGGGGTGGGGACGGCGAAGCCGTCCAACTGGAAAAATGCTAAGGCGTGGAAGACTGTTTGACGCGAAGCGTGCCGCAGAATCCCTAGCGTCAGATGCACGCTTTGTTGGACGCGTTTATTTTGCAGAGGCACTGTGCCTTTGCTACCAATCTAATTAGAAACCTTGGATGCCGTCCAATCAAATTTTTTTATTCCTTGACAACTACCACTGGTTGCGACATATTCTATTGTGCCTGATGCTTTTTGGGCAGATAAAAATGTGCCCCAAAAATTATAAGCCGTCCCATCTGTCTTTGAACCATCATACGCAATTGTGAAAGAATCGCTCTTGATCGGGTAGGTGGGAGGAATACCTAGGCCTTTTATATTAACTTCTACATTAGTCTCGAAATTTCTAGTGCAATTTTGACCTTCCCAATTACCTTGAACTTTCAATGCGGTGATTCCATTATGAGCAACAGTTAAAGTGACTTTGAAAATTTGGGCAGGTTGTTCCTTTCCAGTTTCCATCGTAATCCATACCGTTTGTTAGAAATTCAGGAGTGTTATTCGATGCAGGTATCTCTTTACTAAGAATCCTTGACACACTCTGGCACGCCAAAGAAAAGACAAGAAATACAGCCAATATGAGGTAACAAATCGTTTTTGAAAGGACATTTAATTTTCCATGTATCTGTGAAGTCGGTTTTGAAATATACGTTGCCAGCCAACGGCTTGCATTGACAGGCGCTGGGGTGGGGACGGCGACGCCGTCCAGCCAGAAAAGGGCTAAGGCGTAGAAAACCGCCTGACGTGAAGCGTGCCGCAGAATCCCCAGCATCAGATGCACGCTTTGTTAGCCCCGTTTTGGGGGAATAGAATTGAATAATTCTTCTTGATAGTACACCATTTCTATTCGAAAGAAATCTGAAAGTAAATAATTATTAATTTGCCTAACACATTAAATTTTGTCCACAAAAACCATTATGAATGAGAATCCATACACCAAGAATAAAAAATAAAACAACTGTTACCGCCTTGAATAACAAATTAATTCCTTGCCGCGAGGTAATCTGATTTTTGTTGAGCAAAATGTTTTTTTCTGGAAAACCAGTAGCTTTGACGAAAATATTACGGGTGAATTTCCAATATGGAGCAGACCATCTAATGCCAAGTAGCGCGCCATGTATTATCATGAAAAATGAGATGCCTGCTGCAAGTGCTGATGCATCTAGTAGTATTATGATACCCATGAGACGTAGTAGGCTCTTTGAAATGTCAGCCTTTTGAAGGTTATCCAATTTTTGTTCTGAGTTGTTCATTGTTCCTACGCAATAAAGCGAACACCAAGCAATGACTCAAGGTTGGCTTCAAATAATTTCTGCAACTCACGTTCATTCTTGAAGCTAGATGGCTTAATTTGTTGAACATTATTTTGTTTCAATTGATATAGTGGCATATGTCCGTCCTTATCTATAAATCAATTATAAACCTATAAGTGTAAGGCGACGCCCACCCTGCGCCGCCTTACACTTATTACTCTTTTACTGCTCTTCTAGATCACCCCTACTTCCTCTCCACCGTCTTGAACGCTCAAGCCTTTTGCGAGCGTACACAATCATACCCCTGTACTTTGGGCAGAACGCATTCGCCGCTTGAGGCATGCGGTTTGAGACTCGTCGCAAGCACAGATTGAATCTGTGCTGTATTGTATGGTTATGGCGTCCATCCCGGCGAATCGCAGGTGGCTATATCCCCGCTCTGCAGACCGTCCTTGAGCGCCAACTGCCGCTGCTCGGACGATCCATGGGTCCATGACTCGGGTGAGACGTAGCCCTGTGTCTCACGCTGGATGCGGTCATCGCCAACGGAAGCTGCGGCGTCTAGAGCCTGGATAATATCCTGATCCGTCAACTGAGTCAGGTAACCGGTTTCGGCGGCGTGGAAGAGCCAGACACCGGCCAGACAATCAGCCTGGAGTTCAGTCTCAACTGCTTCACTCCCCGGCCCTGTGGCGTTCGAGCTACCCGACAGTGCACCAAGCAGGTTTTGCACGTGATGGCCATATTCATGCGCGAGCACATACGCTTCGGCGAACGAACCGCCCTGAGCACCAAAGCGCGTCTGTAGTTCGTTGAAAAAGTCGAGGTCCAGATAGACCTTCTGGTCTCGCGGACAGTAGAACGGTCCCGTTGCGGCGCTGGCGTATCCACAAGCCGCCTCTGTTGCCTCTGTGAAAAGGACTGTATCGGCCTGTGTGTACTGGCCTCCACCTTGGGCAAATTCGTCGGCCCAAAAAGCTTGGATGCTATTGACGAAGCCTACGATGCGACAGTCCTCGCGTTCATTTGCATCTGCCCCTGTCTGGCATTCCGCCTGCAGGTCGTTGCTTCCACCTGCGCTTTGCGTTGAAAATGGTACTTGCTGCCCACGGGTCAGTACTCGTCAAACCAGTAAGGTCCACGCCAAACAGCATTGCGACTACCACAATGATCAGGCCAAGTCCGCCGCCTCCCACAGCAATTGTCCTGCCTCTTCCCCGGCCACGCCGATCCTCCACCTGAGTGGGATCCAAGCGGGATTTATCGTTGAATGACATTTTTTCATCCTTTCATCTGAGCTTCTCCAGTGCGAGAAACTGACGCACCAAAGCCCCAGATTGTTATGTACTATTGTTTAATGAGTTGTGCCCTTGATCCACATAGAGTTGACTTCATGCAAAAATGGTTTGCGTTTGGCGCAAACTATTCTACTAGCCTTGAATTCATCATACGCCGAACACTCCCCAATCGCACCCATCGACCGGGGAGTGTTGAACTCCACCACTTGGGGGAGTTCAACAGAAGAAATTCGCGTTAAAGGTTTTCTGACCTGGAAAAACCATGCTCGTAAGCACGACTTGACTCACAAGCCCAACTTGTGTTTATACAGCAATCTTGCCGCTTAACACCCTTTTAGGATAAACAGCCTATATTTACAGTCCGTTCCCAGATTATCCGTCACCTATAAAACAACAAAGACCGCAAATCACTATGCGGTCTTTGTTGTTTTACTCGCTACTTGTTGCTTTTTACTTATCACTACTCTTCTAAATCACACCTAATTTCTTCCCAACACTCTTGAACGCTTCCAATCCTTTATCCAGATCATCCTTTGCATGTGCGGCAGAGATCATCACGCGGATTCTCGCCTTGCCCTGCGGCACGGTTGGGAAGCCGAGCGCCATGGCGAATACACCCGCGTCAAACAACTCGCGGCTGAATTGCTGGGCCAGCGGCGCTTCGCCGAGCATAATGGGAGTAATTGGTGTTTCGGTAACGCCTGTGTTGAATCCGAGGTTCTTCATTTCGGCTTTGAAATATTTGGCGTTTTCCCAAAGTTTATCCACCAGTTGCGTGGAATCTTCGAGCAAATCCACTGCCGCCAGACAGGCCGCCGCATCAGGCACAGTCACCGCAGAGGAGAACAGGAACGGGCGTCCACGCTGGCGCAGCCATTCGATGATGACCGATTTGCCCGCCACGATTCCGCCGACCACACCAAAAGCCTTCGACATCGTGCCGACTTCCACATCCACTTTGCCGTGCAGGCCGAAGTGATCCACGATGCCGCGTCCGCCTTTGCCGAGCACGCCTTCGCCGTGCGCGTCATCCACCATTAATAAGATATCGTATTTCTTCGCCACTTCATAAATATCGGGCAGGGGAGCGATGTCACCGTCCATGCTGAAGACGCCGTCGGTCACGATCAACGCGCGGCGATATTGACTCAAGTTCGCCTTGATCTGTTCTTCCAACGATTTCACGTCATTGTGATCATACGGAATGATCTTCGCGCCAGACAAACGCGCGCCATCGATGATCGATGCGTGATTCAATCTGTCTGAGAAGATCACATCTTCTTTTCCAACCAGTACGGGGATGGTTGCTAAATTTGCGGTAAAGCCCGACTGGAACGTGATCGCCGCTTCCACGCCTTTGAACTGCGCAAGACGTTTTTCCAGTTCAACATGCAAGGTCATCGTCCCTGCAATCGAGCGGACAGCAGCAGGCCCAACGCCCATTTCCTCTGTCGCTTTTTTCGCAGCAGCCGTCAGCGCGGGATGATTCGCCAATCCCAGATAATTATTCGAGCAGAAGTTCAATACTTTTTTTCCATCCACGGTCAGCCATGCGCCTTGCGGCGAACCGATGGTGCGGATGTTGTTGTACAGCCCCTGCGATTTCAAATTATCGATCTCTTGCTGGATCCAATCAGTTTTAGACATTTTTTCTCCTTTTTGGAAATGCAATTTCATTATAGCGATTTAACAAAAAATGGAGGTCATAATTTCGTTATGACATCCATTTACTCTTTGACCTCTGCAAGCAATCCCAACTCGGCAAGTTCCGCCATTACTTTTTGGATGGCTCCGCTTTTGACAATCACCGCCGTCGGGCTTAAGACTTCGCCCAGATATTTCCCCGCCTTCGATTTGCGAATCTCTTCCATAATCTCGGGCTTGGTGACTCTTAGCAAAAGCAGACTCTCCACCCGGGCTTCGATGCCGTTCGTGTCCCAGCGTTTGAGCGCCTTCACCAGTGCAGGCGGGACGTTTCCATTGGTGTATTTCACCAGCAGGGCAAGCAGTTGTTCGGCTTTCAATCCCTGCTCGTTGGCATGTTTTAGCGATTGCGCAGAAACGTGATAAATATATTCGCCGCCTTTTTCCTCATCCCATTCACAAAACCGCGCAAGTTGATAACGCACCGCGCGCGAGAAAAATCGTGAAATAGTAATCCTTCCATTGGAAGAAACAATAATCTTTCCTTCAACCTTCAAGCCTTCAACTTTCAACCCATTCACCCGAAACGCCGAAAATTCCTTCCCTTCCTCGGGCGAAGCCAGATCCACTTTTCCCAGCCAGTGCAGGGTTTGGATGAAATACTTGACCAGCGCGCCATCCACCTGATCCCAGTAGGCGAATCCGCGCAGGTATTGACCGTCTGATTCGCGTTTGATGAACCACGAGTCATAATCGCCAGCGGGGCGTTGAAAATCGGGGTATTTTGTTTTGATGTCGCGCAAAAATGCGGGCAGGCTCCACCACTTGTCCTGTGGAATATCGTTCACCAGATTCATCAGGAATTCGCGGGTCACCTGCGGTTGATTGCTCCATTCGCCTTCGCAGATGATCCCTGGAATCAGTCGTAGTTCGTCGAAGATGTTTGATTCAAACCAAGCTTTGTATAGAATGTTTAATGCTTCAACGCGTGATGCGCCGAGAAAGGCTTTCACCGCCTCAGGCTGCAGGGTATCTTTTTTTATGAGATTGGAGGCTGTGAGCAATTCTTGCAGGCCATGCTTCAAGTGTGCTTTACTTTCGTCGCCAATGCGCAATGCGGCGAGGTGGGTGGTCGCATCATCCAGAATGTGATCGGTGGCGGGGATTTCGAATGCTTTTTCAACGGGGGTGGCGGGACGACCAATCGGTTCACCGCGCGGCGCTGCGGATGGCTGCTGGTCGTCGGTCTCTTCTGCGGCAAGCATTTCGATGACTTCAAGCAGGTCATCGGGAATGTAGGCGAATTCCTGCGAGCCTTTGCTTGAGTCGAAAAATGCCTTGGCGAGGAGTCCGCGATAAAAGAGATGTTCTGCGGGGGAGGATGGTTTTAGGTGCGGGCGTTCCCTGTCTCGCTTGGCGGCGCCCATGCCGCGAATGTCACCGTGCGCGCGGGTGAAGGCGGCCCATTCCATTTTGCCGTTGCCAGCGAGGATGGCGTCCAGTGCGGCGCGTGCTTCAGGGGAGAGAATGTCGATTGTTTCAGTGACAGCTTCCAGGTCCAGCAAAGAGGCGGAGAGTTCTTCGGCGGCTGAATCCAGATCCTGTGATTCGAGTTCAAGTCCCCATAGATCCGCCACGATGCGAAGATGTCCGATATCGTGTTTAAGAAAGGTTTGATAAAGGGTTGGCATTTCTACTTTCCACTTTCCATATTCTAAAGTAGAAAGTGGAAAGTGGCGAGTGATTAACCGTGAACTACTTTTAAAGCCTGCGGTAATATTTCGACACTGACCTTGTGCAGGTTGCTGCCGAAGCTGGTGAAGATCTCGCCATCGGCATGAATGTAAAGCGGAAGGTCTGAGGCGATGTTGAATTTTTTGAATTCGCCCATGCGGATCTGTTTGAAACGCATGTGTGTGCCATTCATGAATTCGGGCACGAGGCGGAACATCATGCCGCGTGAAACTTTGTTGACGGTGAGGAATTCCATTTTGCCATCATCGTTCTTTGAGTTGGGCGAGAGCATAAAACCGCCGCCTTCACGCGGACCATTGCACAGGGTGAGCATGATCACGCTTTCCTCCCACTTCTCGTTTTCTGTTTCGATCTGCATTCTGGCTGGGTTGTGATTTAGGAGGATGGTTTGAATCACCGCCGTGAGATACATGAGAAAACCTTTGACGATGGGCAGTTTATGCGAGCGGATGGTGACGACGGCGTCGAAGCCGATGCCGAGGGTGTTATCGAAATATTCCTTGCGGTTGTGTTCGTCGATCATCTGGCCGATGTCGATGCTTTGGATGGTTTCGGCTTTGAGTGCGTGGGCCAGCGCATGCGCCGATTTTTGAGTGATGCCCATCGAGTAGGCGAAGTCGTTGCCTGAACCGATGGGAACAACGCCCATGATGGGACGTTTTTCCATGGGGACTTGCATGAGGCCGTTCATTACTTCATGCACCGTGCCGTCGCCGCCCATGGCGATGACGAGGTCATAGCCTTCTTCAGCGGCTTGTCTGGCGAGTTCGATGGCGTGGGTGGGATACACCGTTCCGCTCCATGTCAGTTCGCCTTTGAATTCCTGCGCGATGGGGCGCAGGTCGTTTGCGGTTTTCCAGGCACGTCCCATATCTGCCATGGGGTTGAGGATGAGTTTTACTTTGCGGGGCATACGGTCTCCCAGATTTGGATTTATCAATATAACCCCGTGTTCATCCATTTGGTTGCAAAAGATCGGTCAATTAAACAAAATAACCACGAGACACGGGCATTGCTTTGTCTTCGTGGTTATTTTACGTTTTTCAAGTGTAGGAATTATTCCACTTGTTTTCTGGGAATTGTGATGGGGTCCAGTGGGCCTGTGGCGACTTTGGCAACCGAGTATTGGCCGCGATGATGTTTCTTGGCCTGATACAAGGCAGCGTCTGCCGCGCGGAGCAGGTCGCCTGCGGTTTTTGAGTGGGTCGGGTAAATGGCGATCCCGGCGGTGATCCCAAGCTGGATCGTTTTATTTTCCATGAACGAAGGTTTATAGCCTTTGACAAGGTCTATGATCTTTTGTGTGACCCGTTCCGCCATTTCCTGATCGGCTTCGCGGGTGATCAAGGTGAGTTCATCGCCGCCGTAGCGGGCAAGGAAATCGGTGGGGCGTATATTTTCGGCAAGGTGATTGAAAAGGGAATATAACAATTCATCGCCGATCACATGCCCAAAGGTGTCGTTGACTGTTTTGAAGCCGTCCAGATCCATCATCACCACGGAGAACATTGTGTTCATTCGTCTGGCATAGCGGATCTCTTCCTGAAGGCGCTCGTCCAATGCGCGGCGATTGGGCAGGCCGGTGACGCTGTCTGTATTGGCTTGCGCCGCAACTTGTTGATGCAGGCTGGCATTGGAAATGGCCACAGCCGCCTGGTCTGCCAGCAAACCGATCAGGCGCAGTTCAGCGCGTGTAAATCCACCAGCGATTGAACGGGAAAGATTCATCACCCCGACGATGGATTTATTGAATTTGAGCGGAACGCCGATGATCGATCCGCTCCAGTCTTGAGGGCTTTTTTCATATAGCGGGTGGTTGGTGATATCTTCCACGATAATGGGAACGCCGCTGCCGACCACCGTTGCCGTGAGTCCTTCTTTGCGCGGCATGCTGATGGGCATGTTCTTTGACCCTTCCGCAGTCAATGACGATCCGAATTCCAGTTTTCCATGGGAGTATAAAAAGATGTGGGCGGCGCGCGCATTTTTTACGAGCCGCATGGCTTCGGCCACCACTGTGTCCAGCACGGTTTGCAGGTCGAGGCTTGAGGTTACATTCAGGCTGAGTTTTTTTAACGAGTCGAGTTCGTCGATCTGCTGTTTTACCGCAGCCATCAACGCATGCCGTGAAATGATCTCTTGTGTAAAAGCTGTGGAAGATGATTCGTCCTTGCCTTGTTTGGACGGCCCCAAATCAGCCACTTCCACCAGCACCTGAATCAATTTGAAAATCCCCTCTTTTTCCTCTTCCGCGATCGAGTCATCCTGCTTGATGATCTCACGCGCACGGTGAAAGATATTTTTTTGCCTTTCGGTTATTCCGGCCATATTGATTACCTTTTTATCATGTCGGCTGGCGGAGGACAACCGACCTTTTGTACTGGAATTCGCGGATTGATTCCACGTTTTCCTATACATGTCAGCGAGATCACATTGAGGGTGAGGGAATGATGTGCTTTGAAATGACCGCCAATATTCCGATTATATAGCCTTTTTTGCTCATAATTGGATTGTGTTAGAATAACATCCATACTGTTTTAATGAGGCATCTCGTGTCCAACTCACCCAAGCCTGCTCAAGCAACACCACTGAATCCGCGCCGACGGGGGATCATCGTCGGCGCATCCGATGGAATGGGGGCCACTCTGGCCCATAAACTGGTAAAAGAAGGTTATACACTTGCCCTGATCGCCCGTCGAAAAGAAAAACTCTCCAGCCTGTGTGCGGAGATCAATACCGCCGAAGGTGAAACCCGTGCGCTGGCATATGTGCATGACGTGGCGAACTATGATGAAGTTCCTGATCTGTTGCGCAAGATCGTTGCGGACCTCGGCGGATTGGATCTTGTTGTTTTCATGGCTGGCGTAAATTTCCCTCCTGGCTTGAACAACTATAACTTCGAAGGCGACCGCAAGATGATCGAAGTCAATCTCATCGGCGCAATGGCCTGGCTCAGCCCGGTGGCTGAAATGTTCCAAAACGCAAAGGCAGGACAGATCGTGGGAATTTCCTCCGTGGCAGGCGACCGTGGACGTATCGGCAACCCTGGTTACAACACTTCCAAAGCCGGGTTGACCACTTATCTTGAGGCGCTCCGCAACCGATTGACACGTCACGGCGTGAATGTATTAACCGTCAAGCCTGGTTTCGTCAAAACAGAAATGATCAAGGCCGCGCAGGGGGGCACACCCTTTGCGATCTCTCCCGAACAAGCCGCTGAAGATATTTATAAAGCCATGCGCAAGCGGAAACAATTGATCTACACCGCATCCATCTGGCGCTGGATCATGCTTGTCATCCAACATGTGCCATCGGTGATCTTCCGCCGAATGTCGTTTTAACCGATCTTAGACCCTAAAGGTTTCAAAACTTTTAGGGTCTCTGTATGAAAATCAAAATGCAAAAAACCTTCACTCAACTCGAAAACTTTGGGCATTCGCTCAAAGCCCCATCCTATCTCATCAAACCCCAAAACGCCGAAGATATTTATGAAGCCTTCCGCTTCGCGAAGAAGATGGGCCTCACTGTCGCTGCGCGCGGCGGCGGACGCAGTTATAACGACGCCGCGTTGAACGGCGGCGGCATCGTGCTGGATACTTCAGGGATGAACAAGATCCTTTCGTGGGAACCAGCTACAGGTCAGGTGCGATGCGAGCCCGGCGTCACACTTGAACAGTTATGGCAGAAGGTCCTGCCGGATAGCTGGTGGCCTCCCGTTGTCTCTGGAACCATGAAGACAACCCTGGGTGGATGCCTTGCGGCAAACATCCACGGAAAAAACAATTTCAAAATGGGCCCGATCGGCGACCATGTGGTGGAGTTCACTGCGGTGCTGCCCACGGGTGCAGAAGTCATTTGCTCTCCCAAAAAGAACGGCGACTTGTTTTACTCAATGATCAGCGGGTTGGGGATGCTCGGCATTTTCACTTCGATCACTTTGCAAATGAAGAAGGTGTATTCAGGGCTGCTCGAAGTACACGCATGGCCCACACGCAACTTAAAAGAACACCTTGCTCTAATCGAAGATAACGCGCCGAGCTACGATTACATCGTCGGCTGGCTCGATACGATCACCATCGGTCACGGACAAATTCACGCCACGAATTATTTGCATGAAGGCGACGACCCAAATCCGCAGGAGACCATCAAGCTTGAAAATCAAAACCTGCCGGGCCGTTTGTTTGGCGTGATGCCAAAATCGCTGTTGCATTATTTTATGACGCCCTTTGTGAACGATCTCGGCTGGTGGGGCGTCAACACGGCAAAATATATTGCCAGTTTGCGCAGGCATACATTCCGCCAGCCGCACGCGGCCTTTCACTTTTTATTGGATTATGTGCCGGATTGGGAACGCTCCATGGGACGCGGCGGATTGATCCAATATCAATCCTTCCTGCCAAAAGAAACCGCGCTTCAAGCCTGGACCGAGGTGCTGGCTCTGACCAAAAAGCAGGGACTTCCCTCTTACCTTGGTGTCACCAAACGCCACCGCCCCGACAACTTCCTGCTCACCCACGCCACGGATGGTTTCTCCCTTGCGATGGATTTCAAAGTGACAGATGCCCGCCGAGCAAGACTCCGCTCCATGCTGCTGGAATGTGACAAGATCGTGCTTGCCAACGGCGGACGGTTCTACTTCGCAAAGAACAGCGAAACCACCGCAGAAACCGCCCTCGCATTTTACGGTCAGGAAACGGTGGATAAATTCAAGAAATTGAAAAAACGCTGTGACCCGAACGGGCTGCTGGAATCGGATCTGTATCGAAGAATTTTTGGATAATACATGTAGGGGCGAGGTCAACCTCGCCCCTACGGAATTTAATGGTATGAAACTCGACATTATTGATTTGGGATTGATCGAATACGAACGTGCCTGGAAATTACAGGACGAATACGCGGCGGAAATTGCAGAGGGAAAACGCCCGCCGACACTTTTGCTGCTTGAACACCCCCACGTGTACACATTCGGACGAAAAGGCCATGCGGAGAATCTGCTGTGGGGCGAAGAGCAGTTAAGGCAAAAAGGGATTTCCACACATTGGGTGGATCGCGGCGGCGATGTCACTTATCACGGGCCTGGACAATTGGTTGGGTATCCTCTCATTCCGCTTGGCAGGGTTAATCACGATAGTAAGCTTCCAGACGCAGATTATGTCGGTTACATCCGCAAGTTGGAGAAAACTCTCATTGTGGCGCTGGCGCATTTTGGGATCGCGACAGGTCAACGGTCAGGTTTGACCGGTGTTTGGATTCAGGCAGATGTCCATTCGCGTTGCCCGCGCTGTTCGCCTGAAGATCGGAAAAAGCCAGCCAAGATCGCCGCGATCGGTGTCAAGGTGGATGTGCATGGCGTTTCACGTCATGGCTTTGCGTTGAATGTGAATCCAGATATGGAATATTGGGAGGGCATCATTGCCTGCGGGTTAAGTGAACCCGTCGTCTCGCTGGCTGATCTGCTTCCCTCGGTCCCTTCAATGGAAAGTGTGAAAGCCGTGGTCACAACTGCGTTTCGTGAAATATTTGAAGAAAAATAAGACCGAATGGTTCGCGGGGGAAAACTGGCACTTTCGTGCGATTGGATGACCTTCCGACCGTACTGTAAAATCGAGTGCGATTCTAAAGAAAAGAGGTGTCATGGCTTTTCAACAAAGAACAAAATTTACGCGCAGGGATTTTCTAAAACTGGGCGGCTCGCTTGCAACTGCGTCACTGCTTGCGGCTTGTCAACCCAATGCAGAAACCCCTGTGCCAACTTCTCCTGTCAGCAGCAGTGGCGATGTCTCTTTGCCAGAGCCTTCCATTTCACTGCCGCCTGTTCCGCTGGCCGTGCTGGCGCTTGGACGCATGAGTTTTGGCATTCGCCCTGGCGATGTCGAAGCTTTCAATGCGCTGGGCGGCAATGATGACGAACGCCTGCGCGCTTGTATGCAGCAGCAATTGAATCCAGATTCGATCGACGACAGCGATTTTGAATTGCGTTACAGCGCGGCTGGTTTTCAAGCCCTGCATAAATCACATGAGCAACTGTATTCGGAACACATTGCCAATAATGCCTACGACCCCAACGATGATGCATATTGGGAGTGGTACAGTCTGCCCACCTACGAACTCGTGGATGCGACTCTCCTGCGGGCTGTGCACAGCAAAAAACAGCTTGCTGAAATGCTCGCGGATTTCTGGCACAACCATTTCAATATTTTCTTCTGGCAGGACGATGGCGTGCCGCTGCTGGTTTCATATAACCGCGACGTACTGCGCAAGCACATGCTTGGAAATTTCCGCCAGATGCTTGAAGCGGTGGCGACCCATCCTTCGATGCTGTATTACTTGAATCAAAACAACAGTTCCGATGCAGGCCCGAATGAAAATTTTGCACGCGAACTCTTTGAGCTTCACACTCTCGGCGCTGAAAATTATCTGGGTGTGCGCGACCCGAACACAGTCGAGAAGGATGCGAACGGCGTTTCAGTCGGCTATGTTGATAACGATGTCTATGAAGCCGCGCGCTGTCTCACAGGCTGGCGCATTGATGACGATCTCGGCGAGTGGGAGGATGGCATCGAGAAAACGGGCAACTTTATTTTTTACAAACCCTGGCATGACCGCTTCAATAAACTCGTGCTTGGTAAATATATTCCCGCCGATCAACCCGATATGCAGGATGGAAAAGATGTGCTGGACTTGCTCGCTTATCACCCTGGCACAGCCCGCCATATTGCGCGGAAACTTTGCCGCCGCTTCATCTCTGACCTGCCATCTGATTCTGTTGTAGCGGCAGCGGCCGCCACCTTTACAGAATTCCGCGACGCGCCCGATCAGTTGAAGCGCGTCATGGAAACCATTCTGCTTTCCGATGAATTCAAGCAAAGTTGGGGGCAGAAGATCAAGCGTCCGTTTGAAGCGTGCATTTCCATCATGCGAGCATTGAACTCGGACTTCACCCGCATCCCCGGCGGCGTTGCATGGATGCTCAGCCTGATGGGACAGCCTCTCTTCGAACGCCGTTCTCCCGATGGATATCCCGATGTGAAGGAAGCTTGGGCAAATTCCATGTCGCTGTTGTATCGCTGGAACTTTGCCGTGGGCATCGCGGAAAACTGGTTGAATGACGACGATACGGGGCTGAAGATCCAAACGGATGTGTATAACCAGACACCGCCTGAAATTCGCACCGCCGAAGCCCTTGCCGATTTCTGGATCAACCGCATCCTTGGCCGACCTCTTTCTGATGCTGACAGGAATGCCGTCATCGCTGTGATGGCGCAGGAATACGGCACGCAGGAGTCTTTGCCCGATGATCACGTGGGATATGTTCTACCTGCCATGATCGAAGTGATTTTGATGAGCCCGGATTTTCAATGGAAGTAGGAAAGCATGCCCGTACCTAAGATCTCCCGCAGACAATTTTTACAAGGCTGTTCTGCAGCCATTGCATCCATGGCTGGAGCGCGCCTGACAAACCTCGCTTTTGCAAAACAGGATAATCCATCCGATACATTGGTTGTCGTCTTTTTGCGCGGCGGCTGGGATGCGCTCAATGTCGTTCCGCCGTTGCAGGGCGATGACCGCGGCTTTTATGAAAAAGCCCGCCCCGATATCAAGATTTCCGATTTGCTTACCCTCAATGACCAGTTCGGTTTGCATCCCGCGCTGGCTCCACTGCACGAGTTATATCAGGCAGGCAAAATGGGCGTCGTCCATGCGGTGGGATTGGATCACGATACCCGCAGTCATTTCGATGCGCAGGAATATATTGAGCTGGGGACGCCCGGGTCGAAGAATACAACCTCAGGTTGGATCACCCGTCATTTGCAGGAAACAGGCGTCTCATCCATTTTGCCCGTTGTCTCAACAGCGGGTCAACCCACATCCCTGTTGAATTTCGTGCCGACTGTGAATGTGAATTCCCCGTCCGATTTTTCGCAGTGGGGGAATGATTTGCTGGCTTCCCAGCAAACTGCTTTGCGCCAAATGTATCAGGGCGAATCCCTGCTGCATCGTGCTGGTGCGCGCACATTGGATGCGTTGAATATTGTCAGCCCGCTGGTGAATCAGGAATATCAACCATCGAACGGCGCATTTTACAATGACGATGAACTCGGTCAGCAGTTGAAGACCATTGCCCGTATGATCAAACTGGAAGCAGGTCTGCGCGTGGCAGCCGTTGACTTTGGCGGCTGGGATACGCATGAATATGAAACGGATGGCAACGGCGGTTACATCGGCGATCTGCTGGGCCAGCTTGCCTCCGGTCTCTCCAATTTTTATCTCGACCTTGATTCTGGCTATACCGATCGTTTATCTGTGGTCGTGATCAGTGAGTTTGGACGACGACTTGTGCAAAACGAATCCTATGGCACCGATCACGGTCACGGCTCGGTGATGCTGGCACTTGGTGGCAATGTCAATGGCGGGCAGGTTTATGGGAAATGGCCGGGCTTGAACAATGACCAGTTGTACGACCACGCCGATCTGGCGGTCACCACCGATTACCGTCAGGTATTAAGTGAACTGTTATCGACCCGCCTGGGGAATTCAAATATCGAATCGGTATTCCCGGGCTTTTCTGGAAACTACAATCCGTTGGGATTATTCAGATAAACCAAAACAAAAAATCGGCGGATGCTCCGCCGATTTTTTTGTTCATTATGCCGATGAATTTATTGACTGATGTCGTTGACGTAATCAACCGCACCTGAACATGCGCCCACAAGGAATGGCGAAACGTTTTCCCATGTCAGCTCAAGTTCTGAACCGAGAGCATAGGTGAGCGCTTCTGCCAGGCAGCCGCCGCCCGCATTGTAATTGACCAGTGTGAATTTCCATAAATTCTCATAAGAGGCCACTTCACCTGCGATCTGGCCTGTGTAATTCTCAATGACCTGTCCGGTCTGTTCACAATTGGCGATCATTGTGTGAGCGAACACACCCACCGAATAATTTGCCTGCGGCAGGTCGATCCGCAATGGACAGTTTTCACAAGTCGCATTTACGCTTCCAACCAACGCGCGGCGCAACTGAAGCCGCTCTTCTTCCTGAATGTGAATGTAGCCGTTGCCGCATGTTTCTTCGGATAAAACGAACGGGCAGAACTGCTCGTAAAAGGAACTGTTCCAGAACAGGGTGGTATCTGCTCCGTCTTCTGTGAGTTGACCAAGCCCCGCATCATCCATCCCCTGATAATTGCCCGGCCAGAACTGGCTTTCTCTTGCGAAAAGATTTTTCAACAACCGCGCAGGGACAGAGGTCTGTTCTGCGGTGGTCAGGATCAAGTCATCGAATTGGTTTTGCCATTCGGTCACTGCCGGGCGCGCCAATTCAAGCCCACATTGATTCGCTCCGCCGCCGGGAGCCAGCCCGCCGTCTGCGCAGGAACTGGCATCCACCACGCCCTGTTGGATCAGGTTCGCGGCGAGATAAGTATAGGGAATATCACTGCTGAGTTCTTCGCTAAGTTTGGGTGTGGTCAACCATGTGGGGGCTCCACCGATCGGCGGGAATACTTTCCATGCGCCGGAGCAGGTGGCAACAGCTTCACCTGTCCATTGGGTTGAGATCACATCGGCATACCAATACAATTGATCGGGGTCGCCTTCATCCACCTTTTGAACTCGGACCATTGCGCTGTAAATGAGACTGCTATCCCCATAACTTGAAAATGCCCAAAACTCAACCTTCGCCCCATCTTCATCTGTGGATGGGATTTCGAATTTGCATGTATCCGTTCCGTCGCAGTTGAAGGATGCGCCGTCATAGGTCCCTTCAATGCGGATAATGCTTTCGCCCGGCAACGGTTCCTGGCCGGTAATGACCAGAGTTGGGGCGATCTCACATATATTTGTAGAGGTGCTTAGGACTGGTTCACAGCCTTCGAGGGAGACCCAGGCAGCGGCGGGTTCAAGCTCCGCGGGGACTTCCTTTTCTGCAGGATAATTTCTAACGGGGGAGATATAAAAACCTGTACAGGTTCTTTTATTGGTCGCCATGCAGGGTTTTTGCACGATCCATTTTTCGTAGATCGTCTCGCCGCAATCCCGGTACACTTCGCCCGGAAGCGGCATGCCTTCATGGTCGGTGATAAGAGAGCAGAGGGGAACTTGATCTTTCCAAGTGGCCAGATACCATTCGTAGGCGGTGTATTGAACTGAGATGAAAGTGTAGCGGTCTGGGCCGGGAGGGGGATTAGCGGAGGCGGGCTTAAACCCAGTGCCGAGCGCCTCGGAAATGTCACGCGTAAAAACCGCGCCCGAGCAGGCGATGGTCAGGGCAAGCAGAAGGAGCATCCAGCGTCGCGCCATATTGGTCAAAAAAGTAGAGTCCGCTTACATTATAAGCGGACTCTACTTTCTGTGGTTATTACTTTTTCGTTGCTTTTGGTTTGTCGGTTTGCATGGATTCGAGGGTCTCGATATCCCGCAGGATGTTGTTGTTGCGGATGTACAAACTGGCTACATAGATGCCCATGGTGATGAAGGAGATCGCAAAGCCTGCGATCATGTAGACTGAAGTATCGGGTGTGGGTTCCATAAAATTCTCCGTTTACATTGAAACTTTGAGTTTGAGTTGTTCGACCTTTTCTTCCATATTCCCGAGGCGGAGACGATGCCAGATCAGGTCAATGAAAATGACGGTAAAGGCGAAAAGGGCGAAGAAGAAGGCGACGCGCATATCGGGGGTCATGCTCATTTTTTCCTGGTTCGCATTGGCCGCGCCGATGACGACGGGATGAATGGAGCGGAATAAACGGATGACCATGAATGTGACCGGTGCGCTGACTCCGCCCAGCAGGGTGTATACCGCGCCAAAGCGGGCGCGTCTTTCGGGGTCGTCGATGCCCTGGCGGAGCATGAAGTAGGCGATGTAGATCAGCTCGGTGATGGCGGCTGTGGTCAGGCGCGGATCCCAGGTCCACCAGGTGTTCCAGGCGGGACGAGCCCAAATGGAACCGAGAACAATCGTCAGGAAGAAAAAGACCGTACTTACTTCCACGGCTGCGACCTCGAAACGGTCCCATTTCATATCCTTGGTGATGAGATAAATAATGCCTGAACCCGCTGCAAGGATGAAGCCTAACAGGCCCACCCAGGCTGTGCCGATGTGGAAATAGAAGACGCGTTGCACAGCTCCCATGACCAGTTCGGTGGGGGCGAAGAAGAGCGCGAGGTAGGTGGATATTGCCAGCACCAAAATGGATGCAATATCGAGGACTTTAAGTGCAGTTGGTTTTGCTTGCATGGAGACTCCTTAATAAAATTTGCGATCGTATCGCTGATTTGTTGACTAGCTGAATCATTACTCTTCCACGACAAAATCGAAGACCATGAAGGCCACGGCGATGAAGACGATGTCATAGACGATGAGAATGTTCAACGGGGTGAGGACTTCTGCAAATTCCGCGCCAGCCAGCAGCCCGTTACTTGCTTTGACAGATGCCAGCAGAACGGGAACGGCGATTGGGAATAACAGGATAGGGAGCAGGACATCGCGTGTGCGGGTTTGTACCGCCATTGCGGAAAGCAATGTGCCGACGGCTGTGTAGCCAATGGAACCAAGCAGGATCACGCCGAGCAGGTCGAGCCGAAACAGGTTGACGTTGTACAACATGCTATACACGGGAAGGACAATCGCTTCCACGATGAGCATAAAAGCGAGGTTGCTGATGGCTTTGCCAAAATAAATGGCGGAGCGATCCACGGGGGCAAGCAGGAGGCCATCGATGCAGCCGCGGTCTTTTTCAACAGACATGGAACGATTGAGGCCGAGCGTGCCCGCAAAAGCGAATGTGGTCCACAACACGCCTGCAGTGACAGATTGCCGCACCTTGATATCCAATTCCAGTGCGAAGTTGAAGATCAGGATGACGAGCAGGGAGAAGACCAGCATGGCGGAGATCAACTCGCGCGAGCGGAATTCTGCGGCAAGGTCTTTTTGTACGATTGCCAGCGTGGCTTTGAGAAGGGATGGGGATGATCGTTTCATGATTCCAGTGATTGTTTGTAGAAAGCCAGCAGGTTGGTTGTTTTGAGATCATCGCGTGTGGCAGATGTTGCGATCACGCCGCGGGAGAGAATATCGAAGCGGGTGGCAAGGTCTTCAGCGCGGGCGAGGTCGTGCGAGGTCATCACCACGGTGCGGCCTTTTGCCGCAACCGAGCGCAGCACTTCATCCAGCATTTCGGAGGCATCCTGGTCGAGGCCTGTGTAAGGCTCATCGAACAGCATCACTTCCGGGTCATGCAGGACCGCGCGCCCAATGGCGAGTCGCTGCTGCATTCCGCGGGAGAATGCGCCGACGAGATCCTTGCGCCGATGTTCCAGACCGACCATTTCCAAGACTTCCGTGAGGCGCTGCTCCTGATCTTCGATGCCGTACATTCGCGCATAAAATCGCAGGTTTTCCTCGGCGGTCAGGTCGGGGTAAAGCAATGGAAGATGCGAGACTACTCCCAGCCGCGCGCGGACCTGGGCCGCTTCGTGGGGAAGTTTGTAGCCTGCCACCTGCACTTCACCCATGGAAGGGCGGGAAAGGGAAGAAAGGATTCTCAGAAAGGTGGTCTTGCCTGCGCCGTTCGGACCGAGGAGCGCCACGAATTCGCCGGGCTCAACATGAAAATCGAGTCCGCGCAGGATGACTTTGAGCCCAAAACGTTTGACGAGTTTTTTTACTTCGATCATGTGAATGTAGGTTCATGTTACAGGTTGAAGGTTCAATGTTTAACTTGCAGCCTTCAACCTGTAACGTTCAACCTTCCGTTATTTCTGTCTCTTCAAGGCGTTCTTTAATTCATTGCGCCGCTGCTTGTAAGCTTCGTCAGACATTTTGCCTGAGCGGTGCAGGTCATCGAGTGCGATGATGGCATCCATGACGGATTCGGTATCTTCAAATTCATCATCCCCTTCTTCCAGCTCTTCTTCGGCTTTCTTGCGGTCGCGGATGTACAACCATGCGCCCGCGATGATCAGCACGATGCCGAAGGCACCCACGCCGATCAGAAGGGTCTGGTTTTGTGTGAGGTCGGCATTGGCCGTTGTGGATGTGGAAGGTTCGCCGCTGATGGTGAATTCAACACTTTCACCCTTTTGTAAACCAGTGGCAGAGTAAACGTGGAAGCTCATGGTCTCCAGGTTTTGCAAGCCTTCATCGGTCAATGTCTTGCCATCGGCGTCCATGCCTTCGGGCAGGAACAGGGAGATGCTTTCAATCGTCAGCAGGGCGGGCTGGATGACCGTGATCTCTTTGGCCTTTGGTACCGAAGCGAATGAGATCAAGCCGTAGGGCAATTCACTGGGCGGCATGGCGAAACCGTCTGCGGTGGGCATGAAGGCGGCGGAATTCTGCGCGGCTTCGTAGCCAAGACCTTCAGCGCCTTCAGGGAAGGCGATGAACGGCACCACCTGATCGGCACCCATGTTGATAATGATGGTCTTGTTGCCGGTGTTGGTGATCGAGTATACGGTGAATATCTGTGCGGCATCGGTGTTGGCAACGTCAAAATACATTTGAGCCGAGTCGATCTTCAATTCTGAAAGATCATCTGTGGTTGCGTAAATGGTGAGGGGCGGCAGGACCAGTTCTGTCATGCCTGCTTCCACGACCGCGAAATCGGTTTGATAGCTGATGCCGTCGAATTCCATCTCGGCCACATAGATCTGACCTTCGGGAATCTCAACATCTGTGAAGGCGTAGGAACCATCTGCGTTGACGGTTGTGTCGAACGAGGCGATCTCCTGCGGGCCAGTGCTTGGGTCGCCGCCGTGTTCGAAGGAGCGCAATTTGACCGTGAGATTGGATGGCAATGCCGCACCTGTTTGATTGTCGACGGTGCCGCTCACGTTGCCAAATGTGGATGTGAAAGCGCTATCCGCTTCTGGCGTCGCTTGGGCCTGCTCGGTGCCATCGGGTGTGATCTCAGCGGACGGAGTCCCTGCTTCGGCGCTGACGGGAGTCTCGGTAACAGAGACAGGTGTCGGCTGGGCAGGAGGCGCGGCGAAGATCAAAGTCCGCAGGTAGGCGGCAACGGCGAGGGCTTCTTCGTCGCTGAAATCCTTCCCAAATGCGGGGACTTCGCCTGATCCGTTTTTGATGATCTGAACCAGATCGTTTTCAGAAAGCGCCGACATCTTTTCGATGTCGCTGAAATATTTGGCACAGTCGGCGCACTTCTCGTTGAAAAGTGACTGGCCGAGGTCAGCCTGTTCGGATGAAATGTGGAGCGTGAATGCGTAATAGACCACGTTCCAGCGTTCCTGATCGTTCAGGCTGGAGAAGGGCGGCATGAATCGCTCGAGGTTGCCTTGTGTGACTTGTGTATACCAGGCGGAGGGCAAGGCCTTGCTGGCGACTTCAGGCAGACCAATGGCGGCGACTGTGACGGGTAATTCCTTGCCTTGCGGGCCATCACCCAGGCCGGCATCACCATGACAGGGCGCGCATTTTTCCATATAGATGATCGCGCCGCTGTGAATATCGGGGTTGCTTGCGGGGTAGAGCGGTCCCAATGTGGGCATTGGGGTGGGAGTGGCATACCCGGGCGGGGGGGTGACATCGGCCGCGAGTGTGAAGTTACATGCGGTAAGTAAAATTGCGACTGCAGTGATAATGATAAGGTGACGAAGTTTCATTTATTTCCTCGGTTGAACGCTAAACGTATAACGTTCAACGTTAGTTCAAAGATTTTCCGCATGAAGGACAGAATTTATCTGCGACCAGCACGGGCTTGCCGCATTTCGGGCAGAACCCTGCGGATTTGCTCTTGTGGGTTTTGCGGCGTTCGGCGATCATGGTTTCAATATCGTCGTCGCTGTCTGCAAGGGCGGCGGGATTTGCCGATGAATCGGCGCGGCCTGCGGCGGTTGCCTTTTCAATACGCGCTTCAGCATTGATCGCTGAAGATGAGACGGGCGCGAGCTCGTCGAGTTTTCGAAGGATGTCGGCGCCTTTTTGCAAAAGGGCCGCGCGTTGTTCGGGATATTCCCCATCGGGGATTTTGCCGAGATTGAAATCGAAATCAAGTTCCTGCAGCGAGTTGATCACGCGGTCACGTTCCGCTTTGAGCGTGGAGGTTTGATGTGTTTCTCCGTTGCGCAGGCGGCGTGCGCGCGCAGTGAAGGGCGCGTACAGATAGGCGAACACAACAACGATGACTGCCAGTACCAGAAAGATTGAGCCTAATTCCATGATTGAGTTCCCCTATTCAATGCTTTGAATGGCGGATTTGATTTCATCCACTGAAACAAAGGGGCCGATTTTTACGTGACGTAAAACACCTTCGCGGTCGATGATGTAGGTTTCAGGCACGCCCATCTGACGGTTCAAAATGCTTGAAATGGTGGATTGCAGGTCGGGCGCATTGGGGAAGGTGATATTGAACTTGGTCAGGTATTCGTTCGCGCCAGCGGGAGTGTCCACATAATCCACGCCGATGAAGACCACGTCGTCCGCATCCTTGTAGAATTGCCAGGCTTCCTCCAACTCGGCGGCTTCCTGTTCGCAGGGTTTGCACCACGAAGCCCAAATGTTGATCACAACGACCTTGCCTTGCAGGTCGGAGAGTTTCATCTGTGTCTTGTCTTTGTATTCGTAGCCTTCGTAATACACGATGTCGAAATCGGGCACGGGCTCGCCGATCTCGGCCATGGGGTTGCGGGCGCGGTTCAAGCCAAAACCGACCAGGGCAAGCAGACCCACGAGAAAGGTCCAAATGGTCACTTGTGCCCAAACTGGCACACCGCGTTTGATATTCGTTGTTTCTTCGGTCATAACATTCTCCAAAATTCCCTCTCCGCCCTTCTCCCATTTTGAGAGAAGGGCAGGGGATGAGGGGGATTTATTTTTGCTTCTTCAATTCTTCTTCGAGACGTGCCACATAATCATCTTTTGCGGGCGACGAATCGCCTCCAACTTCGCCCGTGCCTGTTGACTCAGCAACGGGCTTGGTCGTCCACTGTTTCATCGAGCGGAGCAGGATGACGGCGCCCAGAAGGATGATGGCGGGCGGCAGGAGGTAGATCAACCAGTAGAAGCCCTTCTTCGGAGGCTCAGCCAGCACACGGGCACCATACTGCGCTTCGAAGTACTTGAGAATTTCCTCTTCAGATTTGCCTTCGGAAAGCATCACACGGATCTGTTCGCGCCAATCCTTGCAGGCTTCGGTCGGGCAGACATCGAGCGGGGTGCTTTCGCAAACGGGGCAATAGAGCTGGCTGGCGATCGCATTCACTTCATCATCAGTAGGCGGGGTGGTATCCTGTGCAAATGAAACGCCGGTAAACAGAATGGCCATTAAAAATGCAAAGGTGAAAGAATAAAAAAACTTTTTCATCGATAGCTCCGGGAAGTTGCAGGTTGACAGCTTTTTTAGCCTGCAACCTGCAACTGGTAACCTTTAACTTTTTATCAATCAGCCGCGCTGGTCTGTTTCGAACTGCGCGCAACTCCGCTTCGCGCGGGTTCCTCTGCCGGGTCGCGGTCTGGCCACGCTGCAAAAATGATGCCGACCATGAAAGCGAGGCTGCCGATCCATAACCAGTTCACCAGCGGATTGACATACACTTTGAATGTCGCACCGGCGTTGGAGACAGGCTGCCAGTCCACAAGCAGGACGTACAAATCATCGTTGAGCGTGGAGCGATTGCCGGGGATGGTCATATTTTGCTGTGAGTCGAAGTAGTAATCGATGCGGGGATTCAACTCGCCAATATATTCGCCGTCTTTGTACACATCCACTACGGCGCGGGTGTAATTCACGCCTTCGCCGCGGTCGTCCCAGGAAGCCAGTTCCTTGTATTGGAGTGTGTATCCTGAAATGTTTAGCTGTTCATCTTTTGCCAGAGATCCCTGGGTGGAAGTTTGGAACAGTTCGATGCCGAGGATGCCGATCGCCATCAACATCATGCTGATGTGGATGATGTATCCGCCGTAGCGGCGGCGATTGCGGCCCATCAGGCGGGAGAGTGAGGTAAGGAAGTTTTCCTTTTGCGCCCTCTGCCTTGCACGCGCGGCACGCCAGAATTCTTGAAGCGTGACGAAGATCACCAGCGCGATCAGGAAGAAGCCCACCAACGCGATGATGTTTTTAGTATAGGTTACAAACAGGATGCCCGTTACGACCACAGCCGCAACAGCCGATTTCCACATGGAGCGGCCGAGCGTCTGTAGTGTGGAATGTCCCCAAGCTGAAAGCGGAGCGACACCCATGAGGAACATCAAAGCGGCGAAGAGCGGCGCGGTGGCACGTTCATAGAATGGAGGACCAACGGTCACTTTCTGACCTGTGAACAGTTCGGAGATCAACGGGAAGATCACGCCCCAGAAGCAGACGACGAGCACGCTCATGAAAAGCAGGTTGTTGAGCAGGAACAATGCTTCACGCGAAAGCATGGATTTCATTTCGGTTTCGCCGCGCAAATCAGGCCAGCGCCAGATGACCAGCGCGATGGATACGATCAGGGAGATGGAAACAAATCCCATGAACAACGGGCCGATCGGGCTGTTGGCAAAAGCATGGACGGAGGAAAGCACACCTGAGCGCGTGAGGAAGGTGCCGAATATCACGAGCGCGTAGGTGAGAATGACGAGGATCATGTTCCAGTGTTTGAGCAGACCGCGTTTTTCCTGAATCATCACAGAATGCAGGAAGGCCGTGCCCGTGAGCCATGGCATGAAGGCCGCGATCTCAACAGGGTCCCAGCCCCAATAGCCGCCCCAGCCCAGCACATCGTATGCCCAGCGTCCGCCGAGCACGAGGCCGAAGGAGAGGAAGAGCCAGGCCCACAAAGACCAGCGGCGGGTGAGGCGGATCCAGCGGTCGTCGGTGCGGCCCGTGATGAGCGCAGCCATGGCGAAGGCATAGGGGATCACGTAGGAGACGAAGCCAAGATAAAGCATGGGCGGATGAATGACCATGCCCGGGTGGCGCAGGAGCGGGTTCAATCCATTTCCGTCGTCAGCGGTGAAGAGAGTCGCATTCAAAGGCGCGAACAAATGCGGTTCCACATTTCCACCGACCAGCCAGAAGCGCGTGAACGGATTTTCGTAGAAGGCCACCATGCCGACGAAGAAGACCAATGTGGTGGAGCAGATCACGATCACCCACGGCAGGAATTCAATGTCGCGGTCCCATTTGCGGATGGTGACTGCGGAAGCGAATGCCGAAAGCAGCCACGACCAGAAAAGGAGCGAGCCAGCCTGTCCACCCCACCAGGCTGTGACCTTGAGATAGGTCGGCATGCTGCGGCTGGTCACTTCGTAAACAAAGGAGACTTCAAAGTGGTTGTTGACCAGCAGGTAGACCAGCGCAGCGGCTGAAAGGGAAAGCAGGGGAAATGTGAGTAGCATGGCGCGTCTTGCACTTTCCACCATCGAGGCGGATTTGTTTGTAGCGCCGTAGATCGCCGCAAAAATACTGTAAATTGCGACGAGGAAACTTACCAATAAAACACCGTATCCAAATTCTACGAACATAAGATTTCCTTTTGCTTTAAAGTGGATCCTGAAATTATCCTTTAGAAACAAAACCTGACAGGCATCCACCCGTCAGGCTGTTCTTTTAATTCGTTGCGGCCTGTTCTGGCACCGCTTCTTCATACTTGGTGGGACATTTGAGCAGCAATTCGTCAGCATAGAAAACACCATCACTGCCAAGTTTACCCGTCATGATGGCTTGTGCCTCTCCGCGGAGCAGGTCGGGTTTGGGTCCTACGTACACAACCTTGATGCGCTGGCGGCTTGGGTCACTCACGGCTTCCTTCAATACGACAGCCAGCCCGCCCATCGCTTCGATCTCGGCGTTGTCACCGGCGACGTGTGCCACTTCAAAGGATAGGGTGAGTGTTTCCGAGTCGTATTGGATGGTGTCACCAAGCACAGCACCTGAAAGGCGGACGCTCTTATCGACTGCGGCGGCGCCTTCAGCGTGGATTTCGTCCACAGTTAAAAAGTACTCTGCGCTTGCCTGTGTGGATGAGAAGATCAGGTATACCACTGCTGCAAGAATGAGCATGCCCCCGAGAAAGAATTTGGTTTTTTGCATAGGTTCCTCCGAATGAATCTATTGTCGGTCAGACGATCAAGATTCGTTGAATTGAAAAAATAGGAATATAACAATCTATATCCATTTTACATGAGGAGATTAAACGACCCTTAGTTTTAAGGACTGATGGATGTCATGAATCTTTCCCGAATTTGTCTTATTTGGATGTGATATTTTATCGATGCCTCAAACCCATTTTAATGGTTGGTTTTTTCCTCGAATACAAAGGTACTATCGCAGAGCAAAACCAGTTAATGATATAGTTTGAAAACGCGGATGAGTGTAAAAAATCACCCCATTCGTGACCAAAAAAGAAACACCACAACAGCAAGGAGTTGGAAATATGCGAATAAAAACGACCCTGTTACTTTTATTGCTACTGGCAGTTGTTGCCCCCATACAGACCGCATTTGCTGCACCGCGTGCTGATGTGCAGGACGACCAGGTCACATTTGACTTTCCCAACACAGCCACCTTTTCTGCGACGATCAAATCCGATTCCAATATCACCTCGATCACATTGGAATACGGCAATGAACAGCAGACCTGCGGCGAAGTGATCGCGAAAGCCTTCCCGCAGTTTGATCCGTCGACCACTGTTCAAGCCGAGTGGACCTGGGATATGCGGCAGAGCGGCTCGCTTCCGCCTGGGTCAAAAATATGGTGGCGCTGGCATTATCAAGATGAATCCGGTGCGGAGTTCGTCAGCGAAGAAAAATCCACCATCTGGCTGGATGATGTACATAACTGGCAAACCATCTCCAGCGATGACCTGCGCGTGCATTGGTATGAGAACGACGAAGCCTTCGCGCAGACCATGCTTGATGCGGGTACGGAAGGTTTGCGCCGCAACAAAGATCAGGCAGGTCTCACCATCGATGTCCCTGTTGATATTTATGTGTATCCGAATTACGACGACATGCGCGATGCCATTCTCTACGAACCATCATGGACAGGTGGTATGGCTTTTTCGGATCACAATATCGTCATCATGGGCGTCTCAGCTTCCGATTCCACCTGGGATAAAAACACGGTGATCCATGAACTCACCCATGTGCTTGTCGGTCACTTCACTTTCTCCTGCATTGGCACCGTGCCAACCTGGTTGAACGAAGGTCTGGCCATGTTCAGCGAAGGCGACCTGGATTCCCACATGCAAAACCAGCTTGATGAGGCCATCAAAAACGATACCCTGCTCACCGTCCGCTCGTTGAATGGCGGCTTCTCCGAATTGCCCGATAAGGCCAATCTTTCCTACAGCCAATCGCACAGCATCGTCAATTTTTTGATCGACACCTATGGGCAGGATAAGATGACCGAAATGCTCACCGCCCTGCGCGATGCCAAGCCGATCGATGATGCTCTGGTCGAAGTTTATGGATTCGACACCGATGGTTTGGAAGACGAATGGAGACAGGCGATCGGGGCCGCGCCTCGGGCTGTTTCTGCACTACCGACAGCCCAGCCAACCCCGACATTTATCCCCACCTACGTGCCCGTTTCGGGAGCGCCGCTTGCGGTAACGCCCACTCCGTACGTCATTCCCACCTCATCATTTAACGATACCAATGGCTCGGACCCCGTTACAAGCGGTCCGCCCATTGCGTTGACCATTATTCTGGTTTGTGTCTGCGGCGTTATGCTGCTTCTCATTCTGGTCATTATTCTTGGGGTTGTCCTCCGCTCGCAGAATCAAAAGGCAGGCAAAAATGGCTAATACCTTTCTTTTCAATCACAATGGGAAACAAAAGAATTCCCTTGTAGATCATCACCAGCCTTCGTGGATGAAACTGTTCTTCATCTTTCTTGTTCTAGTGCTCATTTTGTCTGCGAGTGCAAGAGATGCCCTTGCATTTCAGATCGACATTCCGCTCGATCAGGCGCTGGTGTACAGTGGCGGCGAATCCACGAATCTGCGCGATTATGATCCCGCCACTACGTATAGTTCAGGCGATAAACTCGTCTTCAGCGGACTGGTCGCTTTTGACCCGCATCTCAACCTCACGCCTGACATCGCCGAAACTTGGGATGTCAGCGACGACGGTACGGTTTACACCTTTCATCTTCGTGCGAATGCGAAATTCCATGACAATCGATCTGTCACTGCCAACGATGTGGTTTATTCATGGGAACGGGCTATCAGCCCCCAGCTTGCGTCAGATACGGCATTGACCTATCTCGGTGATATCGTCGGTGTGCGTGAAATGGCCGCAGGGCAGGCGGAACACATCAGCGGATTGAAAGTCATCGATGACCTTACTTTGCAGGTCACAATTGATGCGCCCAAACCGTATTTCCTGTTGAAGCTCACATATCCCACAGCCTTCGTGGTGGATCAATCGAATGTGGAAAGCGGCGAAGACTGGGTGCGCACACCGAACGGAACGGGACCGTATCGGCTTTCTGAATGGCGTTCCAACGAATATAAAATCTACGAAGCGAATGCGGATTTTTATCTCGGTGCGCCGTCCATTCCCTACGTGGTCGTCAAGTTATATGCAGGCGATAGCCTGCGTCTGTTTGAGACTGGCGATATCGATGTTGCGGGTGTGGGACTCTACAACGTTGACCGAATGCTCGACCCCGGAGAACCGCTTCATAACCAACTGGTGACGGGTGTCAATCTTTGCACGGGTTATGTGGTTTTTGATACCACCCAGCCGCCTTTTGACGACGTCAACGTGCGCAAGGCCTTTTCGATGGCTTTCGACCGTCAGCGATATATCGATGTCGTTTTGCGTGGACGGGCGTTGCCTGCCATCGGTCCCTTCCCGCCTGGCCTGCCTGGATTCAATTATCAATTGAAAGGTCTGCCTTACGATCCGCAGCAGGCGCGTGAGTTGCTCAAGCAATCCAAATACGGCGGACCCGAAGGATTGCCTCCCATTGTTTATACCGACGGCGGTATCGGCAGTTATGTCAGTTCAGATGTGGCTGCGATGGCGGAGATGTGGGAGCAAAACCTCGGCGTGACTCTCACCGTGGAAAATATCGAATACAACTATTACAACGAGCAGATCTATTCCGGGAATCACGGTCAGATCTTTGGCGGCGGCTGGTGTGCCGATTATCCCGACCCCGAGAATTTTGCCGATGTATTGTTTCACAGCGGGTCGAATCAAAATAACAGCGGCTACTCAAACCCCGTATTGGATGCCCTGCTCGAACAGGCGCGCATTGAACAGGATGTGACCAAACGCATCGGGATGTATCAGCAAGCCGAGCAAATGATCGTAGACGATGCCCCCGTGCTGTTCACCACGCATTCGCTTTCCTATGAATTGGTACAGCCTTACGTGAAGGGGTATGTGTTTACGCCGATCGCTGTTCCGCTTGAAAGATATTTGTGGATTGATGGGAAATAATTCTTCTTCTTTCTTGCTTATTGATGAAAGAAGAAAGAGGAAAGAAAGTTCATCACCTTGCCTGGACAAAAAACTCCACCGCATCGATCGCGGACCTGAGGCTGGATACGGCGAAATTGAATTTTAGACTCCCCCCGGGCTGAATCGCTCCGCCTTCCCAGCGTTTGACTCCAACCACCTGACCCAATTTATCGTACGCAACAGCCGCCACCCAAACCTGTGTGGCGGCTGACGATTCTGCGGGCAAAAGAATTTCTCCGCTGAGTTGCGCAGTGAAACCGTCCCAGTCAATTTTGGCGATGGTATTGTTCAAGGTTGCTTTGAGATAACGCGGCGGATTTGCGCTCAATTGAATGGCACTCAATATCTGCACCTGCGGATTTGCTCCCAGCGCGGCGGGTGTGTTTGGAAAAAAGACATAGACAGGCATGGATGAATTTGGCGGGATAATGTCCAATGGCGTGAATGCGATGGCGCTGGTATTTGGGTCGAGGGTGATTCTGGCGGATACGTTTTCTAGAAAGCCAGCCGTGTCGTTTTGAATCAAGGCGAAGCACCACAGGCCGTTGTCTGCTGTCGGGTGGCAAATGCTTTGGGTGACAGGAGCAGGCGCGGGCGTCGGCGTTGAAGCGTCGACTGAGGTGAGGGAACTGCCTGGGATGAGGAGATTTGTCCCGACGCTCATGCTGTTCGGAGAGACATCTGGATTCGCTGTCCGCAGATCATCCTGTGTGACCTTGAATTTTTCGGCAAGTTCGCTGAAGGTGTCGCCTTGCTGGATGATGTAAATGAAAGGGGTTGCGGTTGGGACGATGGTGTTGATGATGACGATGGCGTTCGGTGTGGAGGTGCTTGCGGGCGTGCGGGTAAGGTACGGTTGAAGCGGGCCGTCTGATGGTTGACCATTTGAAGAAGCACATGCGCCGAGAAGCAAAGCGCAAAAGAACAGTGTTTTTCGCATGGGATGATTATAATGGAGTAAACAAAGTGACAGTCAGTTGTGAGGCGGCGTCACTTAAAACTATGGAGGCACAGTGAAGTACCGTCATCTTGGCAAAACAGGCATTCAGGTAAGTGAGCTTTCGTTTGGCTCGTGGGTTACATTCAGCAATCAGGCAGATGTGAAAGCTGCCGTGGATATGATGGCCGCTGCGTATGATGCGGGTGTGAATTTTTTTGATAACGCCGAAGTCTATGCGGGTGGAAAATCGGAAGAGGTGATGGGGAAAGCTCTCAAAGAGTTAAACTGGCGCAGGAGCAGTTACCTGGTTTCGACGAAATTCTTCTGGGGGCTGCATGACGGCGTGAACGAAAAGAACACGCTCAATCGCAAGCGCCTGATCGAAGGCATTCGCGGATCACTCGAAAGATTACAGCTCGAGTACGTGGATCTGATCTACTGTCACCGCCCCGATAAAACCACACCCATCGAAGAAACCGTGTGGGCCATGCACAACATCATCGAACGCGGACAAGCTCTGTATTGGGGAACTTCGGAGTGGGCGGCTTCGGAGATCATTGAAGCGATCCAGATCGCGGAACGCCATCATTTGCACAAACCTGCCATGGAGCAGCCGCAGTACAACATGTTCGTCCGCAACCGCATGGAAGGCGATTACGAACGTTTCTACAAGGAATACAATTACGGCTCCACCATTTGGAGTCCGCTGGCTTCAGGGTTGTTGACTGGTAAATATAAAGGCGGCATTCCCAAAGACAGCCGCGGCGCGCTCAAGGGGTATGACTGGCTTCAAAATCACTTGACCGACAAGCAGAAGCTTGCAAAGGTGAATGCGCTGGAGCCGATCACAAAAGAACTTGATTGCACACTTTCACAACTTGCACTGGCGTGGTGTGTGAAGAATCCGTTCGTGAGCACGGTCATCACGGGCGCGAGCCGCGTGGAACAGGTTCACGAGAACATGAAGGCCGCCGATGTGATCGAAAAGATCACACCCGAGATCATGGCAAGAATTGACGAGATCTTCGAGATCAAGAAAGACGAAGACGACGATTAAAAAGCAAAGGCGGAGCATCACGCTCCGCCTTTTTCATTTTCAAACCTGCGTGCGTAAATAATTTTCTTCAACCTGCTGCCAGGTCTCTTCGCGCAGTTTCATGTACTTCGTCAGCAGCGGGTGAACGCGCGACATCTCTTCGTAGATCTTTTGCGCCACACGGCGGATCGAGAAATGCGCGTTCGCCGCACTGCGCAACTGACAGAACGCGAACGCCTCACGTAAATTGAATTGCGCCAGCACACGGCGATTGAATCCATTGGGGACAATGTACTGCGCGACATCGGGGTTGAACGCGTATAACTTCTCATACATTTCACTTGCCGACTGCATCGCCGCTTCATACTTTAACCCGAAGCCTGCTTCTGTTACGAGAAGCGGAATCGTGTACCCAAGCCGAGTCGTCAGCCGCTGCGGGGTCTGGGTCATCATGCGGTGACGTTTGAACTCGGCATACGCGCCCTGATCCATGACGAGATCGAAGGTGTAGGTGGCGTATTCCAGTTCGCGCAGAGGAACGTCATATTTGCCGAGTTTTCCAAGCAGGGCCTCGGCAAGCTGCTCGCGTTCCTTTTTCTTCAGCGCTTTGACGTAAGCCAGCGCTTCTGCATATGGCATTTCATTGAAACGATACAAAGCGGCGGCGAGGATATTCTTTTCGCCGTCTTTGTCGAAATCAATTAATTTGCACCAGTCTGTTTGAACGTTTCCAATTTCCGATTTCCAATTTGCGATCTCCGCAGTCGTTTCAACAAGATACGGCACCACATCCGCATACTTGACCAGAGTGGGCGTTTCGGCCTTCGACACTTCCTTTACCTTTTCGCCGATCTGGCGCACTTCGGCAAGCGGATGCGAGAGCATTTTACGGATGACCATTTCGATGACACGGGCGTTGGCGGTCATGCCCACGTTGGCGTTGGCGGCGGCAGGCAGGATGAAGCGGCATCGGTCCACGTATTGTGAGCGGATGCGGCGGTCATAGGCTTCATCCGATTCATTTTCGCGGCGCGGGGACCTGCCTAAGATGAGATTCTTTACAGGGTCGAGCGACTCAGCATAGGTCGAGAAAAGGAGGCGCACAGTTTGGATGAATTCGTCGCGCAGCGG